>NZ_JAJSLU010000006.1:46348-283758 GCF_023063025.1 Pseudomonas sp. YL2 | reverse complement strand
GGGGGGGCGGGCGCCC
The DNA here is from genome assembly GCF_023063025.1 of Pseudomonas sp. YL2. Lineage (NCBI taxonomy): Bacteria > Pseudomonadati > Pseudomonadota > Gammaproteobacteria > Pseudomonadales > Pseudomonadaceae > Pseudomonas > Pseudomonas sp. YL2. The sequence continues at coordinate 283,742 of NZ_JAJSLU010000006.1, read as the reverse complement.
GGGCGCGGCGGCGCCCGCCACCCCCCCCTCGGGCCCCCGCCCCCCCCCCCGGCTCCAACCCCTCCTCCCACAGGGGATTTTTGCTGGTTCAGACAGGTTGCAGCGGCATGGTCAACTCGACGCGCAAGCCATCCGGCCGGCTGTCGAAATGCAGGGTGCAGGCGCAGCGCTGGACGATGGCTTGCACGATGGCCAGGCCCAGTCCGCAGCCGGTGCTCTGGCCGTTGCGCCAGAAGCGTTGGGTCAGGTGCTGCAGATCTTGCGCCGCAATCCCCGGGCCGTGGTCGCGCACCACAAAACGGGCGCGCTGGCCGACCGTTTCCAGGCTCAGCTCCACCTCAGCATCCGCCGGGGTATGGCGCAGGGCGTTGTCGAGCAGATTGCGCAACGCGGCAATCGACAGCACCGCCGGCATTTGCACCGGCGCACTGGAGAGCTGCTTGGGCAATTGCAGCTTGATGCGCTGACGCTCGCCACCAGCCGCATCCTGCATCGCCAGTTTCGCCACCTGTTCGGCGCTGCACTGCACGCCGTCATCGAACGACAGACTGCCCTCGACCCGCGCCAGCAGCAGCAGTTGCTCCAGCGTGCGGTGCATGCGGTCGGCACCCTCTTCGGCGCGTGCCAGCGACTGATCGCGGGCACTGCCTTCGGTCATGCGTGCCACTTGCAGGTGGGTCTTGATCGCCGTCAACGGGCTGCGCAGTTCGTGGGCGGCATCACCGGTCAGGCGGCGTTCACGCTCGATGGTCTTGCCGATGCGCTGGAACAGCTGGTTCTGGGTATCGAGCAACGGTTTCAGTTCGCTGGGAAACGATTGCAATTGCAGCGGCTCAAGCGAGTCGGCATTACGTCGCATCAGTGCTTCGCGCAGCCGGTTGAGCGGCGCCAGCCCCTGGCCGATGCCCAGCCACAACAGGCACAGGCAACCGAGCAACGCCACGCCCACCGGCACCGAGGCCGCCAGCAGGATCGACATGTTCAGCGCTTCGCGTTCAATCTGCCGATCGGCCGTGGTGATCCGCACGTCGCCCCGCGCGAGAGTGAAACTGCGCCACGGCGCGCCATCGATCATCTGGTCATGGAAGCCCATCTTTTCCGCTTCCAGGGTTTGCTCGGGACTGCTGTGACTACGGGCCAGAATTTCCCCGCGCAACGAACTGACCTGACAGGCCATGCCGCCGGGAATGTTCAATTGTTCGGCACTGAAATGGGTGCCCTCGCCCTTGCTCGGCAGTGCCGGCAGTTGCTCCAGCAGCCCGGCGACCATGCGCGCCGAGGCTACCAGCCGCTGGTCGAGGGAAAACATCATCTGATTGCGCAAGTCGCTGAGCATCCAGGCCGCAGCCAGTGCCCAGATCAGGGCGAACGCGGCGCCGAGGGTCAGACTCAGGCGCAGACGCAGACTCATCACTTCTGCCGCTCTCCACCATCGGCCGGCCCAAGGCGATAGCCCAGACCACGCACGGTTTCGACGATGCCCTTGCCGAGCTTGCTGCGCAGGTGGTGGATATGCACGTTCAGCGCGTTGCTCTCCAACTCGTCATTGAAGCCGTAGACGCTGTCCTTCAACTGCTCGGTGGACAGCACTCGGCCACGGTTGTGCAGCAGCGCCTGCAACAGCGATTGCTCGCGGCGCGACAAGTCCACCGGTTGCCCGGCCAACGTGGTTTCGCGGCTGCTTGGATCGTAGGTCAGCGCGCCGTGTTCGATCAGGTTGACGCTGCGCCCGGCGACCCGGCGCAGCAGGGTTTGCAGGCGCGCGAACAATTCACGCAGATCGAAGGGTTTGAGCAGGTAATCGTCAGCCCCGGCCTGCAAGCCATCGACCCGGTCGGTCACCGAGTCGCGTGCGGTCAGGATCAGCACCGGAATTTCCAGGCCCTGCTGACGCAGTTGTTGCAGCAACTTGAGGCCATCTTCGTCGGGCAAGCCGAGATCGAGCACCATCACGTCGAATTCGGCAACCTTGAGCATCGCCCGTGCTTTCGAGGCGGTGTTGACGTGCTCGACCGTCAGGCCCTGCGCCGTGAGACCGGCAACGATACCGCTGGCGATCAGTTCATCGTCTTCGCAAACCAGTACGTGCATGATCCGTCCCGTAGAAAAAAGCCGATTAGGCCGTTGGCCGATTAAGCTGACATTATGGCGCCCAACGCCACAGCGACAAGGGCGTGACGGTTAATCATCGGTTAATCGCCATCCACCATTGTGCCCACACTTGCACAGGGACAAGGCTCCTCCATGCGTCATTTTTTTCTTTTGTTTGCACTGCTGATCTCCGGCCTGGCCCAGGCGGGAAACAATCCATTCGAGACCAAACCGGAGTTTCTGCCGGTCGAAAAAGCCTTCGTGCTCACTTCCGAACGCCTTGAGTCCGGGGAAACCCAGCTGTTCTGGCAAATCACCGACGGCTATTACCTGTACCAGAAACGGCTGAAATTCGACGGTTTGGCGGCCGAGCAGCAGCCGGCGCTGCCCGAGGGCGAGTCGCACAGTGACGAGTTCTTCGGTGAACAACCGGTGTATCGCCAAGGGCTGGAGGTGAAAGTCCCGGCCTCGGCCAGCGGTCAGATCAAGGTCAGTTACCAGGGCTGCGCCGATGCCGGCCTGTGTTATCCGCCGCAGACCCGGGTCATCGATCTGGGCGGCAAAGCGACGCCAACGGCCAGTGCCGAAGCACCGGATCAGGCCTTGGCCAGCAGCCTGCAACAACGGGCGCTGGGCTGGAGCCTGCTGGTGTTCTTCGGCCTCGGCCTGTTGCTGGCGTTTACCCCGTGTTCGTTGCCGATGCTGCCGATTCTGGCGGGCATGATTGTCGGCAGCGGTGCAACCCCACGCCGTGGTTTCGCCCTGGCCAGCAGCTATGTGATCTGCATGGCGCTGGTGTATGCAGCGATGGGGGTGATCGCTGCGCTGCTCGGCGCCAACCTGCAGGCGTGGCTGCAAAATCCATGGCTGCTCGGTGCATTTGCAGCAGTGTTCGTGGTGCTGGCGCTACCGATGTTTGGCTTCTTCGAATTGCAATTGCCGGTGGCCCTGCGTGACCGCCTCGAACACGCTTCGCGCAGTCGCAATGGCGGCAGCCTGATCGGTGCCGGGGTGCTCGGCGCGTTGTCCGGTCTGCTGGTCGGCCCGTGCATGACCGCGCCACTGGCCGGCGCCTTGCTGTACATCGCGCAGAGCGGCAATGCGCTGCACGGTGGCTTGATTCTGTTTGCGCTGGGCATCGGTATCGGGGTGCCGCTGTTGCTGTTGGTGACCGTCGGCAATCGCTTTCTGCCGAAACCCGGAGCGTGGATGAACCTGCTCAAGGGCATCTTCGGTTTCCTGTTCCTCGCGACCGCGCTGCTGATGTTGCGCCCGGTGCTGGACTCGTCGCTGTGGCTGGGCCTGTGCGGCGCGCTGCTGCTGATCGCCGCGTTCTGCGCCTGGAAGCAATCGGACGGCTTCGGCCGGGTCGCCCAAGTGTTCGGCGCCAGCTCGCTGTTGCTCGGGTTGTGGGGCAGCCTGCTGCTGATCGGTGCCGCCGGTGGCAGTGACGACCCGTATCAACCGCTGCAGGTGTACAGCGCCGGCCGAGTCGCCAGCACCACGCCGAGCGGGCATGACGCGTTCACCACGATCAAGGATCCGGCCGCCCTGCAGCGCGAACTGGATAGCGCCAAGGCTCAGGGCCAGTGGGTGCTGCTCGATTACTACGCCGACTGGTGCGTGTCGTGCAAAGTCATGGAAAAACAGGTGTTCGGCAAGGACAAGGTCATGCAGGCACTCAGCGATGTGCGCCTGCTGCGCCTCGACGTCACTGCCGATAATGCCGCCAGCCGCGAGCTGCTCGGCCGCTACAAAGTCCCGGGGCCACCGAGTTTTGTCTGGATCGGCACCGACGGCGAAGAACGACGTAGCCAGCGCATCACCGGTGAGGTGGATGCCGAGACGTTCCTGCAACGCTGGACCACCACCCGAGACGCCAATTAAATGCTGACGTTCACCCTCGGCACCTTTGCCATCGCGCTTAACCACTTGCTGCTGATCAGTGCCCTGGCGCTGGCGACCTTTGTCGGCTGGCGGGTGGCCAAGCGTGGCGGCGATAACCCCGAGTCGGCGCTGTTCAGCCTGTTTCTGCTGGGCATGCTCGCGGCGCGCGTGGCATTTGTCGCCCTGTACTGGGGGCACTATCGCAACGATCCGTGGCAGATCATCGACCTGCGCGATGGTGGATTCCTCGCCTGGCCGGGGGTGATCGTGCTGCTGCTCACCGCTCTCTATCGCGGCTGGCGCCGCCCGGGCCTGCGTCGGCCATTGGGTTTTGGCGTGGCCAGCGGCGTGCTGTTCTGGTTGTTGGCGACCCTGTCACTGAACATCTACGAACAAGGCACGCGCCTGCCGGAAATCACCCTGCGCAACGCCGCAGGCGAGACCATCCAGCTCAGCGACTATCAGGGCGGACCATTGGTGATCAACCTCTGGGCAACCTGGTGCCCGCCCTGCCGGCGCGAGATGCCGGTGCTGGAAAACGCTCAACAACAACGCCCGGACCTGACCTTTCTATTCGTCAATCAGGCCGAAAGCATGCAAAGCGTTGCCACCTTCCTGGAAACCCAGGGCCTGAGCCTGAACAACGTGCTGTTCGACCGCAGCGGTCGACTGGGTCAGGCCGTGGGCTCCATGGCGTTGCCGACTACGCTGTTCTATAGCCCTGACGGTCGCTTGCTGAGCAGTCATCTGGGCGAACTGTCGAACGCCAGCCTGGCCCGCGCCCTGGAAAATTTCGACATCCCGAATCCAACCGCCGCACCGGCCACCTCTGCAAGGAAACTGCCATGCCCCGCCTCCGCCACCTGCTGACGCTGACTCTGGGCACTGCCCTGCTGCACCTGCCGTCGGTGCAGGCCGCCGAAGAATTGCCCGCCGCGATCAAGCAGATCGAGGCCAAGGGCGCAAAAATCGTCGGCCAGTTCGACGCCCCGGACGGCTTGCGCGGTTATGCGGCGCAGTACCAGAACCGTGGCATGGCGCTGTACCTGACGCCGGACGGGAAACACGTGTTGCTCGGCAACCTGTACGACGCCGACGGCAAGGATCTGAGCAGCGAGCCTTTGCAGAAACTGGTCTATGCGCCGATGGCCAAGGAAATCTGGGGCAAGTTCGAAGCCAGCAACTGGATTCAGGACGGCAACAAGGATGCGCCGCGCACCGTGTACCTGTTCAGCGATCCCAACTGTCCGTACTGCAACATGTTCTGGGAACAGGCGCGACCATGGGTCAAGGCCGGCAAAGTACAACTGCGGCACATCATGGTCGGAATCATCCGCGAAGACAGCCCGGCGAAATCCGCCGCGCTGCTGGCGGCGAAAGATCCGGCCAAGGCCCTGGAAGATCACGAAAAGGCCGGCAAGGCCAGCACCCTGAAGCCGTTGAAAGACATTCCAAAATCGGTGCAGACCAAACTGGCCGCCAACATGCAGTTGATGGAAGACCTGGAACTGCAGGCGACACCGGCGATTTTCTACATGGATGACAAGGGCGAGCTGCAACAGCAGCAAGGCGCGCCTTCGCCGGAGAAACTGGCGAAAATTCTCGGGCCAAAGTGAGTCCGGCTTCTTTATTGCCTGATCGGGCCTCTTCGCGAGCAAGCCCGCTCCCACAGGGATCACCGCGGTCACTGTGGGAGCGGGCTTGCTCGCGAAAAGAACGATGACTCGGTTTAACGGTTGCGCTCAGCCAAAAAAGTAAACAACACCTCGCTCACAAACTGCGGATTCTCCAGACTGGAGATATGCCCCGCCTCCGGCACCAGCACCCACGGGCAGCCGATCAATTCAGCCATTTCCTGTGCCTCCGACGGCGGTCGCGGTTTGTCCTGATCGCCGCACAGCACCAGGGTGGTCGCGGCATTCAGTTCGCCCAGGCGCGGCAACAGGTCATCACGACTGAAGGTGATACGTCCCATCGGCACAATGCTTTCGCGCAGGCGATCCGCCGTGTACGCCGCGAGTTTGGCGCGGAAGTCCTGATACAGCGCCGACTGCGGATCGATGCCCGGGCGGAAGAAGATCGGCACCACGATGTCGAGCAACTGAGGCGCAATCTCGCCGCTTTCCTCGATCTGCTTGAACAGCGAGAAATAGTACTGACGGGTTGGCTCAGGCTCGACGCCGACGTAGGTGTCGAGCAGTACCAGACCGTTGATCCGCTGCGGTGCCGACAACGCCAGACGCACGCCCCACATGCCGCCGACTGACAGCCCCGCCAGCGTGATCCGTTCGATCTGCAGGTGATCGAGCAAGGCCTCGACCTGCCGCGCGATGTCATCCAGCGAGGTGGTGCCTTGAGGCAAACGCGCGGATTCGCCGTGGCCCCACAGGTCCAGCGCAATCACCCGATAGTGCGGCGACAGCGCAGCGATCTGCGGCGCCCACATGGCCGTGTCCCACAGATAACTGCCCGCCAGCAACACGGCCGGGCCGGTGCCTTGATCAATGTAGTGCAGCGCTTGTCCGTCAACCGTGAAGAAAGGCATCGACCACCCCCGCGACAAAAAAAAGAGAACCGGCAGACTGAGCTGCCGGTTGTTGATCGTCAACCCTGGACATGTACGTGAATATGCCGGTTTATTTGTGTTGAATTCACTGACGCATTCGCGAGCAAGCCCGCTCCCACATTGGGTCTGCGTACACAGAACTAAATGTGGGAGCGGGCTTGCTCGCGAAGGGGCCGGTACAGACGCCGAAGATTACAAGCCCTCCAGCTCCGCCATCAGATCATTCAAGCGATCCACCTTGTCCTCGGTCATGTCACTGGCCGCCAGGCCTTCGATGTACTCGGCCAGTTCCTGCACCGTGCTGCACTCGAACATCGCTCGCAGCGGCACATCGCGTTGCAGGGTTTTCTGCACCCGCGAGGCGATCTGCGTGGCCAGCAACGAATGCCCGCCCAGCTCGAAGAAGTTGTCGCGCACGCCGACCTTGTCGACCTTGAGCACTTCGGCCCAGATGTCGGCCAGGGTCTGCTCCAGTTCGTTGCGCGGGGCCAGGTAATCCTCGCTCTGCAACTGGCCGATCTCCAGCGCCGGCAAGGCCTTGCGGTCGAGTTTGCCGTTGGCGTTGTGCGGCAGCTGATCGAGCCACAACCAGTGCAGCGGCACCATGTATTCCGGCAGTTCGCTGCGCAGGCGTTGCTTGATCCGCTCCAGACGTTCGCTCGGGTTGAGCGCCGAATCCGCCGCGACCAGATAGCCGACCAGGTGCTTGCCATTCACGCCTTCCTGCACGCCGACCGCCGCATCGCGGACTTCCGGTTGTTCGTGCAGACGCGCTTCGATTTCACCCAGTTCGATCCGGTAACCGCGAATCTTCACCTGATGGTCGACCCGGCCAACGTACTCCAGCACCCCGTCACTGCGCCGCCGCGCGAGGTCACCGGTGCGATACAGACGCTCGCCCGGCGCGCCGAACGGGTTGGGCACAAACACTGGCGCGGTGCGCAGCGGATCGCTGACGTAACCGCGACCGACGCCGGTCCCGGCCACGCACAACTCGCCCACCGCGCCCAGCGGCACCAGTTCCAGCGCGCCATCGACCAGGTACAGCAAGTTGTTGTCGGTCGGCGTACCGATCGGCAAATAGCTGCCGCGAGTCGAAGCCATGTCCACACGGAAGAACGCCACGTCATCGGAGCATTCCGCCGGGCCGTAAGCGTTGACCAGACCGATCTGCGGATAACGCAGCAGCCATTGGTGCGCGAGTTCCGGCGGCATCGCTTCACCGGTCGGCAGCATCCAGCGCAGACCATCGAGGCTCAGGCGATCAGAAGCGAGCATGCCCTGAATCAGCGACGGCACACTCTCCAACACAGTGATGCCCTGCGCCTGCACATGCACCAGCAGACCCTGCGGATCGTGAGCGATAGTGTTCGGCACGATGTCCACCCGCGCCCCGAACAGCGGCGCGGCGAGGAACTGCCAGACCGAAATATCGAAGCTTTGCGAAGCGGTCTGCGCGATCACGTCGGCGTCGGTCAGTTTGAGGTACGGCACCTTGCTCAACTGGTTGTTGAGCATGCCGCGCTGCTCGACCATCACGCCTTTCGGCAACCCGGTCGAACCTGAGGTGTAGATCACGTAGGCCAGGTTGTCCGGGCCACTGTAGATCCCCGGGTTCTGCAGCGATGTCGCCAGCGCCTGCACTTCTTCCCAGACCAACAGCCGTGGACGGTTGGCGCAGCTGAACTCATCGAGCAAAGTCTGCGCCTGTTCGCGGCAGGCCTCGCTGCACACCAGCACCGGCGTGCGGCTCAGCTCGATGATCCGCTGCAGACGCTGGCTCGGCAGGCCCGGATCCAGCGGCAGGTAACCGGCACCGGCCTTGAAGCTGCCGATGATCATCCCCAAAAGATCCAGATTACGTTCGGCGAGCAACGCTACCGGTTGATCCAACTGCACCCCGGCCGCGACCAGTGCATGGCCGAGGCGGTTGGCGTTCTGGTTCAGCGCGGCATAGCTCAGTTGCTGATCAAGGCACGTAGCGGCGATGCGCTGCGGATGCGCCGCGACCTGCGCTTCGAACAGCGCCACGTAGCTCTGCTCCAGCGGATAATCGTGCGCGCTCTGATTGCAGCCGTGCAGCAGGAAGTCCTGCTCATCAAAGCCCAGCAGCGGCAGGTCAGCCATGTCGCCATGGAAGCCATCGACCAATGCCAGCAGCAGGCGCTTGAACTCGGCGAGCATGCGCTCGATCGTCGATTCGTCGAAATAGCGCTGGTCGTACGACAGGTGCAGACCGAGGTCATCGCCCGGGTAGCACACCGCCGTCAGCGGGAAGTTGGTGTGGGTTCGACCGGAGTCAGAAGTCGCGTTGAGGCTCTGCGCACGGTCCAGCACCGAGACTTCCACCGGCGCGTTCTCGAACACGAACAGACTGTCGAACAGCGGCTGGCCTTTCGGCAATTCGCTCTGCTCCTGGATGTTCACCAGCGGCAGGTATTCGTACTCGCGCAGCTGCATGTTGCTGTCGAGCAACCCGCTCAACCACTGCCGCACGCTGCTGCGCTGATCGTCCTCAGGCATTTTCACCCGCAGCGCGATGCTGTTGATGAACAGGCCGACGGTGCGCTGCATCTCCGGCATTTCCACCGGACGCCCGGCCACGGTCACGCCGAACAGCACGTCGCGATCACCGCTCAGGCGGCGCAGTACCAAGGCCCATGCCGCTTGGGCGAAGGTGTTGATGGTCAGTTGATGAGCCTGGGCCAGCTCGCGCAGGCGGACGCCATCTTCAACATTGAGACGGGTATAGCGGTCGCCAACGATCATGCCGCCGCTTTCGCCGGCGTGTTCACGCAGGAACGGTCGGTCGCTCGGGATCGGCGTGGTGCGTTCGAACCCTTGCAGGTTCTGCTGCCACCACTGGCGCGCCTCGGCCAGGCTCTGGCGTTGCAGCCAGCCGATGTAGTCGCGGTAACGCGGCGGCACCGACAACTGTGCTTCGCGACCTTCACCGAGGGCGGTGTAGATCTCGAAGAAATCGTTCATCAGCAGCGAACGACACCAGGCATCAATCAGGATGTGGTGGTTGCTCATCATGAACCAGTAACGCGCCGCGCCGACCTTGATCAGGCGCAGGTGGAACGGTGCCTGATTGAGCAGATCGAACCCGGCCTCGCGCTCGCTTTTCAGCAGCGCTTGCAGCTTCGGTTCTTGCTCGTCCTCGGCGATGGCGCTCCAATCCAGATACTCGATCGGCGTGCGCCCCGGAGTGTGGATCACTTGCAGCATGTCTTCGCCGACGTTCCAGCAGAACGATGCACGCAGCGCTTCATGACGGGCGACCACCGCTTGCCAGGCCTGGGCGAAACGCTCGGGATCGAGCTCGCTGTTGATCCGGTAGCGATCCTGCATGTAGTACAGACCGGTGCCCGGTTCGAGCAAGGTGTGCAGCAGCATGCCTTCCTGCATCGGCGTCAGCGGGTAGACGTCTTCGATGTGCGCCGCTGGCACCGGCAGTGCATCGAGTTGCGCCTGGGTCAGTTTCGCCAGCGGGAAGTCCGAAGGCGTCAGTCCGCCAGCGTCGTCCTGCAAACAATGTGCGATCAGGCTTTGCAGCTCGCCGAGGTAGGCGTCGGCCAGATCGTTGATGGTTTGCGCCTCGTAGCGCTCGCCACTGAAAGTCCAGCGCAGCAGCAGTTCGCCGCCGTACACCTGACTGTCGATGCTCAACTCGTTGGGCAACGGCGCCTGCGGATCGTGGGCCGCACCGACCGGCTCGTCCAGCGGACGGAACAGCGCATCACTGGCGAAGCTCTGGTCGAACTGGCCGAGGTAGTTGAAGGTCACCGGAGCATTCGGCAACGCCGCCATGCTGCGCTGGCTGAGGTCATCGGCCAGATAACGCAGCACGCCATAACCGAGACCTTTGTGCGGTACCGCGCGCAGTTGCTCCTTGATCGCCTTGATCGAAGCGCCCTGCCCGGCGGCCTCTTCGATGTTGTGCGGGGTCAGGCGTAATGGATAGGCGCTGGTGAACCAGCCGACGGTGCGGGTCAGGTCGATCTCGTCGAACAGGGTTTCGCGGCCGTGGCCTTCCAGTTGAATCAGCGCCGACGGCTGACCGCTCCAGCGGCACAAGACGCGGGCCAGCGCGGTCAGCAGCAGATCGTTGACCTGTGTGCGGTAGGCCCGCGGCGCCTGTTGCAGCAGTTGTTGGGTACGCTCGGCATCCAGGCGCACGCTGACGGTTTGCGCGTGACGATTCTGTTGTCCACCCTGCGGGTTTTCGCACGGCAGATCGGCGTTCGATCCGGCCAGTTGGGTTTGCCACCAGTTCAGTTCTTCACGCAGTGATTCGCTGCCGGCGTAGGCCTGCAAACGTGCCGCCCAGTCCTTGAAGGCACTGGTTTTCGCCGGCAGTTTTACCGACTGTTCGGCTTCGAGCTGGCGGTACACGGTTTGCAGATCGTCGAGCAAAACGCGCCACGACACGCCGTCGACCACCAAGTGATGAATCGCAATGAACAGGCGTTGCTGCCCTTCGGGACCATCCACCAGCAAGGCGCGCAGCAGCGGGCCGTTTTGCAAATCGAGACTGCGCTGGGCATCGGCGAACAGCGCTGCGCACTGGTCCATCGCCGCCACCCGCACTTGCCACAACACCTCGGCGTCGGACACCGGTTGATGCGTTGCCTGCCATTGATCGTTGGCCTGAGTGAAGCGCAGACGCAGGGCGTCGTGCTGTTCGATCACTGCCAGCAGCGCCTGCTCCAGACGATGCGGTTCCAGCGCCACGCTCGGCTCCAGCAGCAGCGCCTGGTTCCAGTGCTGACGCTCAGGGATTTCAGTGTCGAAGAACCAGTGCTGGATCGGCGTCATTGCCGACTCACCGACCACGAATCCTTGCTCGGCAGTGACTTGCTCGCTGCGGCTGGCGACAGCGGCCAGGGTCTGCACCGTTTGATGCTGGAACAGATCCCGTGGACTGAAATGAATGCCCTGCTGCCGCGCACGGCTGACCACTTGAATCGACAGGATCGAGTCGCCGCCGAGTTCGAAGAAGTTATCGTTGAGCCCGACCTGCTCGACGTTGAGCACCTCGCACCAGATCTGCGCCAGGGTCTGCTCCAGCTCATTGCTCGGGGCGACGTAGTCCTGACGATTCAGCTCGGGATCCGGTGCCGGCAAGGCGCGGCGGTCGAGTTTGCCGTTGGCGGTCAGCGGCATGCTCGCCAACAGGATCAGGTGCGTCGGCACCATGTAGTCCGGCAGTTGTGCCTTGAGGTGCGACTTCAGTGCTTCACGCAGTTCGGCCTGTTGCGCTTCGCCCTGTTCGGCAACTTCGCTGACCAGGTAGCCCACCAGTTGCTTGCCGCTCGGCGCATCCAGCGCCAGCACCACCGCTTCGCGGATCGAGTGGTGATCGAGCAGACGGGTTTCGATCTCACCCAGCTCGATGCGGAAGCCACGGATTTTCACCTGATGGTCGATCCGGCCCAGGTATTCCACCCGACCATCGGCGCGCTGGCGCACCAGATCGCCGGTGCGGTACATGCGCCCGCCATCGGCGGCAAACGGGTCTGCCACGAAACGCTCGGCGCTGATGCCCGGACGGTCGTGATAGCCCTGCGCCAGACCGGCGCCGCCGACGAACAATTCACCGGTCGCGCCTTGCGGCACCAACGCCAGATCGGCGTCGAGAATGTACGCCACGCGGTCACCGATCACGCTGCCGATCGGCACGCTGCCGGCGCCCTCTTCAAGCACTTCCGGGGCGAGACTGGCGAGCGGCATGACCACGGTTTCAGTCGGGCCATAGGCGTTGAAGAACAGGCTCGGTTTGAACGCGGCGCGAATCCGTTGCAGGTGCTCGCCAGTCAGCGCTTCGCCGCCGGTGATGATCATCCGCACCGGCAGAGTTTCCTTCTGCGTGGCGAGGAACTGCGCCAGCTGGCTGCCGTAGCTCGGGGTGAAGCCGAGCACATTGATCCGGTGGGTGCGGATCAACCCGCAGATTTCTTCCGCATCCCACTGCCCTTGCGCTCGCAGCACCACGTGCGCGCCGCTGAGCAACGGCACCAGCAGACGCTCGGTGGCGGCGTCGAAGTTGATCGAATAGAAGTGCAGCTCGCAGTCGTCGGGGCGCATGCCGAAACGTTCGATCACGGCCTGGCAATGCATGGCGATTTCACCGTGGGACACCACCACGCCTTTCGGCTTGCCGGTCGAACCCGAGGTGTAGATCAGGTACGCCTGATGCTGCGGCAGGCTGATAAAGGGCAGCTCAGTGGCCGGGTAATCCGCCAGCGCCGCGCAGTCGTCTTCCAGGCACCAGCGCGCCACGTTCGACGGCAGAGCGCCAAGCGCTTTGAACATCGCGCGGTCGCTGAGCAGCAGACCGATGCGGCTGTCTTCGATCATGTAGTGCAGGCGATCGAGCGGGTATTCCGGGTCCAGCGGCACATAAGCGCCGCCGGCCTTGAGAATCGCCAGCAGGCCGACGACCATGTCCAGCGAACGTTCCAGCGCCAGACCGACCCGCACTTGCGGACCGACCCCACGCTCACGCAGGGCCCAGGCCAGACGATTGGCGCGAGCGTCGAGTTCGGCGTAGCTCAGGGTCTGGCCGGCGAAGGTCAGGGCCGGGGCATCTTTACGCGCCAGCGCCTGCTCGGCGAACAGGTGATGGATGCACTGGTCGAGACGACGTTCGCCCGGTTCAACGCCGAGGCTGTCGAGCAACCGCTGTTGTTCAGTCGGGTCGAGCAGCGGCAATTGGCTCAGACGCTGTTGCGGATCGGCGATCAACGCTTCCAGCAGGTTGCGCCAATGTTTGGCCATGCGCGCAATGGTCGGTTCATCGAACAGATCGGTGCTGTAGGTCAGGCAGCAACCGAGGCGATGGTCGAGGTCGGTGACTTCCAGGTTGAGGTCGAACTTGGTCGCCCGCGCATCGTTGGCCAGGTACTCGACGGTCATCCCGGCGAGCATGCGGCTCTGCTGGAATTCCCAGCGCTGCACGTTGCACATTACCTGGAACAGCGGGTTGTACGCCGCGCTGCGAGGTGGTTGCAGCGCTTCGACCAAATGATCGAACGGCAGGTCCTGATGCGACTGGCCTTCGATAACGGTGTGGCGCACTTGCTCGAACAATTCGCCCACCGACATCTGCCCGTCGAGCTGGCAACGCAGCACCTGAGTGTTGAGGAATGCGCCGATCAGCCCTTCGCTTTCCGGACGAATCCGGTTGGCCACCGGCGCGCCGATGCGCAGGTCGGTCTGGCCGCTGTAGCGGTAGAGCAAGGTGGCGAGCGCAGCGGTCATGGTCATAAACAGGGTCAGACCGTTTTGCGCATTGAATGCACGGACGCGCGCGGCGAGATCATCACTGAGATCAAAACGGAACAATTCACCCTGATGGCTTTGCACCGGCGGACGCGGACGGTCGCCGGGCAGTTCCAGCAACGGATGTTCGCGACCGAGTTGCGCGGTCCAGTAGTCGAGCTGGCGCTGACGTTCACCTGACTCCAGCCACTGCCGTTGCCAGACGCTGTAATCGAGGTACTGCACCGGCAACGCTTCAAGCGGCGAATCGCGCTCATCGACGAACGCTTCGTACAGCGCGCTGAGCTCGCGGGCAAAAATATCCATCGCCCAGCCTTCGGTGACGATGTGGTGCAATGTCAGCACGAAGTAATGCTCGTGCTCGGCGGTCTTCACCAGACAGGCGCGCAGCAGCGGGCCGCTTTCCAGGTCGAACGGCAGATGCGCTTCGTCATCGGCCAGTTGCTGGACGTTCTGTTCACGCTGGTCAGCCGGCAGTTTCGAGAAATCTTTCCAGCCCATGCGCACGCCGGTCTCGGCATGCACCTGCTGACGGGCCACGCCATCGACGCTCGGGAACGTGGTACGCAAGGTTTCGTGGCGCAGGATCAACGCCTGCAAGGCTGCCTCGAAATGCTCGACGTGCAACACGCCGCGCAGGCGCGCCATGCCGCCGACGTTGTAAGCCGGGCTGTCCGGCTCCATCTGCCAGAGGAACCACATGCGCTGTTGCGAGTACGACAACGGCACCGCTTGGCGGCGATCGACTTTGGCAATCGGCGGCTGTTGGTTGGTCTGGCCGTTGGCCTGGATCAGGCGGATCTGTTCGGCAAAATCGCCGAGTTCACTGTGCTCGAACAAGGCGCGCAACGGCAACTCGACGTCACAGGCCTGACGGCTACGCGAGATGATTTGTGTGGCCAGCAACGAGTGCCCGCCGAGGGCGAAGAAGTCGTCGCGCAGACCGATCCGTGGCAGACCCAACACTTCGCGCCAGATCCCGGCGATCTGTTGTTCCAGCTCTGTGACCGGTTCGACGTGTTCACGCACTTGCCACTGCGGCTCAGGCAAGGCGCGACGGTCGAGTTTGCCGCTTGGGCTCAGGGGCATTGCGTCCAGGCGCATCAGTTGCGCCGGGACCATGTATTCCGGCAGCTCGGAGGCCAGCGCGTTTTTCAGGCGGGCGATCTGTGCGTCCTGATCTTCGCTGGCGTCGGCGGCAGTGAAATAGCCGATCAGTTGCGCACCGGCTGCGGTTTCCCTTACCAACACCACGGCCTGGGCGACGCCGTTTTGAGCCAGCAGCCGCGCTTCGATTTCTTCCGGTTCAACGCGGAAACCACGCAGTTTGACCTGCTGATCGAGACGCCCGAGGTATTCGACCACGCCGTCCGAGGTCCAGCGTGCACGGTCACCGGTGCGGTACAAACGTGCGCCCTGCTCGCCCAACGGGTCGACCACAAAGCGCTCGGCCGTCAGCGCCGGGCGACCGAGGTAACCCCGGGCCAGACCGATGCCGCTGATGCACAGTTCACCCGGCACACCGGCCGGCACGGGATTGAGATCGGCGTCGAGCACGCGGCAGATCACATTGCCCAGCGGCCGGCCAATTGGCGAACGCTCGCCGTCGGCCGTGGTGCAGTGCCAGTGGGTGACGTTGATCGCGGTTTCGGTCGGGCCGTAACGGTTGTGCAGTTGCACCGCCGGCAGCTGCGCCAGCACGCGGTTGCGCAGTTCCGCCGGCAGCGCTTCACCGCCGGAGAATAACCGGCGCAGGCTGGTGCATTCGGCGCTCAGCGGTTCGTCGATGAACAGCGCGAGCAGCGGCGGCACAAAGTGCAGCGTGGTCACACCGTATTCCTGCACGAGTTGCGCGATGCGATGCGGATCACGGTGTTCGCCGGGGCCGGCGATCAGCAGACGCGCGCCAGTGATCAGCGGCCAGAAGCATTCCCACACCGATACGTCGAAACTGATCGGCGCCTTTTGCATCAGCACGTCGCTGTCATTCAGGCGATAGCTGTTCTGCATCCACTGCAGCCGTTCGGCCAACGCGGCATGGGTGTTGCCGACGCCTTTCGGTTGACCAGTGGAGCCGGAGGTGTAAATCACGTAGGCGAGATTGTCGCCGTGCAGGTGCAGACCCGGTGCCTGGCTCGGCCAGTTTTCCAGGTGCAACGCGTCCATGGCGATCACGCTGACGCCGTCACTGGCCGGCAAGCGATCGAGCAATGCGGTCTGGGTCAGTAGCAGTTCGACGCCGCTGTCGCTGAGCATGTAAGCCAAGCGCTCGGCCGGATAATCCGGATCCAGCGGCACATAAGCGCCACCGGCCTTGATAATCGCCAGCAGGCCGATCAGCAGTTGCGACGAACGCTCGGCGGCAATCGCCACGCACACATCCGGGCCGACACCTTTGTCGCGCAGATAATGCGCGAGACGGTTGGCCTGGGCGTGCAATTCGGCGAAGTCGAGGCTGCCACCGTCCCACACCAGTGCGGTGCGTTCCGGCGTCTGCCTAGCCTGTTCGTTGAGCAATTCCGGCAGCCATTGTTGCGCCGGGGTACACGGGGCGATGCTCCATGCCTGTTGCTGTTCGTGCTCGCATGGAGTGAGCAATGGCAGGTCGCCGATCGCCTGTTGCGGCTGCTCGCAGACAGCGCGCAGCAGGTTGCTGAAATGTTCGGCCAGACGCTCGATGGTCGCCGCGTCGAACAGTTCATCGGCGTAGTCGAAGGACAAGGTCAGGCGTCCGTTGCGATCTTCTTCGCTGTGCAGTTGCAGGTCGAACTTGGCTTCGCGGCTGTGCCACGGCAGTTCTTCGGCGAGCAGGCCCGGCAGGCGTTTGAGCGCACTCAAGTCGCGTTGCTGGTGGTTGAACATGACCTGGAACAGACCTTGTTCGCGAGCCTGCGGGAACGCTTCGAGCAGTTGTTCGAACGGCAGATCCTGATGGGCCTGCGCCCCCAGTGCAGCGTCGCGGGTCTGTGCCAGCAACTCGACAAACGACAGCCGCGAATCAACCTCGGCCCGCAGCACCTGGGTGTTGATGAAGAAGCCGATCAGCCCCTGGGTTTCCAGGCGCGGACGGTTGGCGTTGGGGATGCCGATGCGGATATCGCGCTGACCACTGTAGCGGTGCAGCAGGCTCTGGAACGCCGAGAGCAACAGCATGAACGGCGTCGATTGATGCGCCTGCGCAGTCTGCTTGATCGCATCACTGAGGCTGACGCCGAGGCGCACACTGTGACGCGCGGCGCTATGCAATTGCTTGGCCGAGCGCGGGTGGTCGGTGGCCAGTTCCAGCACCGGATGTTCGTCGCCCAGCTGGGTTTTCCAGTAGGCCAGTTGCCGCTCGCCCTCGCCTTGCGCCAGCCATTGGCGCTGCCAACTGCCGTAGTCGGCGTATTGGGTCGGCAGCGGCGCGAGTTCGGCGCGCAGGCCTTGAGAGGCGGCAGCGTACAGGCGCGAGAATTCGTCGATCAGCACGTTCAGCGACCAGCCGTCGGCGATGATGTGATGCAGGGTCACCAAAAGCTGATGATCTTCATCGTCGAGGCGTACGAGTGTCACCCACAGCAGTGGGCCTTTTTCCAGATCGAACTGGGTGCGCGCCTCGTCCTCGCGGATCTGTTGCGCGCGGGCTTCACGCTCGTGCGCCGGCAGGTCGCTGATGTCGATCAGTTGCAGGTTGAATTCAGGTGCGGCGTCGACTTGTTGCAGCGCCACACCGTCGCGTTCGAAGAAACGCGTGCGCAGCGATTCGTGGCGCTCGATCAGTTGCTGGAAGCTGGCGCGCAACGCCTCTTCGTCCAGCTCGCCACGCAGACGCAGGGCGCCGGGAATGTTGTAGGCGCTACTTTGCGGGTCGAGTTGCCAGGTGATCCACAGCCGGTTTTGCGCCAGCGATTGCGGCAGTGCTTCGCCGCGCGACAAGGTGTTGATTGCGCCTTGGGCGCTGCCGCCGTCCTGTTGCTGTTGCGCGACTACAGCGGCGAATGCGGACAGGGTCGGCGCTTCAAACAGCAGGCGCAGGTTCAGCTCCAGGCCCAGTTCTTCGCGGACCCGGGCGATCACTTGCGCGGCGGCAATCGAGTTGCCGCCGAGCAGGAAGAAGTGATCGTCGGCGTTGACCTGTTTGAGGTTGAGTTGCTCGGCCCAGATCTTGCCAATCAGCGCTTCCAGCTCGGAAGCTGCCAGGCTCGACCCGGTACTTTGCAGCTCGGCGGAGGGGAACACCGCGTAGCTGTCGAGGCTGCCGTCGGCCAGACGATTGCGGCATGCCGAGCGTTGCAGCTTGCCGCTGGAAGTCTTCGGCAGCGCACCGGGGTTGAGCAGCACCACCACGCTCGGTGCCTCTTGATAGGCCTCGGCCACCGCTTGGCGAATGGCTTTGATCAGCGCTTCGGGCGGCAGGATTTTCTGCACGCTGCGGCTGATTTCCGCCGCGATGCCAATGCCTTCTTCACCGCCCTGATTGACCGCGAATGCCGCGACGCGACCTTTGCGCACCACTTCCACTTCACGCTCGACGGTTTGCTCGATGTCCTGCGGATAGAGGTTGTGACCGCGCACGATCAGCATGTCTTTCAGGCGCCCGGTGATGAACAGTTCACCGTCGCGGATGAAGCCCAGATCGCCAGTGCGCAGCCAGGTGCGACCGGCGTGCTGGACAAAGGTCTTGGCGCTGGCCTCGGGGTTGCGCCAGTAGCCGTGGGCGATGCTCGGGCCGGCGGCCCAGACTTCGCCGACCGCATTGTCATTGAGTTCTTGCAGGCTGCCCGGCTCGACGATCAGCACCGCGTGCTCCGGCTGGCTGATGCCGCAACTCATGATCGGGCTGCCATTGCCCGGCTCGGCGCGGTTTTGCGCCAGTGCCTGATCATCGACGCGCAGCGCAGGAATGCCGGTGCCCCGTGGTGTGCCGGCGACGAACAGGGTCGCCTCGGCCAGACCATAGGAGGCCATGAAGCTGTCTTCGCTGAAGCCGCACGGGGTGAACTTCTCGGCGAAGCGCTCAAGGGTATCGAGACGGATCGGTTCGGAGCCGGAATAGGCCACGCGCCAGAGGCTCAGGTCGAGTCGCTCCAGCGCCGATTCGCTGACCCGCTCGCTGCACAGACGGTAGGCGAAATCCGGACCGCCGCTGATGGTGCCGCCGTATTGGCTGATCGCTTCAAGCCAGCGCAACGGGCGACCGAGGAAGTACGCGGGCGACATCAGGATGCACGGCACGCCGCTGAAAATCGGCTGCAACAATCCGCCGATCAGGCCCATGTCGTGGTACAGCGGCAGCCAGCTGACGATCACGTCGTCGGGGTTCACGTCGATGCCGAAACCGTCGCGAATCAGCAGCTCGTTGGCCACCAGATTGCCGTGGCTGACCTGCACGCCTTTGGGCAGCGCGGTAGAACCGGAGGTGTATTGCAGAAAGGCGATGTGGTCCTGCGGCAGGGTCGGCTCGATCCAGGCCTCGGCCAGGGCGTTGTCGAGGGTATCGACGCACAACAACGGCGGCGCGCCGTCGATTTGTTGCAAGGCATCGCGCAGGTCGGCACTGGTCAGCAGCAGGCGCGGTTCGGCGTCGGCAATGATCGACAGCAGGCGTTCCTGATGATGACGACGGGCGGACTCCGGCGGATAGGCCGGCACGGCGATCACCCCGGCGTACAGGCAACCGAAAAACGCCGCGACGTAATCTGCGCCACTTGGAAACAGCAGCACCGCGCGATCACCGAACTCAGCCTGGGCCTGCAGCGCGGCAGCAATGGTGCGCGCGCGTTGATCCAGTTCGCGGTAACTGAGCACCACGCCCTGCTCCTCGGTTTCGGCGAGAAAGCGCAGGGCCAGGCGATCCGGCGTCTGTGCCGCACGGCGCTGGAGGGCTTGGACCAGAGTGCTGGGGAGTTCGAACGCGTCGGTCATGAGGTTTCCTGCCTGAATTCGGCTTGCTAAGTGGAATCGGGTTGCTGCGTCACGCCGGTCGAGGGCGTGCAGGGCGCGGTCTGTGCCGATCGCGCAAGGCATCGGAATGCTGTCTGGCCGGGGCTCGGTACCCGGAGCCATTCACCAATGAGAACGGATGACGTCTTGAAATAATTAGTCGGCAGGCTGGATCGCCAACGGGGGCTGGGGTGTGGCGGTGTGTCGCAGTTCTCGATTCGCACCTTTACGGAGCATTAGTTCTCTTTCTCAATTGACAATCATTATCATTCAACATAATTTGTCGCTCGATGTGTAGGACGGCCCCGTCCCCCAGGCGTCCCACTAACCTATTGGCAGCAAGGTGATTTCCATGACGGAACAAGTATCCACAAGCAGGTGCGATTCACCGCTACTTCAGGCCTTCGTCGACAATCGACTGATTCTGGTGAAGATTGCAGCGCGCATTACCGGCTGCCGTTCACGCGCCGAAGATGTGGTGCAGGATGCGTTCTTCCGCTTGCAGTCGGCCCCGCCGATCACGTCGTCGATCAAGGCACAATTGAGTTATCTGTTCCAGATCGTGCGCAACCTCGCCATCGATCACTACCGCAAACAGGCGCTGGAACAGAAGTACTCAGGCCCGGAAGAGGAAGGGTTGAATGTGGTCATTCAGGGCGCTTCGCCAGAAACCTCGCATATCAACTTCTCGACGCTGGAACACATCGCCGACGCGCTGACCGAACTGCCCAGCCGCACCCGCTACGCCTTCGAGATGTACCGTCTGCACGGCGTGCCGCAAAAGGACATCGCCAAGGAACTCGGCGTCTCGCCAACCCTGGTCAATTTCATGATTCGCGATGCGCTGGTGCACTGCCGCAAGGTGTCGGGCAGTCGCGGGGATGCGGCTTCGATGGGTCGCCGCTAAGCCCTGAATTCGGCGTCAAGCCATTCGCGAGCAAGCCCGCTCCCACATTTGACCGGCGTACACAGGTCGATGTGGGAGCGGGCTTGCTCGCGAAGGCAGACTTGAGACCGCAATAGATCCCAGGCCTTGTCACCTCAGGCCAGCTTGCACCGATCAAAAAACCGCTCACGCCCCAGAATCATCAACGCCGCGCGCTTGTGCGGAAAGTCGAATTCCTTCTCGCAGTGGAAGCACTGATTCTGCATGTGGCCGATCATCTTCGCGTTGTCGGCACGCGGTTCGGCGACCACGCGCTGGGTACGCAGATCATCCAGAAACAGATAGTGCACCAGCGCCGACAACCAGCTCGCGACCTTGTGCGGGCCACGGTGACTCTCTTCCCCCACCAGCATGTGAATGCCACGGTCGTAAGCGTCGGCGTCGTAGAACGGCGCGATACGGTCTTCCTTGGCCCAGTAGGCCTCGAAATAGGCAAACGGTTGATCGTCGAAGCAGCCGATCAACGTCAGCGTGTGCGGATCGGCGTCTAGCTTGCTCAGGTATTCGCGATGCTGCTCAAGACTGCCCTCCTCCTGCCAGAAACTGGCGACACGCGGACTGTTCTGCCAGCGATTGAACCGCGCCAGATCCTGCTCGATCTCCACCGTGCGCAGGGAAATCCACGCCCCGAGGCGTGCATCGAAACGTCGATAGACTTCGCCGCGCGGCTTGACCGGACGCAGCGGATGGCGCTTGCCCTGGCTGATCACCATTTGTTGTGGGTAGCTGCCGCTCAGCGATGTACCGAGCCATGGCTGCGGCAATTGCCAGAAAAGGGTGCGCTCGCAACGGTATTCGCCGGCCACTTCGGTGCTGACCAGCAAGCCGCTGAGCAAGGCTTCGGTGGGCGGCTGGTCCAGTTGCCAGAGCAATTGCTGACGCTCCGGCTCACGGGCGAACAACCAGTAACAGGCAGCCCACAACGCCAGGCCGGGGGGCAGGGCAAAACGCTCATCGAGCTGAATCGGGCCGGTGCCGTCACGATTCAGACGCAAGCGAACCAGCGGTTGCCCGTCCAGGCTCAGGCTCAGACGGCTTTCAGTAGCATCGGCTACCAGTTCACTGCCCGAAGGCAAGGCCAGGGCAGTCAGGTCATTCAGATTGGACATGGGTCGGGCTCACGATAATCGTCGACAGTTCAACGATGGGACGTGAGCCGCACGGGAAAATTTAGCCGGCGGGGTCAAATCAGTGTTGCGGTACAGGTACCAGAGCGATCTTGTATGGCTCGAAAATCTTCAGCATCTGTCCGTTGTCCCGCAGTTCCTGTAACAATTTGCCAAACGCCTCACCGGTGATCGGCGCGGCCGGGCGCAAAATGGAATAGTGGTGATAAACCTGATCGATGCGCTGCGACACCAGCAACTTGTCAGCCACCTTTTCGTTGCGTTTCAGGTAGTCGAACAGGTAGGAGCGCGTGACCAAGGCAATGTCGGCGCGCCCGCGCAGCACCATCAACAGGTTGCTGTCATGGGAATAGGTCAACGTGGCCTTGAACGTATCCGCGAGAAATTTGGGGTCGGCGTTGAAATTGGCGAACTCGTAGTGATAACCGCTGTACAGCGCCAGCCGCTTGCCCTTGAGGTCCGAGAAGTAATCCTGCTGCCGACCCTCTTCGCGTTGCGCGACGAAAATCTCGGCATCTTCCAGACCCATATCGACCGTGGTGTGTGGAATGTCCTTCCAGCCCCACTCCGGGTTTTCGAAAATCGCCATGTCGGTGCGACCTTCCTTCAGGTCGCCGAAGCGCCGGGGAATCGAGGTCGGTACCAGGACAAACTGATACTCCGTCTGCAACGCATTCAGCGCTTCGACCAATTCCGGCAGCAGACCGGTGTCGGCACCGTTTTCCGGGCGGATGGTGTAAGGCGGAAAGTGCGCGGCGCCCACTCGAACCAGTTGCGCCGCCTGCGCAGGCAACCCTGAAAATGCCGTCAGCGCGACGAGTACCAGCCCCGTGGCCGTCCGAATTGGCGAAGACTTCAAAACACCCCACTCCCCGAAAAAATACCGATCAATGCATTCAAGCTAGGCGGTTTCGCCCAGTTAGCCAGTTTCCTGACCTGTTGGAACGTGGGTTAATGCTCTTCGAGCACCAGAATCAGCGCTTCATCGGCCAACTGATCGAGGCTCAGGCTGCCGCCGGCACGAAACCAGGTGGTGGTCCAGGACAGCGCGCCAGTGAGAAAACGTCGGGTAATGAATACATCGCCACGGATAAACCCCGCCTCCTTGGCTTCGCCCAGCACCTGCAACCAGAGGTCTTCATAGACATCGCGCAGGGCCAGCACCCGGGCCTGACCTTCTTCGGACAGCGAACGCCATTCATAGACCAGCACCGCCATGGCTTCGCCGCTGCCGCCCATGATCGACTGCAACTCGCAGCGGATCAGCGCCAGCACCCGCTCGCGCACGTTGCTGGCTTCGGCCAGCGCGGCGCGCATCAACGCGGTGTTGTAACGGATGGTTTCTTCCATCACCGCCCGGAGGATTTCATCCTTGCTCTTGAAGTGATGAAAAATGCTCCCGGACTGGATCCCCACCGCCCCGGCCAGATCGCGCACGGTGGTGCGTTCATAACCCTTGTTGCGGAACAGGTGAGCGGCCACTTGCAGCAGTTTGCCGCGGGCGCTGTCGGGGTCAGTCAACTGGCCCTGGTCGACCAGTTCGCGCATGACCCTCAGGGCTTTTTGCTCGTCCACCCGTTCTCTCCTACAGTCGATCAGTCTGTTGCCCCCTGAACACGCAGGGTTGCGCGCAATTTAAGCCGCGGGCCGCAACCAAGCAAGCGCTTGGGCAGAAGATATTTGAGTGGTTTACAAACCAAGCGCTTGCTTGGTAGCCTCCAGACACTTCTGTCGCAGGTTCCTGAGTCGGAGATAAAAATGCCCACCACCGTTCGGATCGGATGCGCCAGCGCATTCTGGGGTGACACCAGTACCGCCGCCGCACAACTTGTGGCCGGCGGACAGCTGGATTACCTGGTGTTCGATTACCTGGCCGAAATCACCCTGTCGATCATGTCCGGCGCGCGCATGAAGGACCCGCAGGCAGGGTTCGCCGGGGACTTCGTTGAGGTGCTCGCGCCGCTGCTGCCGCAACTGGCTGAACAGAAAATCCGCGTCATCAGCAATGCCGGCGGGATCAATCCAAAAGCCTGTGCCGCCGCCCTACAAGCCGCCTGCGACAAGGCCGGGGTCAAGCTGAAAATCGCCGTGCTGCTCGGCGATGACCTGCAACCGCAATTCAAGCAACTCGCCGCCCAAGGCATCCACGAAATGTTCAACGGCGCGCCGCTGCCGCCGATGTGCGTATCGACCAACGCCTACCTCGGCGCACCGGGCATCGTCGAAGCCCTGCGCCTGGGCGCCGACATCGTCATCACCGGGCGCGTGGTCGACAGCGCGGTGGTCAGTGCGGCGCTGGTGCATGAATTCGGCTGGGCGTGGCACGACTACGACAAACTGGCCCAGGCCGCGCTGGCCGGGCACATCATCGAATGCGGCGCGCAATGCACCGGGGGCAACTTCACCGACTGGCGCGACGTGCCGGACTACGAACACATCGGTTTTCCCATCGTTGAAGTCAGTGCCGACGGCCAGTTCATCGTGAGTAAACCCGAAGGCTCCGGCGGATTGGTGACGCCGCTGACCGTTGGCGAGCAGATGCTCTATGAAATCGGTGATCCGCAGGCCTATCTGTTGCCGGATGTAGTCTGCGATTTCACTCAAGTGAAACTGCAGCAACAGGGCAAAAACGCCGTGCACGTCCACGGAGCCAAAGGCCTGCCGCCCAGCGATAAATACAAGGTCAGCGCAACTTACCCGGACGGTTTCCGCTGCACCGCCAGTTGCCTGATCGCCGGCATCGATGCGGTGGACAAGGCGCGGCGCGTCAGTCAGGCAATCATCGACAAGACTGCAGAAATGTTCAGCCAGCGCGGCTGGCCACCCTACAGCGAAGTCAACATTGAACTGCTCGGCAGCGAAGCCACATACGGCCCTCACGGCCAGCGTCGTGACAGCCGCGAGGTGGTGATCAAACTTGCGGTGCGCCATCCACTGAAACCGGCGCTGATCCTGTTCTCCCGGGAAATCGCCCAGGCTGCCACCGGCATGGCACCGGGACTGACCGGCATCGTCGGCGGACGGCCGACGGTATACCCGCTGATCCGTCTGTTCTCGTTCCTGATCGATAAAACCGCCTGCACCCTGCACATCGACATGGCCGGTGAACAGCATCCCTGCGCCCTCCCCGCGCAAATGCCGCTCGACAGCCATGACCTGCCAACCCCCGACCAGCCACCCAAACCCCAAGGCCGCGCCGACGCCAGTGTGCCGTTGGTGAAACTGGCGGTGGCGCGCTCCGGTGACAAGGGCAACCACAGCAACATCGGTGTCCTGCCGCGTCGACCGGAATACCTGCCATGGATCGCCGAAGCGCTGACGCCAGCGGTGATCGTCGACTGGATGCGCCATGTGCTCGACCCGATTCACGGCCGGGTAGAACGCTGGTACCTGCCCGGCACCCACAGCCTGAACTTCCTGCTGGAAAACGCCCTCGGTGGCGGTGGCGTGGCGAGTCTGCGCATCGATCCCCAGGGCAAGGCCTTCGCTCAGCAACTGCTGGAAATCCAGATCCCGGTGCCGCAGAGCATCGCCGAACAACTCGACTAGAGGTTGGGCTTCATGGCTTACGCATCGATTTTCAAAGCCGATCTGTTCAGCGGCCAGACCATCATCGTCACCGGTGGCGGCAGTGGCATCGGCCGTTGCACCGCGCATGAACTGGCGGCGCTCGGCGCCACTGTGCTGCTGGTCGGGCGCAAACCGGAGAAGCTGCAAAAGGTCGCCGCCGAAATCAGCGAAGACGGCGGCCGCGCCCATTGGCAGGCCTGCGACATCCGTGACGAAGACGCGGTGAAGCAACTGATCGCCGGGCTGATCGCCGAACACGGGCCGATCCACGGTCTGGTCAACAATGCCGGCGGCCAGTACCCGTCGCCACTGGCCTCGATCAATCAGAAAGGTTTCGAAACCGTACTGCGCACCAATCTGGTCGGCGGCTTCCTGATGGCCCGGGAAGTGTTCAACCAATCGATGAGCAAGCACGGCGGCAATATCGTCAACATGCTTGCCGACATGTGGGGCGGCATGCCCGGCATGGGCCACTCGGGCGCGGCACGTTCGGGGATGGACAACTTCACCAAAACCGCCGCGTTCGAGTGGGGGTACGCCGGGGTGCGGGTCAATGCGGTGGCGCCGGGCTGGATCGCGTCCAGCGGCATGGACACTTATGAAGGCGCGTTCAAAGCGGTGATCCCTACCCTGCGCGAACACGTGCCACTCAAACGCATCGGTACCGAATCGGAGGTCAGTGCAGCGATCGTTTTCCTGCTCAGTCCGGCGGCGGCGTTCATCAGCGGCAGCACCTTGAAAATCGATGGCGCGGCCAGTCTCGGCAGCCGCGCATGGCCGTTGCACAAGGCAAGCCACAGCGAGTCGTTCAACGGTTTCCATCGGGCGTACCTGCCCGACGTGCTCAAGGACAAGGAGTAAGCCATGCCGCAGATCCAGTCCGAACTCGATCCGCACAGTGAAGCTTTCGCGCGCAACTGCGCGGCGATGCTCACGGCCATCGAGCACGTCAAGCAACTGGAACAGAACCTGCTGAACAAGGCTGCCGAAGCCAAGGGCAAATTCGACAAGCGCGGGCAACTGCTGCCCCGCGAACGCCTGAACCTGCTGCTCGACCCCGGTGCGCCGTTCCTCGAACTGGCGAGTCTGGCCGGCTACAAGCTGCACGACGACAAGGACGGCAGCGCTGCCGGTGGCGGCCTGATCGCCGGCATCGGTTACGTGTCCGGCATCCGGGCGATGGTGGTGGCCAACAACAGCGCGATCAAGGGTGGCACGATCTCCCCCACCGGCCTGAAAAAATCCCTGCGGCTGCAACAGATCGCCCTGGAAAACAAACTGCCGGTGATCACTCTGGCAGAGAGCGGCGGCGCCAACCTCAATTATGCGGCGGAGATATTCGTCGAAGGCGCACGCAGTTTTGCCAATCAGGCGCGGATGTCGGCCATGGGTTTGCCGCAAATTACCGTGGTGCACGGCTCGGCGACGGCCGGTGGCGCCTATCAACCGGGGCTGTCGGATTACGTGGTGGTGGTACGCGGCAAGGCCAAGCTGTTTCTTGCCGGGCCGCCACTGCTCAAAGCCGCGACGGGCGAGGTCGCCACCGATGAAGAGCTGGGCGGCGCCGAGATGCACGCGCAGGTCGCCGGCACCGCCGAGTACTTGGCCGAGAACGATGCCGACGGCGTGCGCCTGGTCCGCGAGATCTTGCGCATGCTGCCGTGGAACGAGCAACTGCCGTGGCTGCCGGAGCCGCAATACAAGGCGCCGCTGTACCCGATCGACGAGCTGCTCGGGCTGATTCCCGACGACCCGAAGAAGCCCTACGACGTGCGCGAAATCGTTGCGCGGATTGCCGATGAATCGGAGTTTCTCGAATTCAAGGGCGAGTTCGATCAGCAAACCATTTGCGGCCAGTTGAAAATCCACGGTCGCGCCTGCGGCTTGATCGGCAACAACGGCCCGATCACCCCCGCCGGCGCGAGCAAGGCCGCGCAGTTCATTCAACTGTGCGATCAGAGCCAGACGCCGCTGCTGTTTTTCCACAACACCACCGGTTTCATGGTCGGCACCGAGTCCGAGCAGCAAGGCGTGATCAAACACGGCTCGAAACTGATTCAAGCGGTGGCCAATGCGCGAGTGCCTAAACTGACGATTGTCGTCGGTGGCTCCTACGGTGCCGGCAACTATGCGATGTGCGGACGCGGTCTCGATCCACGTTTCATCTTCGCCTGGCCCAACAGCCGCACCGCGGTGATGGGCGGCGCGCAGGCCGGCAAGGTGCTGCGCATCGTCACCGAGGCCAAACAGCTCAAGGAAGGCCTGGTGCCGGATCCGAAAATGCTCGACATGCTCGAACAGGTCACCGCGCAGAAACTCGACAGCCAATCCACCGCGCTCTACGGCAGCGCCAACCTGTGGGACGACGGCCTGATCGACCCACGCGATACACGCACCCTGCTCGGTTACCTGCTGGATATCTGCCACGAAGCCGACATCCGCACGCTGCAACCCAACAGCTTCGGCGTCAGCCGCTTCTGACTGCCACGGATCCCAAGGAGAACAATAAAAATGATCTTCACCCCGGAACACGAAGCACTGCGCCGTACCGTCCGCCAGTTCGTCGAGCACGAGATCAACCCGCACGTCGATGAATGGGAAAAGGCCGGACGCTTTCCAATCCACGAGATTTTCCGCAAGGCCGGCGACCTCGGACTGCTGGGGATTTCCAAGCCGGAAAAATTCGGCGGCATGGGCCTCGACTACAGCTATTCGATTGTCGCCGCCGAAGAGTTCGGCACTATCCACTGCGGCGGCATTCCGATGTCGATCGGCGTGCAGACCGACATGTGCACCCCGGCGCTGGCCCGCTTCGGCTCCGATGAATTGCGCGACGAATTCCTCCGTCCGGCGATCACCGGCGAGCAGGTCGGTTGTATCGGCGTCTCGGAAGTCGGTGCCGGCTCCGACGTCGCCGGACTCAAGACCAGCGCGCGCAAGGACGGCGACGACTACGTGATCAACGGCAGCAAGATGTGGATCACCAATTCACCGAGTGCCGACTTCATCTGCCTGCTGGCCAATACCTCGGACGACAAGCCGCACATCAACAAGTCGCTGATCATGGTGCCGATGAACACCCCGGGGATCAGCCTCAGCTCGCACCTGGACAAGCTCGGCATGCGCAGCTCGGAAACCGCCCAGGTGTTTTTCGATAACGTGCGTGTGCCGCAGCGCAACCGCATCGGCCACGAAGGCGCCGGGTTCATGATGCAGATGCTGCAGTTCCAGGAAGAACGCCTGTTCGGCGCGGCGAACATGATCAAGGGTCTGGAATATTGCGTCGACAGCACCATCGAGTACTGCAAGGAGCGCAAGACCTTCGGCAACGCGCTGATCGACAATCAGGTGATCCACTTCCGCTTCGCCGAACTGCAGACCGAAATCGAATGCCTGCGAGCGCTGGTCTATCAGGCCACCGAGCAATATGTGAAAGGTCAGGACGTCACGCGTCTGGCGTCGATGGCCAAGCTCAAGGCCGGCCGTCTCGGTCGTGAAGTCAGCGACAGCTGCCTGCAATATTGGGGCGGCATGGGCTTCATGTGGGACAACCCGGTGGCCCGCGCCTATCGCGACGTGCGGCTGGTTTCGATCGGCGGCGGCGCCGACGAAATCATGCTGGGGATCATCTGCAAACTGATGGGCATCCTGCCGGGGAAAAAGAAATGAGCCCCCTGCCCGACTGTCAGACTCTGCTGCTGGAACTGCACGGCGGCGTGCTGCACATCACCCTCAATCGCCCGGACAGCCGCAATGCGATGAGCCTGCAAATGGTCGCCGAACTGCGCGCGGTATTGGCGGCGGTGCGCGATGACCGCGGGGTTCGCGCTCTGGTCCTCAGCGGTGCCGGTGGGCATTTCTGTGCGGGGGGCGACATCAAGGACATGGCCAATGCCCGTGCCCAAGGGGCCGACGCTTACCGCGTGTTGAACCGCGCCTTTGGAGCTCTGCTGCAAGAAGCTCAGGATGCACCACAAGTGCTGATCACCGTTTTACAGGGCGCAGTGCTCGGTGGTGGTTTCGGGCTGGCATGTGTCAGCGATATCGCGATGGCCGATCATCAGGCGCAGTTCGGTCTGCCGGAAACCAGCCTCGGTTTGCTGCCAGCGCAGATCGCTCCGTTCGTGGTGCAGCGCATCGGCCTGACCGAGACCCGCCGACTGGCACTGACCGCTGCGCGTTTCGATGGTCATCAGGCGCGGCGGTTGGGGCTGGTGCATTTCGTCGAGCAGGATCCGCAGGCACTGGCAGAACGCCTCGACGAAGTGCTCGACCATGTTTTGTGCTGCGCGCCCGAAGCGAATGCGACGACCAAAAAGCTGCTGCTCGCCAGTGCCGGGCAGCCTTC
The DNA here is from genome assembly GCF_023063025.1 of Pseudomonas sp. YL2. Lineage (NCBI taxonomy): Bacteria > Pseudomonadati > Pseudomonadota > Gammaproteobacteria > Pseudomonadales > Pseudomonadaceae > Pseudomonas > Pseudomonas sp. YL2. The sequence continues at coordinate 253,998 of NZ_JAJSLU010000006.1, read as the reverse complement.
GAGTGAATTGCTGGATGAAGCGGCGCGGTGGTTCAGCGAAGCGGTGACCGGGGCCGAAGGGATCGAGGGCACCATGGCTTTCGTGCAAAAGCGCAAACCGCGATGGGCCCCTTAAAAGCTTCGCGAGCAGGCTCGCTCCCACAGTTTTTGTGAACGATGCAAATTCCTTGTGGGAGCGGGCTTGCTCGCGAAGAGACCAGCACCAACACCGCAAATTCCGAGGGAACAGCCATGCCCGTCATCCACAAAATCCTGATCGCCAACCGCGGTGAAATCGCCTGCCGCATCCAGCGCACCGCCCAGGCCCTCGGCTATCGCACCGTCGCCGTATTCAGCGATGCCGACGCCGATGCCCTGCACGTGCAGATGGCCGATCAAGCGGTGAACATCGGCGCCGCACCGGTGCAGCAGTCCTATCTGAACATCCCGGCGATCCTCGACGCCGCCCGCCGCAGCGGTGCCGACGCGATCCATCCCGGCTATGGCTTCCTCTCGGAAAATGCCGAATTCGCCCGTGCCTGCGCAGAGGCCGGCCTGACCTTCATCGGCCCCAGCGCCGAGGCCATCGAGCTGATGGGCAGCAAGCGCCTGTCGAAAATCGCCATGCTCGACGCTGGTGTTCCCTGTATCGCCGGCTATCAAGGCGCCGCGCAGGATGACGCCACGTTGCTGCGCGAAGCCGGGCGCATCGGCTATCCACTGATGATCAAGGCCAGCGCTGGCGGCGGTGGACGCGGCATGCGTCTGGTGCACAGCAGCGAGGAATTGCCGGCGCAATTGCGCACCGCCCGCTCCGAGGCGCTGAACGGTTTCGGCAGTGATGAACTGATCCTCGAACAGGCGCTGATCGAACCACGGCACGTCGAGGTGCAACTGTTCGGCGATCATCACGGCAACCTGATCTACCTCGGCGAGCGCGATTGCTCGGTGCAGCGCCGCCATCAGAAAGTCGTCGAGGAAGCACCCTGCCCGGTGATGACACGCGAGTTGCGCCAGGCCATGGGCGAAGCGGCATTGAAAGCTGGCCGAGCGGTGAATTACGTCGGTGCCGGCACCGTCGAGTTTCTGCTCGATGCCCGTGGGCAGTTCTACTTTCTGGAAATGAACACCCGTCTGCAGGTCGAGCATCCGGTGACCGAGTTGATCACCGGGCAGGATCTGGTCGCCTGGCAACTGGCCGTCGCCGAGGGGCAGCCGCTGCCGTTGACTCAGGATCAGGTCGCGCTGAACGGTCACGCCATGGAAGTGCGTCTGTATGCCGAAGATCCGACGCAGAATTTCCTGCCGCAGACCGGTCGTGTACAGGCCTGGGAACCGGCGTTGGGCCCGGGAGCGCGGATCGATCATGGCTTGCTCGAAGGTCAGTCGATCAGCCCGTTTTATGATCCGATGCTCGGCAAACTGATCGCCCACGGCGCCACCCGCGAAGAGGCACGGCGCAAGCTGCTGCGCGCGGTGCAGGACAGCGTGCTGCTCGGCGTTCAGAACAACCAGCGTTTGCTGGTCAGCCTGCTGCAGCATCCGCAGTTCATCAGCGGCGAGTTCAGTACCGCGTTCATTGCTCAGCATTTCACTGACCACCCATGCCTGCACACTTACGCCCCCACCGCCGAGGAGCTGGCCATCGCCGCCGTGCTGTTTTATCAGGCTGTCGCGCAGGCGCATCGTGCGCCGCTCAAGGGCTGGCGCAACAATGTCGGCGCGCCGCTCAATTACCGCCTCGGGCTTGAACAGCAGGACTGGACCGTGCAACTGCTTGCGGACGGCGCTGGCCGCTTCACCGTGAACGTGATGCAGCGCGCACTGGTACTGACCGTCATCAATTGCGACGAGCGCGCGGTGACACTGGAAGTCGACGGCCTGCGCCAGCGTCACGCCTACCGGATCGATGACGAAGAACTCTGGCTGTTCACCCACCCCGGCAACCTGCGCCTGGAGGATCGAACTCATGCGCTGATCAGCAGTCAGAGCAGCGTCAGCTCCGGCACACTGAAAGCGCCGATGGACGGTGCCATCGTCGACGTGCTGGTCAGCGAAGGCAGCCCGGTCAGCAAGGGTCAGTTGCTGGTGGTGCTGGAGGCAATGAAAATGGAGCATCCGCTCAAGGCCGGCATCGACGGCGTGCTCAAGCGGGTGCAGGTCAAGGTCGGCGATCAGGTAAAAAATCGTCAGGTTCTGTTGCAGGTCGAGTGAGTCGCCAGGCGCAAACGCAAGGTTTGACTACGCTCTGATCTATCAGGACGCGTAAATCAGGAAACCTGCGATGCCCCATTGGCTGGTCATTGATCTGGAAGCCACCACAGATGAAGGTGGCTGGCCGGTTACGGAAATGGAAATCATCGAAATCGGCGCGACGCTGGTCGACCGTGCCGGTCGCGAGCAGGATCACTTTCAGCGGTTCGTCAAACCGACCCGGCGGCCGTTGCTGACGCCGTTCTGCCGTGAGCTCACGCACATCACCCAGGCCAACATCGACGCCGCGCAGCCGTTGAACGAGGTCTGGCCGGCCTTCGAACGCTGGCTCGGGCAACACCAGACGCGCCTCGAAGGCTGGGCCAGTTGGGGCGATTACGACCGCAAGCAGTTGCTCCAGGAATGGCAGCGCCTGCAACTCGACAGCCTGCTGAGCCGGGTGCCGCACATGAACCTCAAGCAGCGCTTCGCCAAGGCCCGGCGCCTGGAACGACCGCTGGGCTTGAACGGTGCGCTGCAACTGGCCGGCATGCAGTTCAGCGGTCAACAGCACCGAGCCCTGGAAGATGCGCGCAATACCGCGCGGTTGCTGCCGTTGGTCTTGCCACTCTGAAGTCAGGGCGAGAACTCGCCGGACACGCCCCGGGCAGGTGACGGCGCCGGGAGCCTTGTGCATACTGGCCAGCCTTTTTTAACCCTTTTTTGCCCTTTTCGAGAGGAATCGCCCATGTTCAAAGTCAACGAGTACTTCGACGGCACCGTCAAGTCGATCGCTTTTGGCACCGCTGAAGGTCCGGCGACCATCGGTGTCATGGCCCCGGGCGAATACGAATTCGGCACCGCTCAGCGCGAGATCATGCACGTGGTCTCTGGTGCGCTGACCGTCAAACTGCCGGACAGCAGCGACTGGGAAACCTTCGCCGCCGGCAGCCAGTTCAACGTTCCGGCCAACAGCAAGTTCCAGCTGAAAGTCGCCGTTGATACCGCTTACCTGTGCGAATACCGCGGCTAAGCCCACGGTTTTTCCCGGTGCAAAAAAATGCCCGTGTCCATGGACACGGGCATTTTTATTTCTGGCCTCGGTTACTCGAGGATTTCCACCGGCATTCCGACTTCCAGTTGACCATTGCTGTCGTTGACCAAATTTTGCCCGAACATCGCACCATCGGCCTGCGCACGGTATTTCTGCAGGGTTGCCAGCGGTTCGCGATCAGCACTGCGTTCGCCGGTTTGCGGATCGATGGTGGTCAGAATGCAGCGCGAGCAAGGCTTCACCACGCGGAACTCGACGTCACCGATACGAATGCGCTTCCAGCCGTCCTCGGCGAACGCCGCGCTGCCTTCGATCACCAGATTCGGCCGAAAGCGCAGCATCTCCAGCGGCCGTCCGACCTTTTGCACCAGATCCTCAAGTGACGCTTCGCCAATCAGCAACAGCGGGAAACCGTCGGCGAACGCGACCTGATCGTCCTCGCGGCCATAACCGGCCTGCGTCATGCGCGCGCGATCAAGCGGCACCTGCACCAGACGGGTCGGTTTGCCGATGAACTCGCTGACCCAGCGGGCCGCTGCATCACCGGCATCCGGCACGCGCAGGGTGTCACGCCAGATGGTCACACCGCGCAAGTCGGAATCGGCCTCGGGCAATGGCACGTCCAGCGCGGCAAGCCCGGGGGCACTCAGGGTCAGACCGCCCTGCGCATTCCACAGCGCCGACAACTGGCTCATTTTCGCCTCGGCCCGCTGGGTCAGAAAGCGGCCGCTGGCTTCATCCACGAGCATCCAGCGTCGGTCCCCTGCAAGGCCCAGTTTGTCCAGGCCAATCGATTGCAGAATCTCGGGTTTGCCGGATTTCAACGGGTAACGATAAAGCGCGCTCAGACGCAGCATGGCCAGCTCCCTGGTGGGCAAAAAAAGCCACCCTATACGAGCTTTATCGGCGAATCAAAAGAGTTTGTGCAGTGCAAACCTTGTGGGAGCGAGCCCGCTCGCGAAAGCGGAAATTCATTCAACACATGTGTTGACATGGAATCCGCCTTCGCGAGCAGGCTCGCTCCCACAGGAGGCTGAAGCGTCAGGATCAGGCCGGCACTTCATCGAGCATCAGACGCTGACGCACTACATCGACCAGTTTGTCCGGCTGGAATTTGGAGAGGAAGTTGTCGCAACCGACCTTCTTCACCATCGAGTCGTTGAAACTGCCGGACAGTGAAGTGTGCAACACCACGTACAGGCCGCGCAGACGTGGATCGTTGCGGATCTCGGTGGTCAGACGATAGCCATCCATTTCCGGCATCTCCGCGTCGGTGAACACCATCAACAGCTTGTCGGTCATGTTCACGCCGGTATCGGCCCAGGCCTTGAGCATGTTCAGCGCCTTCAGACCGTCGCTGGCGATGTGCATTTTCACCCCGAGCTGGCCGAGGGTGTCACGCAATTGCGAAAGCGCCACGTTGGAGTCGTCCACCAGAAGCACTTCGCGGCCACGGGCACGCTCCAGCACCGGATCATCGAGCTTGTCACGCGAGACCTTGGCGTTGTACGGGACGATTTCGGCGAGGACTTTCTCGACGTCGATGATTTCCACCAGTTGATCGTCAACCTTGCTGATCGCGGTCAGGTAGTGCTGGCGGCCAGCACTGGTCGGCGGCGGCAGAATGGCTTCCCAGTTCATGTTGACGATGCGATCCACGCCACCGACGAGGAAAGCCTGCACCGAACGGTTGTACTCGGTAACGATGATGGTGCTGTTCGGGCCCGGCACCAGCGGGCGCATGCCGATCGCCTGAGACAGATCGATCACCGGCAGCGTCTGCCCACGCAGGTTGACCACGCCGCAGACAAACGGGTGACGCTGTGGCATCAAGGTCAGCTTTGGCAGTTGCAGAACTTCCTGAACCTTGAACACGTTGATCGCGAACAATTGGCGTCCGGCCAGTCGAAACATGAGAATTTCCAGGCGATTCTCACCCACCAGTTGCGTGCGTTGGTCTACCGTGTCGAGAATGCCGGCCATCAATGACTCCTGGGCTTGTTCTGATGAATTCACTACTAAGTGGGGTTATCGGCTGTTTATGGCGATTCTTGATCCCACAAAATTCACCATCAAAATGCCACACACGGGCATTGATGTCACATTAACATCATGGTTTACTGACCCGGTGTTTTCATCTGCTACATCCTCTTCTGGCGCGACCACAGTTTGCGCCACAGGTTCCCGCGCGTAAGGGAATCCCCTAGGAACAATCAGGCCCAACCTGATGTTCGCAATATCCAATAGCCATTAATGTGACGCCATTCTCATTGCATGAACGGAGTCAGGCTATTGTGTGCGATCGCAGGTCAGTGGAACCCCACCCTCTGGAAAACCTCAGCCAGTGCGATTGCACGGTGGGGCGCGATCTCCCGACGATCCACGAACGTCGACACACACGGCATTCCCTCATCAGACATGACGCTGTGGAGATAAGCATGCCAATCGACCGTAAAGACTGGGCGCAACGCTTTCCCGAATTCCTCGTCGAAGCTGAAACACTCCTGGCCAAGTCCGAAGAGTGCCTGAGCCACCTGCAATTGATCAGCAACGACAAAGATGCCATCGACTGCATGCGCAACACCCTGCTCAAGCTGGCGAGCCGGGCTGAAGCGTTGGCACTGGAGGCGATCTCCGAGTTTTCCCTGCATATTCACAGCCTGCTCGACCACGCGCCGGACCATATCGATCTGCACGCACAGGCGCTGAATGCGCTGCAGGACTGTTTCACCCTGATGGCCTGGCAGATTGAACTGGTCGATCACAATACCGGCCAATTGAGCCTGGATGGCAGCGAACAAACCTCACTGATCGAAGCGTTCGCGTTTCAGGTCGGTCAGAGCCAGTTCAAGCCACCGCTCCGGCCTCAGCCGCTTTCGCTGTTGTCTTATTCCGAGCGTCAGGCGTGATCCGCCGCATTCAAAGCGTAAATCCAGGCTGAAGACGGGAATCGCTTAATGTCGCAATTGAATAGTTCATACCTGCCAGCGACAATTCGAATTAAATAATCACACCTGACACCAGCGGATATTCTGCCGCGGCCTCAGGGTTTGCCTGTGTCTGTGTAACGATCAACTTCGAACCGCACGGATCTCTACCAAGCACAATAAAACGACATTTTCCATAATGGAACTCACGTCCAACATGGCGTATTTCCTGACTCATTGGACATATATCGCAAACGCGACCAACGGTATCTTAAGTGGTATTATGCCGACCGTTAGTTGCTTTCAACTAATGGCACAGTGATTCAGCGACTGTCATCCAACGAACTTGATGGTCGAATATCGTTCACTGTACTTCGTTAAAATCAATAACATAATTGACAGCATTTTCAGACAGAGATCCGCCAGCCACCGGCCGGTCTGCCCGTAGCGAACATCCATTGGCTCCATCCGTTATGTACGCCAGCCTCAAGTCAATCATCAAATGGCCACCGTCCCGGGAAAATGCACGCCGGTTCACTCTCATATTGAGTGTCATCGCCGCCGCTGGCAGCCTGCTGACCTACGGATTGTCTGCTCCGCTCTCACTGGGTCTGCTGCTGTTGAATATTGCCGCCACTGCTTGTGTCTGGGTGCAATATCGACTGTCGCGCAAATCGATCAAGTTTCAGCCTCAGGAACTCGCCGACCGTTTGCTGGAAGTCCAGGAAAACGAACGCCACCGTCTCAGCCGTGAACTGCACGACGATATCGGCCAGTTACTGACAGCGGCCAAGCTGCAAAGTGAATGGCTGAAAAAACGCCTGCCAGCCGACTTGCAAGCGCAATGCTCGACACTCTGCGACACCCTTGATGAAACCCTCAACAAGGTGCGCGACGTTTCCGCCATTCTCAATCCCCGCCAACTGACCAGCCTCGGGCTGGAGGCCAGTCTGCGCGCGCACCTGCTCAAGACCCTGGCGAACACCTCGGTGCACTGGAGCCTCGATTGCCAGCAACGGCTCAATGGCATTCCGGAAGAAATGGCGGTCGCTGCCTTTCGCATTGCCCAGGAAGCGGTCACCAACATTCTGCGTCACGCGCAGGCCAGCAATCTGCTGATCCGCGTGCAACGCTTGCCAAAAGGCCTGACGCTGTTGATCAGCGACGACGGCCAAGGCTTTGCGCCTGCCGCGGACCCGGGCCGGGAAGGACAGCGCGGAATGGCCGGGATGGCCGAAAGGATCGAACAGTTGGGCGGCACGCTGAACGTCATCAGCGAGCCGGGCAAAGGCACTCAAATCGAAGCACTATTCCCCTGGGCGCCCCGTGCACTCGAGCGGGCCAGTACGAATAAGGTTATGCGTTGACTTGTAACTTACTTCTGGTGGATGACCACTCGCTGATCAGGGCCGGCGTGCGCGCTCTGGTGCTCGATATTCCCGGTTACGCGGTCGTTGGCGAAGCCAGCGACGGCTCGCAGTTGCTCGAAATGGTCGAGCAACTGGCGCCCGACATCGTGTTGCTGGATATCTCGATGAAGGAAACCGGTGGCCTGGAAGCCTTGCAACGGCTCAAGCGGGTGCGCCCGCAAAGCAAGGTGCTGATTCTCTCGATGCACACCGATCCGGCGCTGATCATGCAGGCGCTGGAGTCCGGCGCGCACGGTTACCTGCTCAAGGACACCACGGCCACCGAGCTTGAACACGCCCTCGAAGCCTTGCGTAACAACGAGCGCTACCTGAGCCCGGCCATCGCCCACACCGTGATCAACCAGGCGCTGACCCGTACGCAGAAAAACCAGCCGGAAGTGGCCGACTCGCACAATCTGACGGCACGCCAGCTGGAAATCCTGCGGTTGATCGTACGCGGCAAATCCACTCGGGAGATCGCCAACGGCCTAGGGCTGAGCATCAAGACCGTCGAAACCCACCGCTCGCAGATCATGAAACGCCTGCAGATCTACGACGTGGCGGGTCTGGTGTTGTTCGCGGTGCGTGAACAGATCATCAGTCTGGACGACTGATCGAACCCGCGCCGCCCAACAGCGGCGAATGCTCCGGCAAATGCACCTGCAAGGCGGCGGGGCGCGCCTCGAAACGCAGGCTGTCGCCCTCCAGCGGCTCGCCGTCAAGGTTGATGCTCAGCCCCTCGGCGACCTTGATTTCGACCCAGGGCAAACGGGCCCGGACAAACATATTGTCGAGGCCGAAGCCGTCGCTGAGCAGGCTCTTCAGCGTGCCCACCAACTCCTGTGGTGCTGGCAGAATACTGATGTCCAATAGACCATCGTCCGCCAGTGCCTGCGGGCACAAGACGTGTCCGCCGCCTGCCTGACGACCGTTGCCGATGCCCAATGCGAGCAGCTCGCCGCTCCAGTGAAAGTCCGGCCCTTGCAGTTCACCGTAAGCCGCGTGCAGCTCACTGAAGCGCGACAAACCGGTGAACAGATAAGCGGCCCCGCCGAGCACTTTTTTCAGATCTTCAGAGGTATTGGCCGTGACCTGGCTGCCGAAACCACCCGTCGCCATGTTCAGGAAAATCTGCCCACCGACTTCGCCCAGGTCAATCTTGCGCGGTGGCACGTCCAGCATTTCCAGTGCTTCGGCCGGCTCCAGCGGGATCCCCGCCGCGCGGGAAAAATCGTTAGCCGTTCCTAGCGGCAACAGCACCAGACTGGCCTCGTCCGGATGCGCGGCAAGCGCTTCAGCGATATCGCGCAACGTGCCATCTCCGCCTCCGGCGATGATCTTCCGAAAGCCACTCGCCAGTGCTTCTTCCACCAGACGCTGAGCGTCACCGGCCTCCCAGGTCAGCCGTACGGCCAATTCCCAGCCCTGCTTGCGTTTGCCTTCGACGGCGGCGCGAACCGCCTCATTGAGTGCCTGCTTGCCATGCAGAATCAACAGCGCCCTGCGTTCACTCATTACGGTCACTCCCCAAGATTGAATCGGTATGAAACATCTTGACCACTGGTGCAGGCAAAAAAGCCATGGGAACACCATTTAATTCAAGCGACTGACCTGTTGCGTCCTACGCGACGGTATTTTTTCTTACAACATGTGAGGAATCGGCTCAATTGACCGGACACGATCCTTGATTCACCTTGTGCAGGTGGTATCAATTTTCGATTCAACAACACAAGGATGTGCAGGTAATGATTGGATACACCCTCGGAGCTGGTGGCAGTCTGGATGACGGGAAGGCCGGTGCGCTTACACTTGAAACAGCCGATGGACATTTCCATGCCAAGCCATGAAGCCAGAATTGCAAATAGTCCGGTTGCCCCTCTGGACGAAAGTCGCGCCAGTCACAAATCCGATTTCAGAAAGAACGCCAGAACCGCTGGAGAAGTTGATATGGAACCGCGCGTGACCGAACTGGAAACCCACCTCAAATACATTCGTCGGGATATGGACGAAGTTCGCGGGGATGTAAAGACCATCAAGCACCGTCTCGCCTATTCGGCGGGTGCGACGGCGGTGGTCCTGGGACTGCTGGGATGGGTTGCCAACAGCCGGTTCGATCAGTTGGTCACACTGATGAGCCATTGACAGAGGAATGCAGGCATCGACGCGGTATCGGTCGAGCCTGCAATTACCGGAAGCGGATCAGCCGAGCAGGTCGCTCAGGGGAATGAACCCGACCTCATCGCCTTCTACCAGCGTGCGGCCTTCCAGCACCTCTACCAGACCATCCGCCCAGGCCGCGCTGCGCAGCACACCGGAGCTTTGATTGCGGTAGATGATCGCCCGCCCCTGCTCGAGACGACCGCGCAGGTATTCGCGCCGATTGCCGGCCACAGGCCAGACAAAACCTGCCGGAATCGTAAACTTCAGGGGTTCGACATCCTGTACGCCCTGACGCCGCAACAAGTAGGGCCGCGTGAGCAGAGCAAAGGTCACCAGCGTCGAAGCGGGGTTGCCCGGCAGACCGATGACCGGCACCTTGCGAAAATGGCCAACTGTCAGCGGCTTGCCCGGTTTAATGGCCAGTTTCCACAGCGCCAGCTCGCCCTCTTCCCGCAATGCGATGCCAAGAAAATCCGCTTCACCGACCGACACGCCTCCGGTCGAGAGAATCAGGTCGACACCCTGCAAGTCGCCAAGGCGCGCCCGCGTGGTCGCCAGATCGTCCGGAAGAATACCGGCATCAATCACTTCACAACCCAGGCGCTGCAGCCAGCTGCACAACACCACCCGATTACTGTTGTAGATCTGCCCCGGCCCCAGCGGCCGGCCCGGCTCGACCAGCTCATCGCCGGTGGACAGCACCGCCACTCGGACCTTGCGTACCACATTCAACCCGGCACACCCCAGCGACGCCGCCAGACCTTGTTCGATCGGTCCCAGCCGGGTACCTGCCGCCAGAATCAACTCACCCACGGTGGTTTCCTGGCCTTGCGGGCGAATGTTCTGGCCGACGCTCATGGTTTCGATGAAACGCACGCTGCCGTCGTCCTGAACTTCGGCGTTCTCCTGCATTTCCACGCAATCGGCCCCGGCTGGTACTGGCGCACCGGTGAAGATCCGCGCACAGGTACCGGGTTTCAACGGCTCTGGCGCTTGCCCGGCGAAGACTTTCTGGCTGACCGGCAGCGGTGCACCAGTCCAGTCCGCCAGATTCAGGGCATAACCATCCATGGCGCTATTTGGCCAGGGTGGCAGGTCCAGGGTCGAAACCAGGTCCTCGGCGAGCACCCGCCCCTCGACTTCGGCCAAGGGCAGAAACTCGCGTTCGACAATCGGCGAGGCTTCAGCCATTTCCAGCAGGCGGGCCAACGCTTGCTCGACAGGCATCAGGCTGCCGGTCTTGCCCGGCTTACCCACGGGATTCACAGGGCGCCGCCTGTTTCAGGTGAGGGACGAAGTTGCACGGACGGTGCCGCGAATCCAGCTGTTCGGCGAGAATGCCGTCCCAACCGGTGCGCACCGCATTGGTCGAACCTGGCAGGCAGCACACCAGTGTGCCATTGGCCAGGCCGGCCAGTGCCCGCGACTGCACGGTCGAAGTACCGATATCGGCCACCGAGATCTGGCGGAACAGTTCACCGAAGCCGTCAACCTGCTTGTCGAGCAGACAAGCCACGGCTTCAGGCGTGCTGTCACGCCCGGTGAAACCAGTGCCGCCGGTAATCAACACGACCTGCACGACGTCCTCGGCAATCCAGTGGGCAACTTGCGCGCGGATCTTGTACAGGTCATCTTTGAGCAGGACCCGTTCGGCCAAGCGGTGACCGGCAGCAGTCAGGCGGTCGACGAAGACCTGGCCTGAGGTGTCGGTTTCCAGGGTTCGGGTATCGCTGACAGTCAGCACCGCAATGTTCAGCGGCGCAAAAGGTACATCGGCCTTGGCTTTCATTAGGCTCGTCCAGTTGTAGGAGAAACAGCCCGGTGTTATATCACAGCGCCTGAATTTTTCGCCGCCCCGCTGGAGAGCTGCCATGACCTCGAATACGCCATTGCCCCCCTGCTCCATTCTGCTCCTGGCAGGCGGACGCGGCCAGCGCATGGGCGGCCAGGACAAAGGGCTGGTCGAATGGCAGGGTGAGCCGCTGATTGCGCATTTGCAGCGCAAGGTCCGACCGCTGACTGACGATCTGATCATCTCCTGCAATCGCAATCACGAGCGTTATGCCGCCTACGCCGATCAATTGGTCAGCGATGAGCAAGGCGATTTTCCTGGTCCGCTGGCCGGCATCCTCGCCGGACTCAAGGTCGCCCGCCGTCCACACCTGCTGGTCTTGCCCTGCGATGTGCCGCGAATCGACGCCGCGCTGTTGCAGGACATGCGTGAAACCGCCGGCCGGTTTCCTGAAAAACCTTTAATGTTGCGTCACGACGACCACTGGGAACCCCTGCTGTGTGTAATTCCCGTCGCCCTGTTGCCCGCCTTCGAAACCGCGTGGAACGCCGGTGAACGCAGCCCCGGCCGGGTCATGCGCAATCTCGGCGCGACTGCCCTGCAATGCCCGGACAATGACCCGCGACTGGCCAACCTGAACACCCCCGAACTGTTAAATACGCACAACACTGTGTCAGACTGACAGCATTCAAGGAACTCTCACGCCTTGTATACGTCTCAAGCTCAGTAACCAAAAGTATTCCCATTCGGAGACACACCCATGACTCAACGGACCCTCGCCACTTTCATGCTCGCACTGGGCCTGGCTACCCTCGCTGGTTGCTCCTCGCCAACAGTGCTCACCTTGAATGACGGTCGCGAAATCCAGGCCGTCGACACCCCGAAATACGATGAAGATTCGGGCTTCTACGAGTTCAAGCAACTGGACGGCAAAGAGACCCGCATCAACAAGGATCAGGTTCGTACCGTTAAAGAGCTGTAAGCTTTACGTCGATACCGGATACAGAAAAGCCCGCATCAATGCGGGCTTTTTCATGGGCACGGGAAAGTGCCTGGCATCACCACTGCAGGGTGATCCGGCTCTCGAATTCACGATCCTCGCCCGTCACCGGATCGACAAACCGCAGCCCTTGCGCCAGCAGCTTGAGCGGATTGGCGTAATCGTCCTCAACGTCTTTCAGCACCTCCGGGTAAAACGGATCATTGCAGATACTCGCTCCCAGCGCGGTCATGTGTACCCGCAACTGATGCTTCTTGCCGGTCACCGGGTAAAGGCCATAGCGCCACAGATCACCGTTCTTTTCCCGGACTTCCACCGCTGTTTCCGTATTGGCAACGCCTGGCCCTTCCTGCATGCGGAAGAACGGTTCGCCATCGATCAGACGGCTTTTGTGTACCAGGGGAAATTCCAGCTCCGGAAGCGCACGGGCAATCGCCTCATAGCGTTTATCGATCTGCCGCGTAGGGAACAGCGACTGATAAGCGGAGCGGGTTTGTGGGTTAGCCGAAAAGATCACCAAGCCTGCCGTGTGCCGGTCAATGCGGTGCAGTGGCACCAGATGCGGATTATCGAGGCGGCGGATCAGACGACGCAGCAACGTCTGTTCGACGTACTCGCCGGCCGGCGTCACCGGCAGGAAGTGCGGCTTGTCCGCCACCACCAGATGTTCGTCCGCATACAGGATCGACTCGACCACCGGGATCGGTTTTTCATCCGGCACTTCACGGAAGTAGTGAATACGCAGGCCTTCCTTGTACGGCAGATCCAGCGCAATCGGCTGTCCCTGCCCATCCAGTACCCGGCCCCGGGCGATCCGGTCCAGCCATTGCTCGCGACTGATCGCACTGAAATGCTCACACAGGCAATCAAGGACGGTAGGCCAACTCCCCGGAGGAAGGTAAAGGGTGCTGGCCTGATTCTGCGCAGCGGAAAACGTTGGTGTGGACATACGGAAATTCGAACCCTCAATGCAGGTCGGCATTATCCAACACTGAGCGATACGAACCTAGCGCCGATTCCACCGCCCGCTTCAGGCCGGGATCGACTTGAGCGCGGCGGCTTCGGTGAATTCCTTGAGCCAGCGCAGCTCATCGACCGCCTCCCAGCGCCCCGGGTCATACAAGGCGTACAGCAAGCCCTGATAACCGACCACATCCAGTTGCTTGTGATAACCGGCACGCTGGAACAGCGCCTCGATCTCGGCAAAACAGGTGTTGAAATGCAATTTGTTGAAAGGGGTCTTGCCCTCCGTGACCAGCCCGTCCAGGCGCAACTCGAGGACGGCCTCGCGCACCACGTCAACCGACATCCGGTTCACGCTGTTTTTCAACTGTTCGACATTGACCACGGTTCGTCCCTCTGACTGCCGGATTCACCTGCTCAAGTCATCAAAAGCAGCAGGCCCATCCAATTACTGTATGCACATACAGTAACCGAATAATCCGTAAAGCGCCAAGGGAAGGATGCGCGGTCGCGACCGGCGGAAAGCCATGTCGCGTCAACGAAGAAACAGGCTCAGCGCAGGAAGGCCACCACCTGATCGGCACTGAAAGGCCAGCTCAGCTCCGCGCCGGTGTCAATTCGGCGCAGTACCGGAATTCGCAGGCTGTAAGCCTCGAACCAGGATTCATCGTCAGCAATATCCACCAGTTCGACCAGCAGACCGTGCTCGACAAAAGGCATCAACTCGGCCTCTGCCACCTCACACAAATGGCATCCCAAGGTGCCGAACAACTGACATTCAGGAGGCATGATCGCTCAACCGGAAAAATGAGCATTCATTCTAGGCCTGCCTCGAAAACCCGTCGAGCCGCTGCCGCCCAAAGGCCCGAGCACGGCAACCAGTACGCAAAACCCTGACGCAAATCAGTCCAGAGAAAAGCCAATCAGGCCATGCTCCCGGGCTTTTTGCCTCTACGCTTGAGAAGCCTGAGCCTGACATCGGAGTGCCTTGTGTTTGCCAACCTGCTGATCATCCTCGCCTCATCCCTGGTGATGATTGCCCTGTTTCGCCGCCTGCGCTTGCCGCCGGTGCTGGGCTATCTGTGCGTGGGCCTGATGGTGGGGCCGACCGCGTTCAACTGGGTCAACGAGAGCGAGCACCTGCCGGACGTGGCCGAGTTGGGCGTGGTGTTTCTGCTGTTTTCGCTGGGCCTGGAGTTTTCCCTGTCGAAAATGATCGCGCTGCGCCAGGTGGTGTTTCGCCTGGGCAGCCAGCAAGTGTTGCTCAGCACGGCCTTACTGGGAATGGTGCTGATCGTGCTGGGCATGCCGGCGACCCCGGCCCTGCTGCTTGGCGCCGGGCTGTCGTTGTCGTCAACGGCGATTGTCACCAAGGAGTTGAGCAGCCTGGGCGAGGTGTTCAGCAGTCACGGGCAAAACGCGGTCGGGGTCCTGCTGTTTCAGGACGTGGTGGCGGTGTTATTGCTGACCCTGGTGCCGGTGTTCGCCGGAAGCAGTACGCAAGCCTGGTACTGGGCCTTGCCGCTGACGCTGGTGAAGACCGTGGTGCTGTTTTTCGGTCTGTTGCTGGCCAGCCGCTGGTTGCTGCCACGACTGTTCCACGAAGTGGCGGCCTCGCGCTCGGCGGAATTGTTCGTCCTGCTGGCGCTGGTGATTGTGCTGCTGACCGCCTGGCTGACGCACCTGCTGGGCCTGTCCCCTGCCCTCGGCGCATTTCTCGCCGGCATGCTGCTGGGCGAGAGCCACTATCGCCATCAGATCGAAGCCGATATCCGGCCGTTTCGCGACATCCTGCTCGGGGTGTTTTTCGTCAGCATCGGCATGCTGATCGACCTGCAACTGTTCGTCAGCCACAGCCTGTTGATTCTCGGCCTTACCCTCGGCCTGATGCTGATCAAAGGCACAATCGTCGCGCTTTTGGTGAAGTGGCGCGGCAGCGATCACGAAACTGCCTGGCGCAGCGGCCTGGCCCTGGCGCAAGGCGGGGAATTCTGCTTTGCGTTGATGGCGCAGATGCAGCAAAACCGCATGCTGCCTGACGAGCTGGGCGGTCTGCTGCTGGCAGCGACGTTCTGCTCGATGTTGCTGACCCCGCTGTTGTTGCGCGGGGCACCGAAAATTGCCCTGCGCCTGCATCGCAAGCCGAATCAGGAGGCGCAAATCGAGGAGATCAGTGCGCTCAACGCCGACCTCGACCAGCATGTGGTGATTTGCGGCTACGGGCGGGTTGGCCAGTCCATCGGCCGTTTCATGCGCAATGCCAATCAACCTTACATCGCGTTGGACAACGATCCGGTGCGCGTGCAGGAAGCCGCGTCCGAGGAAAGTGATGTGCATTATGGCGACTCATCGCGCGGTGACTTGCTGACGGCCATCGGATTGTTGCGCGCGAAACTGCTGGTGATCGCCGTGGATCAGAGCGATGTCAGCCTGCGAATTCTCAAGGAAGCGCGCCGGCTCAATGCGCGGATACCGATTCTGGTGCGCACCCGCGACGACAGCCAATGGGCGGAGCTGAAGGCTGCCGGCGCCACCGAAGTGGTGCCGGAGCTATTGGAGTCGAGCCTGATGCTCGCCTCCCACGCCTTGATCATGCTCGGTCTGCCAGCTCATCAGGTACAGGAGAAAGTCGACCAGGTGCGCATCAATCGCTATCGCCTGTTGCATGGCTTTTACCCCGGCACCGACGACAAGGAAACTTAGTCCTGACTGACCGCGCCGATCTTGTGCAGCGACAGGTCGGCGCCGTAATACTCTTGTTCCTGACTCAGGCGCAGGCCGTGCAAGGCCTTGATCACGCCGTAAACGGCGAATCCGCCGAGCAATGCGACCACCACACCGAGCGCAGTGCCGATCAACTGACTGATCAGGCTGACGCCACCGAGGCCACCCAGCGCAGTCTGGCCGAAGATGCCGCAGGCGATCCCGCCCCACACCCCGCACAAACCGTGCAACGGCCAGACACCGAGTACATCGTCGATACGCCATTTGACTTGCGCGGCGGTAAAGCACCAGACAAACAGTGCACCGGCAATCGCGCCGGTCACCAGCGCACCCACCGGGTGCATCAGGTCGGAACCGGCGCAGATCGCCACCAGCCCGGCCAACGGACCGTTGTGCAGGAAGCCCGGGTCATTGCGCCCGACGATCAGCGCCGCCACCGTGCCGCCGACCATGGCCATCAGCGAGTTGACCGCCACCAGACCGCTGACGCCCTGCAAGGTCTGCGCGCTCATCACGTTGAAGCCGAACCAGCCGACAATCAGAATCCACGAACCCAGCGCCAGAAAAGGAATGCTCGACGGTGCGAACGCCACCAGACGCCCTTCGCGATAACGGCCATTGCGCGGGCCGAGCAGCAAAACCGCCGCCAGTGCCAGCCAGCCGCCCATGGCGTGCACCACCACCGATCCGGCGAAATCATGGAACGCCGCGCCAAAACGTGCCGTCAGCCAGGCCTGCAGACCGAAGTTGCCGTTCCAGACCATGCCCTCGAAAAACGGGTAGATGAACGCCACGATCAGCGCCGTTGCACACAACTGCGGAGCGAAGCGCGCGCGCTCGGCAATCCCGCCGGAGATGATCGCCGGAATCGCCGCAGCAAACGTCAGCAGGAAGAAAAACTTCACCAGCCCATATCCGTGATCGGCACTCAGCACCGCCGCCGGTTGCATGAAGGTCACCCCGTAGGAGATCCAATAGCCTATAAAGAAATAGGCCAGGGTCGAAACGGCAAAGTCGCTGAGGATCTTCGACAGTGCGTTGACCTGGTTTTTCTGGCGCACCGTGCCGACTTCAAGGAAGGCGAAACCGGCGTGCATCGCCAGCACCATCACCGCACCGATCAGAATGAACAACGTGTTGGAGCTGTGAACCAGCGTGTCCACAGCGCTTTGCAGATTTTCCATAAAGAGGCAGACCTGAAGGCTAAAAAGGCACCAAAGCGGTTCGCGCGGACAATTCATGCACCAAGTTGCGACCGGTCGGTCTGCGCAATGAAGCTGCGATGAACCGGTTTGGCGCACAAGGTCGATGTCCTGACACGAACCAGGATTATTTGAGTTAAGGTTTTGCTGCATGTACGCCCGCCAACAGCGCACGGCGGCAGCAGAACGCACCACGACATAGCAAAAGCTGTACCAGTCATTTGTACTGAACCTTCGCGCAAGGCTCATACTCGAACGCTTCAGACGTCACTTACGGAGATCCACCCATGGCCAGCATCAAGGCAAAGACTGCTCAAGAAATCCTGATGAACGACTTCCAGACTCTGGTCGCCGACACCGAGCGGCTGCTCGAACACACCGCGTCCCTGGCGGGCGATCAGGCCGATGAGCTGCGTGATCAGATCCACGACAGCCTGCTGCGCGCCCGGGAAACCCTGAAGCTGACCGAAGACACCCTGCGTGATCGCGGCCAGGCTGCCGTCACCGCCACCGAAGATTATGTGTCGGCCAACCCTTGGCAATCAGTGGGTATCGCCGCCGGGGTGGGATTTCTGATTGGCCTGCTGGCCACTCGGCGCTGATCATGTCGATCGGCGAATCCGGCCTGGGGTCGGGCACCTCCTCTTCCACGCGGCGTCTGGGCGCCGCTGTTCTCGGCTTGCTGCACAGCCATGTCGAACTGTTCGGCATTGAATTGCAGGAGCAGAAATCACGCACCGTCAGCCTGTTGCTGTTCGCAGGGCTGGCGCTGGTGTTTGCCCTGCTGTTGCTGGTGGGTCTGTCGACGCTGGTGCTGATCGTGTTCTGGGATACCTATCGTCTGGCAGCGATCATCGGCCTGTGCGTGTTCTACACCCTGGCGGCTGCTTTCTGCGGGCTGCGTCTCAAGGCAGCAGTCTTCGATGAATCCTCGCCCTTCCACGGCACGCTGGAAGAATTGGCCAATGATCGGGAGCGCCTGCTGCCATGAGCCTGCCTGAACTGCCACACAACAGCTCGCGCCGGGAAATGCGCAAGGCGCTGATCCGCCTGCGCATGGAAATGCATCGTCAGGAAATCCGCCACGAAGCCGGGCAAGTGCTGCAGCCCTTGCAGCGCATGCGCGGCATGACGCAAAACCTGCAAGGCGGCTTCGGCATCAAGCACGCGCCGCTTTGGGGCGTGGCCGCCGTCACCCTGCTGGGCTTCATCACCGGCAAAGGCGCAAAAAGCGGCGGTGTTGGCGGGCTGACCCGGCTGATACGGCTGGGCACCAGCCTCGGGCCATTGATCAAACTGGTCATGCAGAGTTCGGGCAAACGCTAAGCCGATGCATCTGGCTACATTCTTGCAATATCCGCGGGATGAACCTCTTTACCCGGAGGTTCAATCCCGCGCGCCTACCCGGTCGGCGGGGTTCATCCAGAACAAGAACGACTAAGGAGGCCCCGTGATCGACGGGCAACCGCTCGCCTGCTTTCAACCTTTCATCGATACCGCCACCGGACGTATTGCAGGCGTCGAAGCATTGGGTCGCCTGCGCCAGCCTGACGGCCAACTGGCCTCGGTCGGGCCGTTGTTTGCCGACCCACGCACACCCGCCATCGCTCTGCGCCGGCTCGACCGGCAGATCCGCGACAACGCCCTGAGCCGACTGCATGAAGCCCCCGCCGAGTGGTTTCTCAGCCTGAACATGTCGCCGCGCTGGATCAGTCGCCTGCGCGCCGATCAACCGCTGCCCAGCCTCAAGCAGATGCTGCGCCACGGCGTCGATCCGCAACGCATCGTGTTCGAGATCACTGAATTGGGTGGCAACAGTCAGCGTCTGGCCGAGGTGGTGGCGCGCTATCGCGAGGCCGGAGCGCGGATCGCCATCGATGACTTCGGCGCTGGTTACTCGCAGCTTGATCGGGTACTGGCGTTGCAGCCGGACATTCTCAAACTCGACATGCGCCTGTTTCAGGCTGCCGCACTGGGCGGGCCGAGCAGTGACGTGGTCAAGGCACTGGCGCAAATGGCCGAGAAGACCGGCTGCTGGATCATCGCCGAAGGCGTGGAAACCGAGGCCCAGCTCAATTTCGCCCTGGAATGCGGTTCGCGCTACGTTCAGGGTTTCCTGTTCGCCCGGGCGCAGGAGGCGTTTTATCCGACCGACGCCTTCGTGCAGCGCTTCGCCGAACTGCGCCAGCGTTACGTGCGGCAGAAACTGGCCGAACGCGGGCGCCTGATGCAGATGCGCCAGCAACTCGGCGAACTGATGGCGATCCTCCAGAGCTGGGCTAAGGCCCACGCGCCGCTGAGTGCGCTGCCGCAACTGGAAGCCTTCCCGTGGTTGCTGCGGTTCTACCAATGCGACCGTCACGGCACCCAACTCACGCCCAACCTCGAATGGCGCAACAACGGCTGGGTCGCCGACAACCGCTACCTGGGGCACAACTGGTCATGGCGTCCGTACTTCTATCATCTGCTCGCCGAAGGCTGGGAAGAGCGACGCCTGACCCTGTCCAGCACCTACCGCGATGCCACCAGCAACCAGTATTGCCTGACCGCCGGGCAGTTCTTCGATAACGGCGAGCGCCTGCTGCTGATCGATATTGATGCCGCGGGCTTGTAGTTCCGCTTGCAGGTGTGTGGCTGAACCGGGAAGCTAGGGCAACAGTCATCCCAGTCACCGACGGAGAGAACCAGCCTTGGATTGGCAGACCCTGCTCAACCGCGAACGCCTTGGAAAACCGCTGCACAGCCCGCAAGAGCTGGGCCGCAGCCCGTTCCACAAAGACCACGACCGCATCATCTTCTCCGGTGCCTTCCGCCGTCTGGGCCGCAAGACCCAGGTGCATCCGGTGTCGAGTAACGACCACATCCACACCCGGCTGACCCACTCGCTGGAAGTCAGCTGCGTCGGGCGCTCGCTGGGCATGCGCGTCGGTGAAACCTTGCGCAGCGCCCTGCCCGACTGGTGCGACCCGAGCGACCTGGGCATGGTCGTGCAATCGGCCTGCCTGGCCCATGACATCGGCAATCCGCCGTTCGGCCACTCCGGTGAAGACGCGATTCGTCACTGGTTCCAGCAGGCAGCCGGGCGCGGCTGGCTCGACGGCATGAGCGAAGCCGAGCGCGGTGACTTCCTCAATTTCGAAGGCAACGCGCAAGGCTTCCGGGTGCTGACTCAGCTGGAGTATCACCAGTTCGACGGCGGTACCCGCCTCACCTACGCCACCCTCGGCACCTATCTGAAGTACCCGTGGACCGCACGTCACGCCGACTCGCTGGGCTACAAGAAACACAAATTCGGCTGCTATCAGAGCGAACTGCCGCTGCTGGAGCAGATCGCCCACAAGCTCGGTCTGCCGCAACTGGAAGACCAGCGCTGGGCGCGCCACCCATTGGTGTACCTGATGGAGGCTGCCGACGACATCTGCTACGCGCTGATCGACCTCGAAGACGGCCTGGAAATGGAGCTGCTGGAGTACGCGGAAGTCGAATCGCTGCTGCTCGGTCTGGTGGGAGACGATCTGCCGGAAACCTATCGCCAGCTCGGCCCGCAGGATTCGCGTCGACGCAAACTGGCGATCCTGCGCGGCAAGGCCATCGAGCACCTGACCAACGCCGCTGCCCGGGCATTCGTCGAGCAACAGGATGCGCTGCTGGCCGGCACCCTGCACGGCGACCTGGTGGAACACATGCACGGCCCGGCCAAACGCTGCGTACTCAACGCCAAGGACATCGCCCGCAAGAAAATCTTCCAGGACAAGCGCAAGACGCTGCATGAAATCGGCGCCTACACCACTCTGGAAATCCTCCTCAACGCGTTCTGCGGCGCGGCCCTGGAGCAACATGGCGGCCGCACGCCGTCGTTCAAGAGCCGCCGGATCCTCGATCTGCTGGGCAACAATGCGCCGGATCCCCATGGCCCGCTGCACACCTCGTTCCTGCGCATGATCGACTTCATCGCCGGGATGACCGACAGCTACGCCAGTGACATGGCGCTGGAAATGACCGGGCGTTCCAGCCACTGACAGAAAAAATTGCTCAACCGGGTCAGGCAACTGCCCGGATGAGCAATACCTCGATTGAACCGGTTCTGTGGTCTCAGGCAAACGGATCGACTGAAAGGTAAATCCGTTTAACAGCCAACTACGCAAACAAAACCTTGTTTATTCAAGGCTCGACAAGCAACTTAAAACATTCAGATAAACAAATCAGCACAACACTTCCTTACGCGACACAGAGTTTGGTCGTAGTCGGTTTCCTTTTAGTGCGTAGGACTTATCCTATATTGCCGCAACAGCCACGGGAGTTCATGCGGCAGCTCATTTATCTGAGCTAAGGTGCGCCCTTTATTCGCGCACGTATGGGATTTGATTATGAACTCCGTTTTTATTGTCGATGATCACCCCGTCATCCGACTTGCCGTTCGAATGCTGCTCGAGCATGAAGGTTACAAGGTCGTCGGCGAAACCGATAACGGGGTCGATGCCATGCAAATGGTCCGCGAATGCATGCCCGACCTGATCATCCTTGATATCAGCATACCCAAACTCGACGGCCTGGAAGTTCTCGCCCGGTTCAACGCCATGGGCACCCCGCTCAAAACCCTGGTACTGACGGCGCAATGCCCGACGCTGTTCGGCATTCGCTGCATGCAGTCCGGTGCATCCGGTTATGTCTGCAAAGAGGAAGACTTGAGTGAACTGGTCAGTGCGATCAAGGCGGTACTTTCCGGTTACAACTATTTCCCCAGCCAGGCATTGAATCCGGTACGCCTCGACGACGTGCGTTACGCCGAACTGGAGTTATTCAAATCCGTCAACGACCGCGAGCTGATGGTCCTGCAATTATTTGCCCAGGGACGCACCAACAAGGAAATAGCCAAGGGCATGTTTCTCAGTAACAAGACAGTCAGTACCTACAAAAAACGCCTGATGCAAAAACTCAAGGCCAGATCTCTGGTGGAACTGATCGAGATGGCCAAACGCAACGCGCTAGTGTGAGAGCCTGAATGCCCAGTCGTTTAAAGATCTGTCTCGCCCTATGTTGCGTCAGCCTGTGCCTGACGACTCAGGTGCATGCCAGCTTCGTCACCGCGCAAGATTATGTGCTGCGCAGCCGCTCGGGCCACGAAGCGCCATCCGTGTCCCTTGAACCCGCGCAACGGCTATGGCTGGAGAGTCGCCGCGAACTGGTACTGGGCACTTCCGCGCCGGACTATCCGCCGTTCGACATGACCGCCAGCGGTCGTGATTACGAAGGTTTTACCGCCGACTACGCCGGTCTGCTCGAACAGGCTGTCGGGTTGCCAATCCGGGTCCAGCGCTTTGCCTCACGGGAAGCCGCCTTGCAGGCGTTGATTGCAGGTCAGGTCGACACGCTCGGTACGGCCAACGGTTTCGAGGCCAGTAACGTAAATATCCTGCTTTCAACGCCCTACGCCATCGATCAGCCGGTTCTGGTTACCCGCGAAGGCGAGACCCGCTCGCTGACTGAAGGCCTGGCCGGTCTGCGGCTGAGCATGGTCTATCACTATCTGCCCCAGGATGAGGTCAAGGCGCAGTATCCCAAAGCCATCCTGACGTCCTATCCCTCCTATCAAAACGCAATCAACGCGGTGGCTTTCGATCAGGCTGACGTGTTTCTGGGTGACACCATTTCCACCCACTACATGATCAACAAGGGTTATCTGAACAACATTCGCATGGCCAATTTCGGCAAACAGGAAGCCCACGGTTTCAGCTTTGCCGTTCACGCCGACAATCCGCAACTGCTGGCGATCATCAACACCGTGCTGCAAGCCATACCGGCCAGCGAACGGGACAACATCGCCAAGCGCTGGAGCGCCGGCAGCGACATTCTGCTGACCGACCAGAAGCTGCAATTGACCCACCACGAAGAACAGTGGCTCAAACAGCACCCGGTGCTGCGCGTCGTCGTCAACGAGGCGTTCGCGCCGCTGACATTCTTCGACAGCGACGGCAACCTGCGAGGCATCACCGCCGACCTGCTCGAACTGCTGCGCCTGCGCACCGGCCTGCGCTTCGAACTGGTCCGCAGCCGCAGTGATGGTGAAATGATCGAGCAGATCAATCAGCATCGGGCGGATCTGATCGCCGCGTTGCTACCCAGCCCCCAACGGGAAAAGACCCTGCAATTCAGCCGTCCCTATCTGGAAAACTCCTTCGTCCTGCTGACGCGCAAATCCGCTGACAGCCCGACACATCCCACCCAGCTCAAGAACCGATACCTGGCGATTGCCCAAGGCAGTCCCATGGCCGATTACCTGCGCCGCGAATTCCCCAACATCCACCTGATCGAAACCTCCGACACTTTCGGTGCCGCAACCTTGCTCGCCGAAGGCAAGGCCGATGGCGCCGTCGCCTCGCTGGTGATTGCCAATTATCTGATTTCGTCGCGGATCTTCGAACATCAGTTGCAGATCACCACCACCCTGGGCACACGTCAGGCGGCCTTCTCGCTGGCCAGCGCCCGTGACAATGCCGAACTGGGCTCGATCCTCGACAAGGCGCTGCTGAGCATCACACCGGAGGAACTGGGGGTCATCAACAGTCGCTGGCGCGGTTTCTCCAATGCGGCTCAAAGCAACTGGCATCACTACAAGCGCCTGTTTTACCAATTGATCGGCGCGGCCTGCCTGCTGCTGTTGCTGTCGCTGTTGTGGAACGCCTACATGCGTCGCCAGATCAAGCAACGCCAGGCCGCCGAACGGGCACTCAACGATCAGTTCGAATTCATGCGTTCACTGGTCAACGGCACCCCTCACCCGATCTACGTGCGCGATCGCCAGGGTCTGCTGCAAAGCTGCAACGACAGCTACCTCGAAGCCTTCAACGCCAAACGCGAAGACGTGATCGGCAAAAGTGTCATGCAGGGCACCCTGAGCAACGCCTTCGAAGCCCAGGCATACCAGGCGGATTACCAGCGGGTGGTGGCCGAAGGCACGCCTCTGCTGCTCGATCGACCGCTGCACATCGGTGGCCGGCGTTTGACGATCTACCACTGGATCCTGCCGTACCGCGACTCCAGTGGCGATGTGCAGGGGATCATCGGCGGCTGGATCGACATCAGTGAACGTCGCCAATTGTTCGATGATCTGCGCCGGGCCAAGGAACAGGCGGACAACGCCAACCGCGCCAAAAGTACCTTTCTGGCCACCATGAGCCACGAAATCCGCACCCCGATGAATGCCATTATCGGCATGCTCGAACTGACGCTCAAACGCATGAATGATCAGGCTCCGGATCGCTCCTCCATTGAAACCGCCTACTGCTCGGCCAAGGATCTGCTGGGCCTGATCGGCGACATTCTCGATATCGCGCGGATCGAATCCGGGCACCTGAGCCTGAGCCCGGAACGGGTCAATCTGGTCGAAACAGTGGCGTCGGTGGTCAGGATCTTCGACGGCCTCGCCCGCCAGAAAAACCTCCTCCTGCCGCTGATCATCAATCCGCCCGGGCTGCAGGTTGACGTGGAACTGGATCCGTTGCGCTTCAAGCAGATCCTGTCGAACCTGATCAGCAATGCCATCAAATTCACTGAGTCCGGGCAGGTGCGGATCAATCTGGATGTGCTGCCCAACGGGCGGAGCCAATGCTCGCTCGTTCAGTTGACGATCCAGGACACCGGGGTCGGCATCAGCATCGAAGATCAACAACGCCTGTTCGAGCCGTTCGCCCAGACCGAGAGTGGCCGGCAGCAAGCTCGCAGCGGCGCAGGCCTGGGGCTGGTGATCTGTCGCAACCTGTGTGAAATGATGGGTGGGCAGCTGCAGTTGAGCAGCCAGCCGGGGATCGGCACCCAGGTCTGCCTGTCGCTGCCGCTGCAGACGCTGCCGTGCCAGGTGACCACGGCAAAAACCGAGCCTGTGCTGCAAATCTCTGCGCCACTGAACATTCTGGTGGTCGACGATCATCCGGCCAATCGCCTGCTGATGTGCCAGCAACTGGAGTTCCTCGGGCACCGATTCACCCTCGCCGAAGAGGGTCGGAGTGGATTCGAGAAATGGCAGACCGGTGCATTCGACCTGGTTATCGCTGACTGCAACATGCCGTTGATGAACGGCTACGAACTGACCGAGGCGATCCGCCAGCAGGAACAACGCACTGGCCGCCCTCCGTGTACCGTGCTGGGTTTCACGGCCAACGCGCAGCCTGAAGAAGTACAGCGCTGCAAACAGGCCGGCATGAATGACTGCCTGTTCAAGCCGTTGAGCCTCAGCGCACTGAGCCACTGGATCAATGGTCTGCAGCCCGCGACGCTTGAACCGGCGTTCAATCTTGACGGGTTGAGTCAGTTGACTGGCGGCAACCCGCTGCAAGTCCGGCGCCTGCTCACGCAATTGCTCAAGAGCAGCCGTCTCGATCGCGAGGAATTATTAGCCCTGGCCCCCTGCAATGATCGTCAGGCAGTGGCGCTGGTCGCCCACAAGATCAAAGGCGCCGCCCGGATCGCCCAGGCCTCGCGTCTGATCGCCTGTTGCGATGCGCTGGAACAGGCCTGCATGCAGACAACGCCCGCACCGACCATCGTGCGCTGCGTCGAGGCCACCGACGCAGCCATGCTCGAACTGGAGCAGGCGTTGCGGCAACAACTGGAACCGTTCGAAGAAAGCACAATGACCGAGCCTTAACTATGCTTGGACGCTGAGCAGTGTGTTTACTTCAATGGAGAGTCAGCAATGCCCAGCCCACTGCGCCCGGATCAACGCCGGTTCCCGTTGCACGTGCACATCAGCGTCATGTTCACCTTTCTGCTGTTGCTCACAGGCGTGGTGCTGGGGCTGTTCAATTATCGCCAGACCACCCGGATCATCCTGTCGAGCAGTGAAAACCTGTTCAATCGCATCGAACAGGACGTGCGCCTGGACCTGCATTCAACCTACGAACCGATCCGGCACCTGCTGAGCCTGCTGGCCGACAATCAGGCAGCCGAGGCGCCGAGCCTGCAACAGCGTCTGGCGCTGCTCAAGCCGTTCAGTCAGTCGCTCAAGGACAACACCGATCTCGCCTCGCTGTATCTGGGGTACGGCAACGGCGATTTCTTCATGGTCCGGCCCTTGCGCACCAGCGCGCTGAAAACCCTGCTCAAGGCACCACCAACAGCGGCCTATCAGGTCTGGAGCATCGAGCACGACGCCAGCGGCACCGTATTGTCGCAGTCACTGTTCTTCGACCAGACGCTGACGCCTGTCGGACGCGACACCAATCCCGACGACCGCTACGACCCGCGTACCCGCAACTGGTACAACAACGCCCTGCAACAGGGCGATCAGATCACCACCGAACCCTATGTATTTTTCTCCACGCACAATGTGGGCACCACCCTGGCCCGACGCAGCAGCGCAACCAGTGTGATCGGTGCCGATCTGACTTTGGAGGCACTCTCGGCCACCTTGACCAAGCATGTGGTCACTCCCTCGACCGAAATCGTGCTGTTCGATGTCGATGGCAATGCCGTGGCCTATCCGGACAGCAGCCGGCTGATCGTCGACGGCAGCAACGCACGCCTGGCCAAAGCGGCCGACCTTAGTCCGAATCTGCACGCGTTGCTGTCCACCGCCCATCCGGGCAAACGGCTCGACGTCAATGGCCGCCACTGGATCGTCGCCCGCCGCACCCTGCAGGAAGGCGGGCCGAAAGGTTTGCAGATGGCCCTGCTGGTGCCCGAGGACGAACTGCTTGCCGATGCCTACCGCATGCGCTGGCAAGGCGCGCTGATCACCTTGGCGATCTTGCTGCTGTGCCTGCCGCTGGGCTGGCTGATCTCGCGGATTCTGGTCAAACCGCTGCACGCGCTGGTCAAGGAAGCCGACGCAATCCGCAGTTTCGATTTCAACTTTCCGGTCACCCGCCGCTCGCCGGTGCTGGAGGTTGACCAATTAAGCCTGTCGATGGCGCGCATGAAGGACACGCTCGCCAGTTTTTTCCGCATCACCGACAGCCTCTGCGCCGAAACCCGCTTCGCCCCGCTGCTGCAACGGGTGCTGTTCGAAACGGTGCAGATCGCCCAGGCCCAGGCAGGCTTGATCTATCTGCGCGAAAGCGATGGCAACCGGATGGAGCCTTACGGACTGGTTATTGACGGCGCTTCGCACGAGCCGGGCGAGTTCGCTGTGCTGGGCCGGGATCTCCTGGCCGATCAAGGGCCGGCGTGGTTCCAGCAACTGATCAACGCTGACAACGTGGTCAGCAGCCTTGGCTTCGAGCAGGCCGGGGACTTGCAGAAAGTCCTGTTGGCCATGCAGTCGCCGCGCATCCACCTGATCGGCATCCGCCTGCGTAATCGGCACAACGAAACCATCGGCCTGTTGCTTCTGCTGATCAACGACAGCGGCAGCGCTCAGGACCTGGAAAAACTGCGCCCGGACCGCATCGCCTTCCTGCAAGCCGTGTCTGGTGCGGCGGCGGTGAGTATCGAAAGTCAGCGCCTGCAAGCGAAGCAGAAGCAGTTGCTCGACGCGTTCATTCAGTTGCTGGCCGGCGCCATCGACGCCAAGAGCCCCTACACCGGCGGCCACTGCCAGCGCGTGCCGGAACTGACCCTGATGCTCGCGCAGGCCGCGGCCGCCAGCCAGGCGCCGGCGTTCCAGAGCTATCAGCCCACTGAAGACGAATGGGAAGCCCTGCACATTGCGGCCTGGCTGCACGATTGCGGCAAAGTCACGACACCAGAATATGTCGTCGACAAGGCGACCAAACTGGAAACCCTCAACGATCGCATCCACGAAATCCGCACCCGTTTCGAAGTGCTCAAGCGCGATGCCTGGATCAGTTACTGGCAGGCGATCGCACTGGGCGGCAACGCGGCGCAACTGAGCGAACTGCGTGACGCCACGCTGACGCAACTGGACGATGACTTTGCCTTCGTTGCCCGTTGCAATCTGGGCGGTGAGGCCATGGCACCCGCCGATCTGCAGCGCCTTGAATGCATTGCCGAGCGCCGCTGGATGCGCACCCTCGATGATCGCCTGGGGGTGTCATGGGAGGAAAACCGCCGTCAGGCGCAAACGCCGGCGGCGAATCTGCCGGTCAGCGAGCCACTGCTGGCGGACAAGCCCGAACACCTGATAGAACGCGCCGACAGCGAACTGATACCGGAAGACAATCCGTGGGGGTTCAAACTGGATGTGCCGCGTTACAAATACAATCGCGGCGAACTGTACAACCTGAGCATTGCCCGGGGCACGCTGACCCGCGAAGAGCGCTACATCATCAATCACCACATGGTGCAGACGATCCTGATGCTCAGCCACCTGCCCTTCCCCGGGCACCTGGACAGCGTTGCGGAAATTGCCGGTGGGCATCACGAAAAGATGGACGGCAGCGGTTATCCCAAACGCCTGAAGCGCGAGGACATGAGCCTGCCGGCACGGATGATGGCGATTGCCGATATTTTCGAGGCACTGACAGCGGCGGATCGACCGTACAAGAAGGCCAAATCCTTGAACGAGGCGCTGGGGATCATGGCCACCATGTCCCGCGAGGCGCACATCGACCCCGAGCTGTTTGCGCTGTTCATCAACGACGGGGTGTACATGCAGTACGCCGCGCGGTTTCTCGATCCGCGCCAGATCGATGCGGTGGACCCGGCCAGCCTGTTGCGCAAGGCTGGCCTGAGTGCCTGATCAGCAGTCGGTCAGACGCAGGAAGATCGCCGCCAGTTGTTCAATGCCGGCCTGATCGTCGGTGCCGAAACGTGCGAGTTTCGGGCTGTCGAGATCAAGTACGCCGATCAGCCGACCGTCCTTGACCAGCGGCACTACCAGCTCGCTGTTGGAGGCGCTGTCGCAAGCGATATGACCGGGGAATGCATGCACGTCTTCAACGCGCTGGGTCTGCCGACTGGCCGCTGCCGCGCCACATACACCGCGACCGAACGGAATGCGCACGCAGGCGATCTGCCCCTGAAACGGGCCAAGCACCAGTTCTTCGTTGCGATTGAGGTAGAAACCGGCCCAGTTCAAATCGTCGAGTTGATTGAACAGGAACGCCGAAAACTGCGCGGCGTTAGCGATGAAATCGCGCTCGTCCGCCAGCAGCGATTCCAGTTGTGCGGCCAACATGCCATAGCCTTCGAGGCCCTGGCCGCTTTGTTGCAAATCAATCATGCCTTGTGCTCCAGCAATTTCAGTCCCACCCAGTAACGGGCGAATTGGTACGCGCAACGTCCGTTGCGATTGCCGCGCCCGGTTGCCCAGCGCACGGCGAGGATGTCGAGCTCTTCGTCGCGCTGCCAGCTCAAGCCGGCCTTGGCGGCCAACTGGCCGATCCAGTGTTCGACGACGTTGAGGAAGTGTTCCTGGGTAAACGGATAAAACGACAACCACAGGCCGAAACGGTCGGACAAGGCGATCTTGTCTTCCACCGCCTCACTCGGATGCAGCTCGCCGTCGACGCGTTTCCAGTTTTCGTTGTCGCTTTCCTTTTCCGGCACCAGATGGCGGCGGTTGGAAGTGGCGTACAGCAGAACGTTGTCCGGGGCCTGTTCGAGCGAGCCGTCGAGCACACTTTTCAGCACGCGGTAATCGCCTTCGCCGGACTCGAACGACAGGTCATCGCAGAACAGCACGAAGCGTTGCGGCAGTTTGCCGATCTGCTCGACCACGCGCGGCAGGTCGGCCAGATGGTCGCGCTCGATTTCGATCAAACGCAGGCCGGCCTTGGCGTGTTCGGCCAGCAGCGCGCGCACCAGCGACGATTTACCGGTGCCGCGCGAGCCCCAGAGCAGCGCATGGTTGGCCGGCATGCCGTCGAGAAACTGCTGAGTGTTGCGGCCCAGTTGTTCCAACTGACGATTGACACCGATCAGGTCGGACAGGCGCATGTCGAGGCTGACTTCCAGCGGCAGCAAATAGCCGCTGCGCCCGTCACGCTGCCAGCGCGCGGCCAGGCAGGTTTCCCAGTCGATCAGCGGACGCGGCGCCGGCAGCAAGGGTTCGATCCGCGCCAGAACCGACTCGGCGCGTTCAAGAAAAGCATTCAATCGGGAATCCACGTCTTCTCCTCGGGCACGTTCACAGTGATGATGTCGATCCAGCGACGACAGACAGATCTCAATCCCCGTTCAAGCCTTGTTACAAGGCGCTTCGGGAACCTCGGTATCCATACATGATCGACTATGCTTGAGCAGCGAAGGGAAACGGAAGTGGTTCAACACCCCATGGATATCAAATTCACCCACCGGCTGTCATACAAGCAAGCCAGATTCACGGTGCTGGTCGGGTTCGTTCTGGGCACGCTGCTCAGCCTGCTGCAAATCGGCATCGATTATGCCAGCGAAGACGCCTCCATCAACCGTGAAATCCTGTCTTTGCTGGAAATCAGCCACAATCCGGCGTCACGAATCGCCTACAACATCGATGCGGAACTGGCGCAGGAACTGACCCTTGGCCTGTTGCGTTCGCCGGCGATCATCTCGGCGCAACTGACCGACAACAACGGCAACGTCCTGGCCAACGTCAAGCGCCCGGAGCTGCAAAGCGGTTACCGGGTGATCAGCGACTTCCTGTTCGGTGCCAAGCGCCAGTTCGAAGACCGCCTGTACCTCGACCACCTGCCCGAGGAATCACTGGGCACGCTGAGCCTGGAGGTCGATACCTACGCGTTCGGCAGCCGGTTTCTGCGCCGCGCCGAAGTCACCCTGCTCAACGGCTTTGCCCGCAGCCTGATTCTCACCGGGATCCTGTTGGCGCTGTTCTACGTGATGCTGACCAAGCCACTGGTGCGCCTGATCCGGGAACTCAGCGCGCGTGACGCACGCAGCGCAGAGCCAACCACCCTCGAATGTCCGGCCGGCCACGCCAATGACGAGATCGGCGTACTGGTCAAAGTCGCCAACCAGCAGTTCGACAATATCGCCACGGAAATCCAGCAACGGCGCAACGCGGAAAACCGCCTCACCGATTACCTCGGGCAACTGGAGCACATCGTCTCGGCCCGCACTGCCGAGCTCAAGGCCATCAACACCCGGCTCAGCCAGTCCAACGAAGAACTGGAAGTCGCTCGCAGCACCGCACTGGACATGGCCGAAGCGCGCTCGGCATTCCTCGCCAACATGAGCCACGAGATCCGCACCCCGCTCAACGGCCTGCTGGGGATGATCGCCTTGTCCCTCGATGGGCCGCTGAATGCCGAGCAGCAACAGCAACTGTCGATTGCCCATGACTCGGGCAAGGTGCTGGTCGAGCTGCTCAACGATATTCTCGACCTGTCCAAGTTCGATGCCGGGCAACTGGAGCTCGAACACATCCCGTTCGACCTCGGCTCGCTGATCGAGGACACCGCCAACCTGCTGTCGCAGAACGCCGCGCCGAGCGTCGAGCTGACTTGCCTGATCGACCCGCACTTCCCCGCGCTGGTGCTGGGGGATCCGACCCGGGTACGGCAAATCGTCAGCAACCTGCTGTCCAATGCCCTGAAGTTCACCCGCTTCGGCCGGGTCGATGTGCGCCTGTCCGCCCACAAGGACGGGGTGCGCATCGAAGTCTGCGACACCGGCATTGGCATCGCTCAGGATGCCCAGGTGAAAATATTCCAGCCGTTCACCCAGGCCGGTGCCGGCATCACCCGGCAGTACGGCGGCACCGGTCTCGGTCTGGCGTTGACCTACAACCTGTGCGAGGCCATGCAAGGCCGATTGACCATCAGTTCCGAGGCCGGTTTCGGCAGTCAGTTCTGTGCCGACCTGCCACTGCTGTGTCACACCCGGGCGGTCATGCCGCCGCCACTGCACGGCAAGGTGCTGGCGATCACGGCCGCCAGCAGCGGGCTGGCGGAACTGCTCAAGACATTGCTGCCGGTGTGGGGCGTGAGCTATGAGCAGCGCACCATGGATGACCCGTTGCTGGGCCTGTCACCCGATCTGCTGATCACCGATTGCCCGGAATGCCTGTTCAGTCTGCGCCCGACCATCAGCGCACCGATCCTCGTCGTAACCGCTTATGGCAGTTTCATGCCCGGCGAAGAAGCCGCCGCGCTGGCGCCATTGCAGCAACAAGCCCGACCGCTGGCACGCAACGCGCTGTACCAGATCCTGCGGCGCATTCTGCTGGCCGATGTCACCACGAGCAACGATGCGCGCCTCGAGAGCCAGCCGGTCCGGCGGCGCGGAAAGGTACTGCTGGTGGAGGACAATCCGGTCAATCAACTGGTGGCCAAAGGCATGCTCGGCAAGCTCGGTTGCGACGTGGTGGTCGCCGCCCACGGTGCCGAGGCGCTGGATCAACTGGAGCACGATGAGTTCGATCTGGTGCTGATGGACTGCAACATGCCGGTGATGGACGGCTACGAAGCGAGTCGGCAGATCCGCCAGAGCGGGCGCTGGCCGCATTTGCCGATCGTCGCGCTGACCGCCAACGCCATGTCCGAGGAACGCGAGCGCTGCCGTGCGGCCGGCATGAGCGATTACCTGGCCAAGCCGTTCCGCCGCGAAGAGCTGGCGGCCCTGCTCGACCAGTGGATGCCGGCTACGTCAGCGCTTTGATCTGCCCCAGCAGATGATCGAGGCCATTGCGCAAATCGTTGAGCCGATCAAGATCCACCCCGCTGTCGCACAACAACCGCGCCTTGAGCGGCCCGACCTGCTCGCGCAGCGCTTGGCCTTGCGCGGTCAGGCTCAGATGCACTTCACGCTCGTCGCGCGCCGAACGCTGGCGCTGCACCCACTGCAATTGTTCAAGACGCTTGAGCAACGGCGTCAGGGTGCCGGAGTCCAGCGCCAGGCGCTCGCCCAACGCCTTGACCGTCGGTTGCTCCGGTGCGCTGTCCTGCCATTCCCACAGCACCAGCATCGCCAGGTACTGCGGGTAGGTCAGGCCGAGTTGATCGAGCATCGGCTTGTAAGCGCGAATCACCGCCCGGGACGCGGCGTACAACTTGAAGCACAACTGACTGTCGAGCTTCAGCGAATCGTCGGGCAGGCTGTTCATTTGAGCAGGGCTTCGATCTCGCCGCTGATGTCCTGCGGCTTGGTGGTCGGGGCGAAACGCTTGACCAGTTGCCCATCCTTGCCGATCAGGAACTTGGTGAAGTTCCACTTGATGCCCTCGGAGCCGAGCAAACCCGGAGCGCGCTTTTTCAACTGCACGAACAGCGGATGCGCATCAGACCCGTTGACGTCGATCTTCTTGAACAGCGGGAAACTCACGCCGTAATTCAACTCACAGAACTCGCTGATCGCCCCCTCGTTACCCGGCTCCTGCTTGCCGAACTGATTGCACGGGAATCCCAATACCACCAGGCCCTGATCCTTGTAGGTCTGCCACAGCTCTTCCAGGCCTTTGTATTGCGGGGTGAAGCCGCATTTGCTGGCGGTGTTGACCACCAGAACGGCTTTGCCGGCGAAATCGGCCAGGGTCTTTTGCTCACCCTTGATGGTAGTGACAGGGATATTCAGCAGGTTATCGCTCATGGGTCAGCTCCGCGGGTTATCGGGAAAGGCCAAACATAGCGAGCAATTAAATTGTGTGCAATTTAATTATCCGAAAGGCGACCCGCAGGTCGCCTGTCCGCTTACTCGCGCGGCTCGAGATTCAGGCACACCGAGTTGATGCAATAACGCAAGCCAGTCGGTGGCGGGCCATCGGGGAACACGTGGCCCAGATGCGCGTCGCAGCGGGCGCATTTGACCTCGGTGCGGATCATGCCGTGGCTGGTATCGCGGATCTCGGTCATGGCGCTTTCGCCGATCGGCGCGTAGAAGCTCGGCCAGCCGCAGCCGGAATCGAATTTGGTCGTGGAGTCGAACAGCGGCTCATTGCAGCAGACGCAGTGATAGACACCGTCGGTTTTGGTGTCGTTGTATTTGCCGGAAAACGGCCGTTCGGTCGCACTGAGACGGCACACGTTGTACTGCTCGGGGTCGAGCATCGCCCGCCATTCTTCCAGGGTTTTTTCCAACTTTTCCATCATCACACCTCAGCGGCTGAAAAAGCCCGATCTGTACCTTTTCCACGGATCGGGTGGCACGTATGATTGCGCCTCGTCACACGCCAGTCTGGCAGCCAGACCGGGCGCATTCAAACGGATTCTCGGCGCCATGGCGCAAGACTCCGCCTGTGCGAAGACGCAGGAATCCCAGTACGGTTGGCCATCCGCCGTCTGGATCGTTCATTTTCGGGATCACATCGCCATGCAGTTCAGCAAATCGAACAAGCTCGCCAACGTCTGCTACGACATTCGCGGCCCGGTGCTCAAGCACGCCAAACGTCTGGAGGAGGAAGGCCAGCGCATCCTCAAGCTGAACATCGGCAACCCGGCGCCGTTTGGTTTCGAAGCGCCGGACGAAATTCTTCAGGATGTGATCCGCAACCTGCCGACCGCCCAAGGCTACAGCGACTCAAAAGGCCTGTTCAGCGCCCGTAAGGCGGTGATGCAGTACTACCAGCAAAAAAATGTCGAAGGCGTCGGCATCGAAGACATTTACCTGGGCAATGGGGTGTCCGAGCTGATCGTGATGTCGTTGCAGGCGCTGCTCAACAATGGCGACGAAGTGCTGGTGCCGGCACCGGACTACCCGCTGTGGACCGCCGCCGTGAGCCTGGCCGGCGGTAACGCCGTGCACTACCTGTGCGACGAGGGTGCCGACTGGTTCCCTGATCTGGCCGACATCAAGGCCAAAATCACCCCGAACACCAAAGCCATGGTGATCATCAACCCGAACAACCCGACCGGTGCGGTGTACTCGAAGGAAGTACTGCTGGGCATGCTGGAAATCGCCCGCGCGCACAACCTGGTGGTGTTCTCCGACGAGATCTACGACAAGATCCTCTACGACGACGCCGTGCACATCTGCACCGCTTCGCTGGCGCCGGACCTGCTGTGCCTGACCTTCAACGGTCTGTCGAAATCCTACCGCGTGGCGGGTTTCCGCTCCGGCTGGATCGCTATCTCCGGGCCGAAACACAATGCCCAGAGCTACATCGAAGGCATCGACATGCTGGCCAATATGCGCCTGTGTGCCAACGTCCCGAGTCAGCATGCGATTCAGACCGCCCTCGGCGGTTATCAGAGCATCAATGACCTAGTGCTGCCGCAAGGTCGTCTGCTGGAGCAGCGCAACCGTACCTGGGAGCTGCTCAACGACATTCCGGGTGTCAGCTGCGTCAAGCCGATGGGTGCGCTGTATGCGTTCCCGCGGATCGACCCGAAAGTCTGCCCGATCCACAACGACGAAAAATTCGTCCTCGACCTGCTGCTCTCCGAGAAGCTGCTGGTGGTGCAAGGCACGGCCTTCAACTGGCCGTGGCCGGATCACTTCCGCGTGGTGACCCTGCCCCGCGTCGACGATCTCGAGATGGCCATCGGCCGCATCGGCAACTTCCTCAAGTCCTACCGCCAGTAACCGGACAACGGTGCGCAACGGCCCGAACGTTGCGCACTGTCTGATTCAGCAACACTTCTGCTCTCCCCGCCTCGCTGCGCCTTCTACACTTGCGATTCATAGGGCCCACCCGCCTCTGGCGCAGTGGCGGCGGGTAGCGGCTGGCTGTCATCCCTTTCGGTTTTGGCCGTGGGCAATGACCTGCAGACTCGGGAATCCGCTGTAGGACACAGTTTGAAATAGTCACTCGGTTGAATCACCCGGTGCCGCACCTTATATACCCCGCAGTACGCTACATCTTTAGCTTGAGGAGATTTCTACAACCATGATGCGCATCCTGCTGTTTTTGGCCACTAACCTGGCGGTCGTGCTGATAGCCAGCATCACCCTGAGCCTGTTCGGCTTCAACGGGTTCATGGCGGCCAACGGGGTTGATCTCAACCTCAGTCAGCTGCTGGTTTTCTGTGCGGTCTTTGGTTTCGCCGGTTCGCTGTTCTCGCTGTTCATCTCCAAGTGGATGGCGAAGATGAGCACCAGCACCCAGATCATCAGCCAGCCACGTACCCGGCATGAGCAATGGCTGCTGCAAACCGTCGAGCAACTGTCCCGCGAAGCCGGGATCAAGATGCCCGAAGTCGGTATTTTTCCGGCCTACGAAGCAAACGCCTTCGCCACCGGCTGGAACAAGAACGACGCGCTGGTCGCGGTCAGTCAGGGCCTGCTCGAACGTTTTTCGCCAGATGAAGTGAAAGCCGTTCTGGCCCACGAAATCGGTCACGTGGCCAACGGTGACATGGTCACCCTGGCACTGATCCAGGGCGTGGTGAACACCTTCGTGATGTTCTTCGCCCGGATCATCGGCAACTTCGTCGACAAGGTGATTTTCAAGAACGAAGAAGGCCAGGGCATTGCCTACTACGTGGCGACGATCTTCGCCGAACTGGTACTGGGCATTCTCGCCAGCGCCATCGTCATGTGGTTCTCGCGCAAACGCGAATTCCGTGCCGATGAAGCCGGCGCACGTCTGGCCGGTACCAATGCGATGATCGGTGCATTGCAACGCCTGCGCGCCGAACAGGGCCTGCCGGTGCACATGCCGGACACCCTCAACGCATTCGGCATCAACGGTGGCATCAAACAAGGCTTTGCCCGCATGTTCATGAGCCACCCGCCGCTGGAAGAGCGTATCGACGCGCTGCGTCGTCGCGGTTGATCGGTTTGGCGCAGTAACGAAAAGGCCCGCAGTGATGCGGGCCTTTTTCATGCTCGGGATTATGGGTTGCCTGTTCTGGCCTCTTCGGGAGCAAGCCCCCTCCCACAGGGTTCTGTGGTGTTCTCTGGATTTCTGATTCAACACGGATCACTGTGGGAGCGGGCTTGCTCGCGAAGAGGCCGTTAATGCCGATACAAAACTATTGGTCAGAAACCCGATAAGCCCGCTCCTCCAACCGCGTCACGCCCGCCTGCAGGAACCTGACACTCTCCGCCAGCACATCCTGCTCCTCAAGCACCTGCACCTGCCAGACTTCGCCCAGCAACCGCTGCACCTCATCATCCCCCACCGCAAACGGTGGCCCGGACATCTGCGCCTGATCGTAATCCAGGGTGATCAACAACCCTTGCACACTTTGCGGCAGGATCTGCTGCAAATGCGCCGCATAGCGCTCACGCATCTGAGCCGGCAAGGCAATCAGCGCTGCCCGGTCGTACAACGCCACGCAATCCGCTACATCGTCGGCTGTCAGCGCAAAGAAATCACCGCACCACAACTCGATGGAATCGGCGCGATAGACTTTGAACGGCCCCTTGGCACTGACCTGCGGCGTTACCTGATGCTCACTGAAAAAATCCTCGACGGCCTTCAGCGACAGCTCGACTCCGAGCACCAGATGCCCGCGCCCGGCCAGCCACAGCAGATCCAGGCTTTTCCCGCACAGCGGCACCAGCACCCGGGTCTGGGCCGGGATCGCCAGTTGCGGCCAGTGCCGCTGCAGATACGGGTTCACCTCAGGCAAATGAAAGCCGATCTGATTGGATTCCCACTTCTTGTGCCAAAACTCAGGCTGCATGCATCACCCCAAAAAATTCGATCAAAAGGCGTTAAAACTTATATTAGATTTAGATCAATGATCTGACTGAAGATGAGGCCATCTTACCGCTCAGGAACCTTTCCATGTTTCCCAGCCTGTTTATCTCCCACGGCTCACCGATGCTGGCCCTGGAACCCGGTGCCAGTGGCCCGGCGCTGGCGCGTCTGGCGGCCGAACTGCCGCGGCCGAAAGCCATCGTGATCGTCTCTGCCCACTGGGAAAGCCAGGAACTGCTGGTCAGCAGCAATCCTCGTCCGGAAACCTGGCATGACTTCGGCGGCTTCCCGCGTGCCCTTTTCGAAGTGCAGTACCCGGCACCGGGCAATCCGCAACTGGCAGCCGAAGTGGCTGAATTGCTTGACGCCGCGCATCTGCCGGCACGCCTCGATCCGCAACGACCGTTCGATCACGGCGTCTGGGTGCCGCTGTCGCTGATGTACCCGCAGGCGGATATTCCGGTGGTGCAGATGTCGCTGCCGAGTCGCGGCGGCCCGGTGTTGCAAACCCGTGTCGGACAAGCGCTGGCGAGTCTGCGCGAGCAGGGCATTCTGCTGATCGGCTCCGGCAGCATCACCCACAACCTGCGCGAACTGGACTGGCACGCCGGCCCGGAAAGTGTCGAGCCGTGGGCACGGGACTTCCGCGACTGGATGATCGACAAGCTGGCGGTCGACAATGAGGCGGCACTGCACGATTATCGTCAGCAGGCGCCCAATGCGGTGCGCAGCCATCCGAGTGACGAGCATTTGCTGCCGCTGTATTTTGCCCGTGGTGCGGGAGGTGAGTTCCGCGTAGCGCATAAAGGCTTCACGATGGGTGCACTGGGTATGGATATCTATCGCTTCGGCTGACGTCATCGCTGGCAAGCCAGCTCCCACAGGGTTGTGGGGCGAGGCAAAAAGCAGGCAAAAAAAATCCCCGAACCAGTCGGGGATTTTTCATGTTCAATCAATCAGCCCAAGGGCGGATCAATCTTCGCGGTAGCGACGCAGTTTCAGCTGCTTGCCAGCGACGCGAGTGTCCTTCAGCTTGGTCAGGAGTTTGTCCAGACCATCTTCCGGCAGCTCGACGAGGCTGAAGCTGTCACGCACCTGGATGCGACCGATCGCTTCGCGGGCCAGACCCCCTTCGTTGAGGATCGCGCCCAGCAGGTTCTTGGCGGCGATACCGTCACGCGCACCCAGCGCGGTACGGCAACGGGCACGGCCTTCGCCCAGAGGCATTGGCGCGCGACGCTCGCGGTCACCACGCTCAGGACGATCACCGGAACGCTCAGGACGGTCGCCACGCGGTGCATTGTTCGGCACCAGTGGGCGTTCCTTCTCGATCGCCGCCAGGTTCAGCGCTTGACCGTTGGTAGCCTTGCGCAGCAGAGCTGCAGCCAGGGCACGCGGGGTGCAACCGATGTCAGCGGTCAGGCGATCCAGCAGTTCGCCGTGAGTCGACTCAGCATCAGCGACCAGCGGCGACAAGCTGTTGGTCAGTTTCTTGATGCGTGCATCGAGAACAGCCTGAGCGTCCGGCAGGCGAACTTCGGCAAC
The DNA here is from genome assembly GCF_023063025.1 of Pseudomonas sp. YL2. Taxonomy (NCBI): domain Bacteria; kingdom Pseudomonadati; phylum Pseudomonadota; class Gammaproteobacteria; order Pseudomonadales; family Pseudomonadaceae; genus Pseudomonas; species Pseudomonas sp. YL2. The sequence goes on along the minus strand of NZ_JAJSLU010000006.1, from coordinate 214,631 downwards.
CTTCTGACCGGTGACACGCTCGATCACTTGCAGCATGCGGCGCTCACGTGGAGTCACCAGCAGCAGTGCGCGACCTTCGCGACCGGCACGGCCGGTACGGCCGATACGGTGCACGTAGGATTCCGGGTCGTACGGCATGTCCACGTTGAATACGTGGGTGATGCGCGGAACGTCCAGACCACGGGCAGCCACGTCGGTCGCGACAACGATGTCCAGGCGGCCATCTTTCAGCGAGTCGATGACGCGTTCACGCTGGTTCTGGGCGATGTCACCGTTCAGCGCAGCGGCCTTGTAGCCTTTGGCGTCGAGGGCACTGGCCAGATCCAGGGTCGCTTGCTTGGTGCGCACGAACATGATCAGCGCGTCGAAGTCTTCCACTTCCAGCAAGCTGAGAACGGCGGAGGTCTTCTGGTCAGCGTGAACCAACAGGTGAGCCTGTTCGATCGCGGTAACGGTCTGGGTCTTGCTCTGGATCTTCACGTGCTTCGGATCGCGCAGGTGGCGCTCGGCGATGGCACGGATCGACTGCGGCAGGGTTGCCGAGAACAATACGGTCTGACGGGTTTCCGGCATGGCCTTGAAGATCACTTCCAGGTCGTCCATGAAACCGAGTTTGAGCATTTCGTCTGCTTCGTCCAGAACCAGGTGGTTCACGGTAGCGAGGACTTTTTCGTCGCGACGCAGGTGGTCGCACAGACGGCCCGGAGTGGCGACAACGATCTGTGCGCCATTACGGATTGCTTTCAATTGTGGGCCCATCGGCGCGCCGCCGTAGACAGCCACAACAGTTACGCCCGGCATTTGCTTGGCGTAAGTTTCGAAAGCGGTTGCAACTTGTAGCGCCAACTCACGAGTTGGGGCCAGGATCAGAGCTTGCGGCTCGCGCTTGGACGGATCAATGCGGTGCAGGATAGGCAGGGCAAAGGCAGCGGTTTTACCGGTACCGGTTTGCGCCTGACCAATCATATCGTGACCGGCGAGGATGATCGGGATCGACTGCTGCTGAATGGCCGAAGGCTCTTCATAGCCGGTAGCGACTACTGCAGCGACAATATTGGGATGAAGTTCAAGAGCGGCGAAGCCGCCGATTTCCTGGGTCATGGGTCTGCCTCTAAGTGCATCCGCAAAGACCCATGCTCCAAAGCTGCACATGCCGTGTTGAGACTCAAGAGTCGCCCTGGCAGCTTTGTCGGCGGGGATTTGCGAAAACGTATGAATGAAAAAGAATCGTCAAGGAAGAGCCCGCAGTGCGGACGTGCAGCCGAAGCTGACTTCGGGGAATTGCGCTACCTAAACGCGGCCCGGTTAAAGGCCGGCGCGCACTATACCGGAATTTGCCCGAAAAGGGAGCTTTTTTTATCGCCTGAATCGGTGTGTCACCGCTGTGTAACGGGGTTTTGCGGATAATCGTGCAAAGGTCTATTTTGCAAAGGCCCGGCCCTGCGGGTGATGACGCTTAAACGATTCATCGATGTGCGGCATACCGTCGCTGCACCCGCCCTTCCCGCCCGAGGATTTCTCCATGAATCAGCCCTGCCCCGGCCGCGTCAGCCGTGAACGTCGAGGTCATATCCACTTGATCGGCCTTGACCGGGCCGCCAAACGCAACGCCTTCGACATCGATCTGCTCAATGACTTGAGCCTGGCCTACGGCGAGTTCGAGGCCGACAGCGAGGCGCGAGTGGCGGTGGTGTTCGGGCATGGCGAACACTTTACCGCCGGTCTGGATCTGCTCAACGCCAGCGCCGCCCTCGCCGAAGGCTGGCAGGTTCCGACCGGTGGTTGCGACCCATGGGGTGTTTTCGTTGGTCCACGGGTCAGCAAACCGGTAATTGTCGCCGCGCAGGGCTACTGCCTGACCATCGGTATCGAGTTGATGCTGGCCGCGGATATCAACCTGTGCGCGAGTAATACCCGCTTCGCGCAAATGGAAGTGCAGCGGGGGATTTTTCCGTTTGGGGGCGCGACATTGCGCTTTCACCAAGTGGCCGGTTGGGGCAACGCGATGCGCTGGCTGCTGACCGGCGATGAGTTTGATGCCCACGATGCGTTGCATCTGGGTTTGGTGCAGGAAGTGATGGCCAGCGAGGATCTGTTGCCACGGGCGATCGAACTGGCCGAACGGATTGCCCGGCAGGCACCGTTGGGGGTGCAGGCGACGCTGATGTCGGCGCGCCAGGCGCGGTATGAAGGCGAGACGGCGGCGGCACAGGGATTGCCGGCACTGGTGAAGAAGTTGCTGGGGAGTGAGGATGCCAAGGAGGGGGTGAGGTCGCTGGTTGAGCGGCGCCCGGGCATCTTCAAAGGGATCTGAAATATTCGCGGGTTATCAGGCCCTCTTCGCGAGCAGGCTCGCTCCCACAGAAAATTGTGTGAGTGCCACAGGACCCATGTGGGAGCGGGCTTGCTCGCGAAGGGGCCATCACTGGCAACTCATGTCGCCGGGCGAATCGCCTTGATCAACGACTGCAGCGAATAACCCAGCCGTGGCGCCAGCACTTCGGCGCGGGCGGTCAGCGCCTGCATGTCCAGCTCCTGATCGAGATCCGCCGGCACAATCAGAATCACATTGCCCTCCTTCACCGGCAGCTCCCAGTAATGCCGGTGATAAAGCCCGCGCAACAACGCCGCGCCCAACGGTTTGCCGTCATCGGTGGCCCACTGGTTGATCACCAGCCAGCCGCCCGGGTTCAGACGCTTCTGACAGTCGCCGAGAAAACTCCAAGCCAGGTGCCCGACACCCGGGCCGACATCGGTGTACAGATCGACAAAGATCAGATCCGCAGGCTCGGCCGTCGGCAGCAACTCCAGCGCATCGCCGACCCGAATGTACAAGCGCGGATCGTCATCCAGCCCCAGGTACTCGATCGCCAGACGCGGCACGTCCGGGCGCAGTTCGATGGCTTCGACGTCTTCCAGCGGCAGGAACTTGAGGCAGGCCTGGGTCAGCGTGCCGGCACCGAGGCCGAGAAACAGCGCGCTCTCCGGTTGCTCATGGCACAACGCGCCAATCAGCATCGCCCGGGTGTAGTCATATTCCAGCCAGCTCGGATCGGCGGTGAACACGCAGCTCTGCTCGATGGCATCGCCAAATTCCAGAAAGCGGTAATCGGCCACTTCCAGCACGCGAATCACGCCGAACTCATCCTGTACCTCGGCGAGCAACAGCTCGACGCGCTCCTCAGTCATTTCGTCTCCTGATGGTCACCGGGCGCGGTGACGCGATGGCACCGCTGCGGCGCCGTGGCAAAGCGGCGATTGTCGGTGATGGGGCGGGAGCAGGTCACGCACTAATTGCTGCTACCATGGGCTTCCCGTGCGTAGAACCAATTAGAGACCGTGATGAGCCAACCGTGGAGCCCTGACAGCTGGCGCGCCCTGCCGATCCAGCAACAACCTCAATACCCTGACGCGGCGCATCTGCGCCAGGTCGAGCAGACCCTGGCCAGTTATCCGCCGCTGGTGTTTGCCGGCGAAGCACGCGAGCTGCGCCGTCAATTTGCCGAAGTGACTCAGGGCCGGGCGTTCCTGCTGCAGGGCGGCGATTGCGCGGAAAGCTTTGCCGAGTTCTCGGCGGCGAAGATTCGCGACACTTTTAAAGTGCTGCTGCAAATGGCGATCGTCATGACCTTCGCCGCCGGTTGCCCGGTGGTCAAGGTCGGGCGCATGGCCGGCCAGTTCGCCAAGCCGCGCTCGGCCAACGATGAAACTATCGACGGCGTGACCCTGCCGGCCTACCGTGGCGACATCGTCAACGGTATCGGCTTCGACGAAAAGAGCCGCGTGCCGGACCCGGAGCGCCTGCTGCAGTCCTATCACCAGTCCACCGCCACCCTGAACCTGTTGCGCGCCTTCGCCCAGGGCGGTTTTGCCGACTTGCATCAGGTGCACAAATGGAACCTGGACTTCATCGCCAACTCAGCACTGGCCGAGAAGTACAGCCACCTCGCCGACCGCATCGATGAAACCCTGGCGTTCATGCGCGCCTGTGGCATGGACAGTTCACCGCAACTGCGCGAAACCAGTTTCTTCACCGCCCACGAAGCGCTGCTGCTGAACTACGAAGAAGCCTTCGTGCGTCGCGACAGCCTGACCAACGATTACTACGATTGCTCGGCGCACATGCTGTGGATCGGCGACCGCACCCGTCAGCTCGACGGCGCTCACGTCGAGTTCCTGCGCGGGGTGAACAACCCGATCGGGGTGAAAGTCGGCCCGAGCATGAACCCGGATGATCTGATTCGCCTGATCGACGTGCTCAACCCGGACAACGATCCGGGGCGCCTGAACCTGATTGCGCGGATGGGTGCGAACAAGGTCGGCGATCACCTGCCGGCGCTGATCCGCGCGGTGCAGCGTGAGGGCAAACAGGTGCTGTGGAGCTCCGACCCGATGCACGGCAACACCATCAAGGCCAGCAGCGGCTACAAGACCCGCGACTTCGCGCAGATCCTGGGTGAGGTGAAGCAGTTCTTCCAGGTGCACGAAGCCGAGGGCACTTATGCCGGCGGGATTCACATCGAGATGACCGGGCAGAACGTCACCGAGTGCATCGGTGGTGCGCGGCCGATCACTGAAGATGGGTTGTCGGATCGTTATCACACCCACTGTGACCCGCGGATGAATGCCGATCAGTCGCTGGAACTGGCGTTTTTGATCGCGGAAACCCTGAAACAAGTCCGCCGCTGAATCAGTCAGATTTTTAGCGTCGGGCAGGCCGCCTTCGCGAGCAAGCCCGCTCCCATACTGGATCTGTGTCGTACACAAAACCCATGTGGGAGCGAGCCTGCTCGCGAAGAGGCCAGCTCAGTCACTACAGACTTCAGCCAATGCCACCCGCAACCGCCCCGCACTCTCACGCTGACAATTAAGCTGCACTCGCGCAAGCCCCAGCCAATCGGCCATCTGCCGCAAATTCAACGCCAGCGCCAGCATCCCCTCTTCGTCCAGCCCCGGCTCTTCCTCGTGCACTGCATGCACCGCCAATCGTCCCGACGCCCGCTCGGCGCGCAGATCGACCCGCGCGGCAATCCGCTCATTGTGCAGAAACGGCAACACGTAATAGCCGTAGACCCGCTTGTCCTGCGGCGTGTAAATCTCCAGCCGATAGCGGAAGTCAAACAAGCGCTCGGTGCGACTGCGCTCCCAGATCAGCGAATCAAACGGTGACAACAGCGCACTGGCGACGACTTTTCGCGGGACTTTCGGCTGCGGCAGGCAGTAGGCGATCTGTCGCCAGCCAGCGACTTCGCAGGTCTGCAACTGCCCGTCCTCGACCAGCTCCGCCAGACGCGGGCGCGCATCGCCAGGGTTCAAGCGGAAATAATCGCGCAGATCCTTTTCCGTGCCGACGCCCAATGCCTGGGCCGCGTGCAGCAGCAGACCACGTTGTGCTTCGGCTTCATCCGGCAACGGCTGCTGCAGAATCGATGTCGGGATCACCCGCTCCGGCAAATCATACAAACGCTCAAAACCGCGGCGGCCGGCGACGGTCACTTCACCGGCGGCGAACAACCATTCCAGCGCATGCTTTTCCGCGCTTCAGTCCCACCATTGCCCGGCCTTGTCCTCGCGGGTCGACAGACTGCCGGCGCCCAATGCACCGCGCGCCTCAACCGCGCTTAAAACCCGGCGCACGACGTCCTGCTGCTCAAGACCAAACTTCGCCAGTTGCTGATAGATGTCTCTGCCAGTTCTGGCCCGCTGCATCCGCCAGCCCATCAGCGGATACATCGCCAGCGGCAGCAATGACGCTTCATGGCCCCAGTATTCGAACAGCGTGCGCCGACGCCCCGAACTCCAGGCAGCCTGGTCGAGCAGATCGGAAGAATAGGAACCCAGACGGGAAAACAGCGGCAGGTAGTGCGAGCGCACCACGGCGTTGACGGAGTCGATCTGCAACAGCCCCAGCCGTTCGATCAGCCGGTTGAGTTGTGGCGCCTTGACGGTCGGCGGCTGGTGCCCGTTGAACCCTTGGGCAGCCAGCGCCAGACGTCGCGCCTGTTTGAGGGAAAAGGCCAGAGTCGCGGGCATGAGCATCTCCTTGTCTGCTCGCAACCTACCTCACCTGAAAGTGGTTTGTGTAGTAAGGCCCTGATCATTTATGCATCGGATCGTCCCAGAACGGCCGAATGGCCTCGTGTTCGACGTCGGCACGGCTGACCCCGATGTCCTTCAGCGCTTCGTCGCTCAGGCTGGCAAGCAACTCACGCTCACGGTGCAGTTCGTACCAGCGGCTAAACTTGTGCAGCAGGTCGGAAACGATATGGCCGTGGCCGGAAAATTTTGCGTCGTCTACATACTCTCTTTGACCTTTCATCGTGTTGCCCTCCTTGTGGATGGCTCAAGTCTCGCGCTGGCGCTAAGATCAATCCAACGAATGTTTCTGATGGCATTCATCACGGAGATTCATCAATTGTCGGCCTACCCCAGTATCGATACCGATGTCCTGCGCACCTTCGTCGCGATTGCCGATCAAGGCGGGTTTACCCGCGCCGGCGAAATGGTCAACCGCACGCAATCGGCGGTGAGCATGCAGATGAAGCGCCTCGAAGAAGATGTGCTGCAACGCCAGCTCTTCGAGCGCGACGGCCGCCAGGTACGTCTGACCGCCGAAGGCCAGGTGCTGTTGGGTTACGCGCGGCGTATCCTGAAATTGCACAGCGAAGTGTTCAACACGCTGCGCGAGCCGCACATGGTCGGCACCGTGCGCATCGGTACGCCGGACGATTACGTGATGCGGTTTCTGCCGGGGATCCTCTCGAGGTTCGCTCAGTTCTACCCGCTGATCCAGATTGAAGTGCACTGCGAATCCAGCAAACAGCTGTTGCAGCGCACCGATCTGGACTTGTCGATTGTCACCCGCGAGCCGGGCAACGAGATCGGTCAGTTGCTGCGCAAGGAGCGTTTCGTCTGGGCCGAGGCGCAGAATTTCAGCGCCCACGAGCAGACGCCGTTGCCGCTGGCCATGTTCAACAGTGATTGTTTCTGCCGTTTGTGGGCGTGCAATGCGCTGGACGCGATGGGCCGCGACTACCGCATCGCCTACAACAGCACCAGCCTGTCGGCGCTGATGGCGGTGGTGAGCGCGGGTCTGGCGATCACCGCGCAACTGGAAAGCCTGATCACCCCGGACATGCGCATTCTCGGCGCCGCCGAGGATCTACCGCTGTTGCCTGAGGCCAGCATCATGCTGATCCGCAACCTGAACAATCCGTCGCCGATCACCGAATGCCTGGCCGAACACATCGTCGAAGGCTTCAAACTTTAAACGCGAGCATCACCGCGCACAGCACCAGAAAACCGCAGAACAGCCCGCGCAGGAGCCTTTCCGGCATGGCGTGGGCGACTTTCACCCCCCAACTGATGCTGGCCAGACCGCCGATGGCCAGCGGCAAGCCGATCATCCAGTCCACTTCGTGATGCACCGCGTACGTCACCAAGGTCACGCCGGTGCTCGGCAATGCCAACGCCAGCGACAGGCCCTGGGCAACCACTTGGCTGGTGCCGAACAGACTGGTCAGCACTGGCGTCGCCACCACGGCCCCGCCGACACCGAACAAACCGCCCATGGTCCCGGACGCTGCGCCCAAAACACCGAGCCATGGCCATGAGTAACGCATTTCGGAGGTCACGGCGGTTTTCTTGCCGAACATCTTCAGCAGGTTGTATGCCGAGAGCACCACAAGGAACACGACAAAACCGATACGCATGGTTTGCGCATCGATGCCCACTGCCCAGATCGAACCGATCCACGCAAAGCAAAAACCCATGACCGCCAACGGCAGCGCATGACGCAGCTCGATGCGATTGCGCTGATGATAGCGCCACAGCGCCAGCATCACGTTCGGCACCACCATCACCAGCGCCGTGCCTTGGGCGATCTGCTGATCGAGGCCAAACCACACGCCCAGCAGCGGGATGGCGATCAAACCACCGCCGATGCCGAAGATCCCGCCCAGTGTCCCCAGGGCGGCGCCAAACAGCAGGTACAACAAAAACTCGATCACAACGATTTCCTCATCCGTCAGGCGATTCATCCTACGCAGTAGAGGCTGGCGGGGAAACGCACAGCAACGCACAATGGCTATGCCAATTTCGCACAAGCACCGAAACACTCATGAATCCCAATCAGTTGACCGAACAGCTCGGGCTGTTTCTCGATGTGCTGGAGAGTGGCAGTTTTTCTGCGGCTTCCCGTCGTCATCCGCTGACGCCTTCCGCCGTCGCGCGGCGCATCGACAGCCTGGAAAGCGCGGTTGGCAGCCAGTTGTTCATTCGCAGCACCCACGTCGTAAGGGCAACTCCGGCGGGTTTGGCGTTTGCCGAGCGGGCGCGGCGCATCGTCAGCGAGCTGCAACTGGCCCGCGCCGAGGCGGTGTCGTTGAGCAGTGCGCCGGAAGGCTTGATCCGCATCGATGCCCCGGCCGCTTTTGGTCGCCGCCATCTCGCGCCGGTCATCGCTGACTTTCTGGTGCTGTACCCGGGCCTCGACGTGCAGTTGCACCTGATCGACAGCTTCATCGACATGCACGGCTCGAATCTGGGCAAAGTCGATCTGGTGCTGCGCGCCGGGCAAATGGCCGATACGCGGCTGGTCGCCACGCCGCTGGCGAGCATGGTGCGCATTGCCTGCGCCAGCCCCGACTACCTCAAACGCCGTGGCGCACCGCGCCATCCCGCGCAGTTGAGTGAACATGACGGGCTGGATTGGGAAGGTCTCGCCCCGCCCTTCGCCTGGCGCTTCGAACTGGACGGGCAAATGCAACTGCATCGCCCCGCGCGCATCCGCATGAGCGCCAACAATGCCGAAGCGCTGGTGTGCGGTGCTCTGGCCGGGCTGGGCATCGCGCATTTGCCGACCTGGCTGGCCAGTGAGTACCTGCTGCGCGGCGAACTGCTGCCGCTGTTCTGCGAGAACGGCCTGCCGCAACCAGAGAGCACCGGCATCTATGCACTGCGCATGGAACAGCAGACCCATTCGCGCAGCCGTCTGCTTCTGGAATACCTCAAGACCCGCTTCAGCCCGGTGCCACCGTGGGATCTGGCGCTGCAACGCGAGCTGGGCCGACACTAGATCCTGGATAATTATCTGGCGCATTAAACATTCGGGCGCTAGATTCAAGCCCATCACCGAACAAGGCTTTGCCATGACCACCGAACGCGACACCTGCGACGACCTGCTGCTCGACAATCAGGCGTGCTTCGCCCTGCATTCCACTTCACTGATGATGACCAAGGTCTACAAGCCGCTGCTGCAAGCGCTGGGCCTGACCTATCCGCAGTATCTGGCGATGATGGTTCTGTGGGAAAAGGATGGTTTGACCGTGGGCGAAATCAGTACGCGGTTGCTTACCGATCCAGGCTCGCTGACACCGTTGCTCAAACGGCTGGAAGGTGAAGGCTTGCTCAGCCGCACGCGCAGTCGTGAAGATGAGCGTGTGGTGATTGTCGAGTTGACCGAGCAAGGTCGAGCACTGCGCGACAAGGCGCAAACCATTCCACAATGCATCCTCGGCGCCAGTGGTTTCACCCTCGAACGCCTGCAGAAGCTTCAATCTGAGTTGCAAGCCCTGCGCAACCATCTGCAAAACAGTTTGGCCTGAGCCCGCCACTGTTCCACTGTAGGAGTGAGCCCGCTCGCGATAGCGGTGAACGCGCCGCCATCGTGTTGACTGCTGCACCGCTATCGCGAGCAGGCTCACTCCTACAGGTAATTTCGTTGTCTGAAAAATATTTTTCCACGCCTGACCTTCCCGCCATCCTCTCTAAACCGCGCCTTCCAGGCTAACCAAACGAACCAGTCCTTCGTCGAAGCGTATATTTTTCAGAAAATTATCTTGCGCACTAAACATTAGCGAGCTACATTCCTCTCGCACTTACTTAGCGCGCAAACAATTAGCGCAAAAACAGACACCCAACGAGGCCCACACCATGCAAACTCTCTACACTGCAATCGCAACCTCCACTGGCGGCCGTGATGGTCGTGCGATCTCCAGCGACAACATCCTCGACGTCAAACTCGCTACCCCGAAAGAACTCGGCGGTGCCGGCGGCGCAGCGACCAACCCTGAGCAACTGTTCGCTGCCGGCTACTCGGCCTGCTTCATCGGCGCACTGAAATTCGTCGCCAGCCAGACCAAACGCAAAATCCCCGACGATGCCTCGATCACTGCTCATGTCGGTATCGGTCAGATTCCTGGTGGTTTCGGTCTGGACATCGACCTGCACATCAGCCTGCCGGGTCTGGAACAAGCCGACGCGCAGACACTGGTCGACGCGGCGCACCAAGTCTGCCCGTACTCCAACGCCACCCGTGGCAACGTCGACGTGCGTCTGCACGTCACCGTTTAAGCACTGACGCCCCAGGCCCGAACAGGAAATGAACATGAACACTTTCAGCAAAGTCTTGACCGGTACCCTTCTCGCCCTGTCCATCCACAGTGCGTTCGCCGGTGATGTCGAACACAACACTCAGGCCTTTCTCGATGTGTTGAATGCCGGCACCGGCAAGCCGATGGAACAGCTGACACCCAAAGACGCCCGCGCCGTGCTGGTCGGCGCGCAGTCGGGGGTCAAGCTGACGCTGCCCAAAGCAGACGTCAGCGAGAAGACCATTCAGGTCAATGGCCAACCGTTGCAGCTGACCATCGTCCGGCCGGCCGGGGTCAAGGGCGAGCTGCCGGTGTTCATGTTCTTCCATGGTGGCGGCTGGGTACTGGGCGATTTCCCGACCCACGAACGGCTGGTGCGCGATCTGGTGGTCGGTTCGGGCGCGGCGGCAGTCTTCGTCAACTACACGCCGTCTCCGGAAGCGCATTACCCGGTGGCGATCAACCAGGCCTACGCCGCGACAAAGTGGGTCGCCGAGCACGGTAAAGAGATCAATGTCGACGGCCAGCGTCTGGCCGTGGCGGGCAACAGTGTCGGCGGTAACATGGCGGCCGTGGTGGCGCTGATGGCCAAAGACCAAGGCACCCCGGCGATCAGATTCCAGGTACTGCTGTGGCCTGTGACGGACGCCAGTTTCGACACGGGCTCGTATAACCAGTACGCCGAAGGGCACTTCCTCACACGCAACATGATGAAGTGGTTCTGGGACAACTACACCACCGATGCCAAACAGCGTAACGAGATCTATGCCTCGCCGTTGCGAGCAACCACCGCGCAATTGAAGGGCCTGCCGCCAGCACTGGTGCAGACCGCCAGCGCCGATGTATTGCGTGATGAAGGTGAAGCGTACGCACGCGAACTCGACGAGGCGGGTGTAGCGGTAACGTCGGTACGGTACAACGGCATGATTCACGATTACGGCTTGCTCAACGTGGTCAGCCAGGTGCCGGCGGTGCGTTCGGCGATGTTGCAGGCGTCTGAGGAACTCAAGCAACACTTGAAGTAACCACCATCCCATTGTGGGAGCGAGCCTGCTCGCGAAAGCGGTGTGTCATCCGGTTGTGTGCTGACTGACAGAACGCATTCGCGAGCAGGCTCGCTCCCACAGGGGACAGGCGTGAAGCGCAAAACGCAGGCACAAAAAAGCCCGACTCGATGGTCGGGCTTTTTCTTTCCGCGAAAAGCAGTGCTTATTTGGCACGGCCTTTGTAGGAACCGCCTTCGCGGGTATCGATCTCGATCATGTCGCCGATTTCGATGAAGTCAGCAACCGACAGCTCGGTACCGTTCTTCAGTTTGGCAGGCTTCATCACCTTGCCGGAAGTGTCACCGCGAGCGGAACCTTCGGTGTAGTCAACCTGACGCACGATGGTGGTCGGCAGTTCTACGGAAACCAGACGCTCTTCGAAGAACACGGCTTCACAAACGTCGGTCATGCCTTCTTCAACGAAAGGCAGAACGCTTTCGATGTCTTCGGCGTTCAGTTCGTACATGGTGTAGTCAGTGGTGTCCATGAACGTGTAGGTGTCGCCGCTGATGAAGGACAGGGTCGCTTCTTTGCGGTCGAGGATCACGTCGTCCAGCTTGTCGTCCGCACCGTAAACGGTTTCGGTCTTGTAACCGGTCAGCAGGTTCTTCAGCTTGGTCTTCATGATCGCGCTGTTACGGCCCGACTTGGTGAATTCAGCTTTCTGAACCAGCCAAGGATCGTTGTCGATACGGATCACGGTACCGGGTTTGAGTTCTTTACCAGTTTTCATTGCGAATATCCGAATTTGGATGGGATTTACAAAAATCTAGGCCGCGTATCATATCCAATTTAGGTAAAACTGTACCAGCGCCGTGGCAAGATCCGCCTGCAAGCCTTGTTCCAGACACCATTGCTCGGCGTTTTCCTGCAGTTCTGGCCAGTGTTTACGGACCTGGAGCCAGTGCTCGCCGATCGGTTTCCCGGCACTCCAGGCCCGCCACAGACCGCTCATCGCCTCGGCAGCGGCCGGGGAAAGCCCTTTGGTGTAGAGCGCGAGAAAGGCATCGAGCTTGTCCAGGTGAATGTCTTCGTCCTGCTGATAGATGTGCCAGAGCATCGGTCGCCCGGCCCACTGTGCACGGACGAACGAGTCTTCACCGCGCACCGCGTTGAAGTCGCAGCACCACAGCAACTGATCGTATTGATCCTGACGGACGAACGGCAGCACCTGCACCGTCAGCGCCTGACGCACGTCCAGATCGCCGACAGCCAACGCGTCGACCCCGAGCCAGCGCGCAACGTCACCGAGAATCCGCCCTTCCGGCACCAGCAGATGGGTCGGCGTGCTATCGGCCGCCAACGCATCCAGCCAACTGGCCAGCCCGGCATTTTCGTAGGCAAACAACGAGATCAGCTGTGCGTCAGCTGCGCGATCTACGCCCAGGCCGTGCAGAAATTGTCGCTGCGCAGCCGCGTCCTGCTGAAATCGCCGACGCCGCTCAAGCAGACCGTTTTCACGCAGCAAGCCGCCCGTCCCCGGTTGAAATCCGGGAAAGAAAAAGAATTTCTGTACCGACTTGTACTTCACCGACGGCAACCCGTGACAACCGGTGACCCAATCTTCGGCGCTGAGGTAATCGAGGTTCATCCACAGCGGTGGCTGTTGCCGCTCGGCCATGGCATCCATGTACGCCGATGGCAGTTGGCAGGCAAATGCGGCGATCACCACGTCCGCCGCCTCCGTCTGCGGCCAGTCGCTCGGCCAATGCCGCACCTCGACGCCCTGCTGCGATTGCTGCGCCAGGTGGATGTCGATCTCGGGGCAGATACGTTCAAAGGCGCGCAGGTCATCGACCCACAGGCGCACCGCCAGCCCATGCTCGGCTACCAGTTGCCGGGCCAGACGCCAGGTCACGCCGATGTCGCCATAGTTGTCGACCACGGTGCAAAAAATATCCCAGCGGGTTTTCGGTACCGGCATGCAAGACTCCCGTTGGCAAAAGCGCTGATTGTCCGCATAAATGACCTCGCGCAGAAGAGCCGACGGCGATTAATCTTCGTGCGACAATCGCCACTTGCCCGCAATCATCCGCCAGGAGGCAGCCATGCCCTATCGCCCCAACCCGCGTCGTCCCTTGCCCGTTCAGCTTAGCGCGCTGCAACTGACCGGCAGCATCGCCCTGGGCATGTGGCTGGGCTTTCTGGCCATCGCCCTGACCTGCTGGCTGATTTCGCGTTTTGTGTTGACCGAGCAACTGGCACCGGTTGCTCAGGCGGTGCAGCAACTGGCCAAGCCGCCAGCGGCCGTTCAGGTACAACCGGACATTCCGCCACAGAGTCCGCTGTTCGAACAGTACGAAGAAAACCTGCGCAAGAACGAGCAGCAGGCGCGCCTGGATCAGGCTCGCGGCAGCAGTCGCAACCAGTCAAATCCGAAATGCCAGTTCTGGCTGCAACAGGACCAGACCGCGCCGAGCGAAAAGAGCCGCGCCAACGTTTTGCAATTCTGCGATTGATCATGAACAAACACACCGTCCACCAACTGATCCTCGACAAACTGCGCGTCGACCTCGACATCGCCGAACGCGCCGCGCAGACTGCTTACGAAACCGCGACCCACGAAGAGAACATCGCCGAGAACAAGTACGACACCCTCGGACTTGAGGCTTCCTATCTGGCGGCAGGTCAGGCGAAACGGGTTGAGGAAATCCGTCAGTCACTGGCGCTCTGCCAGAACCTGACGCTGCGTGCCTATGACGAAAATCGCGGCATCGAGATCGGCGCCCTGCTCGGTCTGGAGGACGAAAAGGGTCGCGAGCAATGGCTGTTTCTGGCCCCGGATGCGGCAGGCCTGAAAGTCGATGTGGTGGGTCAGCCGATTACCGTCATCACCCCGCGCTCGCCGCTGGGCAAAAGCCTGCTGGGCAAGTTCGAGGGCGATGAAGTGGAGATTCTGGTAGCGGGCACCCGGCAACAGTTTGCTGTCACCGAGGTGCTTTGAGGCAGGGTCTTAGTGGACCGGCAGTTCGACGCCGTCGAACAGCTCTTCCAGTTCCTGCTTGTTGTGGCACTGGATGGCTTTGGCCATCACTTCGCGGGTCAGGTGTGGAGCGAACTTCTCGATGAAGTCGCACATGAAGCCCCGCAGGAAAGTACCGCGACGGAAACCGATCTTGGTGATGCTCGACTCGAACAGTTCGCTGGCATCCAGCACCACCAGGTCGTTATCGAGCTTGGTGTCGACCGCCATCTTGGCGACGATGCCCACACCCAGGCCCAGACGCACGTAGGTTTTGATCACGTCGGCGTCGGCCGCGGTGAACACCACTTTCGGCGTCAGGCCACGATGGCTGAACGCTTCGTCGAGCTTCGAACGGCCGGTGAAACCGAACACGTAAGTCACGATCGGGTATTCGGCCAGCGCTTCGAGGGTCAGCTTCGGCAGCTTGGTCAGGGGGTGGCCCTGGGGCACGACCACGCAGCGGTTCCAGCGATAGCACGGCATCATCACCAGATCACCGAACAGCTCCAGCGCTTCGGTGGCGATGGCGAAATCGACGGTGCCGTCAGCGGCCATCTCGGCGATCTGCATTGGCGAACCCTGGTGCATGTGCAGCGCCACGTCCGGGTATTGTTTGATGAAATTGCTGATCACCGGCGGCAATGCATAACGCGCCTGGGTGTGGGTGGTGGCGATCGACAGGGTGCCTTTTTTCTCGTTGGAGAATTCCTGGGCAATCTGCTTGATGCTTTCGACCTTGCGCAGGATTTCGCCTGCGGTGGTGATGATGCGCTCGCCGGCCGGGGTGACGCGGGTCAGGTGCTTGCCACTGCGGGCAAACACTTCAACGCCAAGTTCGTCTTCCAGCAGGCGGATCTGTTTACTGATACCCGGTTGCGAGGTGTAAAGGCTTTGGGCGGTAGCGGAAACGTTGAGGTCGTGGTGCGCCACTTCCCAGATGTAGCGCAATTGTTGAAGCTTCATATGTATCCCTCAAAGCAGGTAGACGCCACGGGCATCAGCGACGGTATATAACTATATTAATGGTTTGATGAATAAATCTAGAACTTTTTTATCAAAAGGCCATTATTCCCGCTTCAGCGATCCCCCCGGCGCCGGCGCTCCACCAATGGCACCAGATAAACCGGCACCTTGGCCAATTGCAGGACCCGGGTCGCCGTGCGCCCCAAAGGCGTTTCCGCCCCTACGCCGTGGCTGTGAGTGCCTACGATCAGCAAATCCACAGAGAGTTTCTGCACCTGGTCGAGAATCACCTGCGCCGGATCGCCCTGCACTACCCGAACCGCGCAAATCCGCTGCAGATCCTGCTCGCCCTCGTCGCCCAGCTCTTCGCGAAAACTGTCAAGCACCCGTTGCTCGATATTGGCGATGACAGTTTTCAGACCCTGACTGTGAAATTCGTTCAATGCCTGTTCGTCGAGATAACTCTGCAACACCGACTCGGCAAACAGCCCCATGGGTTCCACTGCATGCACCACATACAAGTCGGCATTGAATGTCCGCGCCAGCGCCAGGGCATGCTGCATCACTAAAGGTGCGTACAGACCGAGGTCAGTGGCATACAGCATCGAACGAATCATATGACCTCCTCGCGTGCCAACATGGCGGAGATTTGATTCAGCTTAGCAGTGCCTTGGCGAGTACGACGTGCGACGCAACGTCTTGAAGCACTGGGGCTTTAGATCGACGGTTCGTTACTGATGCCATGCGGTACGTGACCGGTGGCGACCACTTCGCGGGCGGCCTCGCAGTGGCCGGTCTGATCGTCGAAGAACACATCGGCAGCGAAGGCTTCGAGAAACGCCGATTTGGTCAGCCCGCCGAGAAACAGCGACTCGTCGAGGCGGATGTCCCACTCGCGCAAGGTGCGGATCACCCGCTCATGGGCCGGTGCCGAACGCGCGGTAACCAGCGCCGTGCGAATCGGGCAGTCGTCTTCGGGGAACTCGCGTTGCAGCGCATTGAGTGCCGCCAGAAAGCCCTTGAAAGGCCCACCGCGCAATGGCTCGCGCGCCGACTCGCGTTCCTTGGCCTGAAACGCCAGCAGCCCGCCGGCCTGATAAACGCGCTCGGATTCGTCGGAGAACAACACCGCGTCGCCGTCGAAGGCGATGCGCAACTCATCACTGGCCGCGCGACTGGCGCCGCCGGAGAGAATCGTCGCCGCGGCAAACCCGGCGTCCAGCGCGGCGCGCACATCCTCGGCGTGGGTGGACAGAAACAAGTCACAGCCAAACGCTTTGAGATAGGGATACGGACTGCGCCCGCCGACGAAGGCCGCCCGCGAGATGTCCAGCCCATAATGATCGATCGAGTTGAACGCGCGCAGGCCGGTGTCGGCACTGTTGCGCGAAACCAGAATCACCTCGACCCGGGCGCGATCGAGGCGACTGTTGAGGCTCAGGAGTTTTTCCACCAGCGGGAACGCATCGCCGGGCGCGAGAATTTCGTCTTCGTGTTCAATCTGGTATTGCCGATAGGCTTCGACGCCGCTCGCCAGATAGACCTTATGACTCTCGCTCAGGTCGAACAAGGCGCGAGACGAAATCGCCAGCACCAGTTTGTCATCGATGTTCTTGGCCATGCCTTCCCCCACTCCCCCGAAAACCGACTCAAGTGTTGCGTCGGTCGATAAAACTCAATGTGCGATACAGCGCTTCGATCCGTGGCAACTCACAGCCTGCCGCTTTGGCTGCGGCCAGTGGCCGGGCATAAATCGCCTCCAGTTCCAGCGGCCGTTTATGCAGGAAATCGTGGTACATGCTCGGCCAATAGTCGGGCATTTTCTCGGTCATCATGAACAGGTACTCGGCGTAACCGGGCGGAACGTCGTAACCGCAGGCCCTGGCGCCCTGCACCACTTCGGCCATCAACGCCTGGATCAGCGCGCGACTGTCCCCGTCGGCCATCAGCGGCGTGGTGCCGGCGCCGAGCAACACCGAAAGACCGTTGTAGGGAATATTCCACACCAGTTTCTGCCAGCGCGCCTGTTGCAGATTGGGCATCGCCTGCGAATCGATGCCAGCGGCGCGGAACAGACCGGCACCCTCCTCGACCAGCGCCATGCGCGCCGCTTCATCCGCCGCCGGGCCACTGTGATAGCCGACATTCACCGCACCCAAGGCCTGGTGGGTGATGTGCCCGGGACCTTCCCGATGCACGCAGATCAGGCACAGACCACCGAGCAGATGCAGGGAATCGGGCAGCAACTCGCGCAAGCTGTCTTCGACGTCCAGACCGTTCTGCAGCACCAGCACTTTCGCGCCGGGCCTGGCCGCAGCGATGATCGCCGGGGCCAGACCCGCGCTGCTGGTGGTCTTGGCGCCGACCAGCAACCAGTCGCAAGCCGGCATGTTCTCGGCCTTCGCATACGCCTGCACCGGGTTCAGCGTCAGGGTGCCATGCACGGCACTGTCCACCTGCAAACCACGTTCGGCCACCGCCGAGAATTCACTGCGCAGTAAAAAGTGCACATCGAAACCGGCCCGCGCCAGCATCAGACCGTAAAACCCGCCAATGGCCCCGGTGCCGATAATCCCGATCACCGGTTTGCTGTCTGCTCCCACCATCTATGGCAACTCCTCTGCAATTCGACCCAGCGCCTGCGCCACTGCCGCGTTCAGCGCAACGGCGGTCAGACGCGTGTGCAATGCCCCAAAGAACTCGCCGTCGCGCACCACAAACAGCGCCGGCAAATGAAAGACCTGATAACGCTCCACCAACCCGCCGTTGTCGCCGGCATCGATCCAGCACAGGCGATCCACCGCCAGCTCGAACCCGGGCAACACCTCTCTGGCATAGCGGCAGCTGGAACAGCCGACGCTGGTGAAAATCACCAGCGAAACGCCGCTCATCGCCAGCAGCCGCTGGTCGGCGTCGAAATCGGTCAGCTCGGATTCGACCACTATACTGGGTGAAACAATGTCAAATGGCCGACACAGGGAGTCTGTGCTCATGGGACGTTTCATTCCTCATCCGGACGAAGTGCCGGTTGAATTAACCTTGCTCAAGCCCGAGTGTATTTCCAGGCAACAGCTGCACACTATCAGCCTCGGCGGGATCGCTTGCAATTATCACCGCGCCTGGCGCCACGGCACGGCGCTGCAGGTGCGCATGCCGACACTCAACGCCGAGATCTGTTATCCGGGCTATGTCGCGTGGTGTCTGCGGCGCAAAAAGGGCTATCTGGTGGGGATCGCGTTCACCGATGAGCAGACGCTGTTCAGTGCCCGGATGGGCGAACAGGTGTGCCAGATCGAACGTTATTGCCGCATGAACGAGGCCCACGACGATCTGCAGGATATTCAGGCGCTGGCCCTGCAATGGGTCGAACAACACGCCGACGAGTTCTCCCACGACAGCGTGCGCAAGGCTTTTGCCCAGCCAGTGCTGGATTAAAGCGGCGTTTGCCCATTGTCGAGCCGCGTCTGACGCGCTAAGGTTCGGCTCCCCGACGCGCTTAAATCTGCTGTGCTCCGCCGCGCGGGGATCGCTGGCGGCCGGCACCCGTGACCTGACGAGTAAACGATGGCTGATTTACCGATCAACGACCTAAACGTCGCCTCTAACGAGACCCTGATCACTCCCGATCAGCTCAAGCGTGATATCCCTCTGAGCGATGCTGCGCTGCGCACCGTCACCAAGGGCCGCGAAGTCATTCGCAACATTCTTGATGGCACCGACCACCGTCTGTTCGTAGTGATCGGCCCGTGCTCGATCCACGATATCAAGGCTGCCCACGAATACGCCGATCGCCTCAAGGTGCTGGCGGAGGAAGTCTCCGACACCCTGTATCTGGTCATGCGCGTGTATTTCGAGAAGCCACGAACCACCGTTGGCTGGAAAGGCCTGATCAACGATCCGTACCTGGATGACTCGTTCAAGATTCAGGACGGTCTGCACATCGGTCGCCAGTTGCTGCTGGACCTGGCCGAGAAAGGCCTGCCGACCGCCACCGAAGCCCTCGACCCGATCTCCCCGCAGTATCTGCAGGACCTGATCAGCTGGTCGGCCATCGGCGCACGCACTACCGAATCCCAGACCCACCGTGAAATGGCTTCCGGCCTGTCCTCGGCTGTCGGCTTCAAGAACGGCACTGACGGCGGCCTGACCGTGGCGATCAACGCCCTGCAGTCGGTGTCCAGCCCGCACCGTTTCCTGGGGATCAACCAGGAAGGTGGCGTGTCGATCGTCACCACCAAGGGCAACGCCTACGGTCACGTGGTGCTGCGTGGCGGCAACGGCAAGCCGAACTACGATTCGGTCAGCGTCGCCCTGTGCGAACAGGCGCTGAACAAGGCGAAGATCAAACCGAACATCATGGTCGATTGCAGCCACGCCAACTCCAACAAGGACCCGGCCCTGCAACCGCTGGTGATGGAGAACGTCGCCAACCAGATCCTCGAAGGCAACCAGTCGATCATCGGCCTGATGGTCGAGAGTCATCTGAACTGGGGCTGCCAGGCCATCCCGAAAGACCTCGCCGACCTGCAATACGGCGTGTCGATCACCGATGCCTGCATCGACTGGTCCGCCACCGAGAACACCCTGCGCGGCATGCACGCCAAGCTCAAGGATGTTCTGCCGAAACGTCAGCGCAGCTGATCAGCGTTTCACGGGCATAAAAAAACGCCGGGCATTGCCCGGCGTTTTTGTGTGTGCGATTCAGATCTTGGCGGCGCGGCGCTGATGACGTTCCATGTAGCGCTCAACATAGGAGCACGACGGGATCACCGTGTAGCCCATTTCTTCAGCGTACTGCAGCGCGCTTTCGGTCAGCGCGGCGGCAATGCCACGGCCGCGCAAGGCGTTGGGCACGAAGGTGCGATAGATATCCAGGGTCTGTTTCCCCAGATCCATATAGGTCAGGTAGGCACGATGACCGTCCACATTGGTCTCGAACTGATGACCAGCCTGGTCATGGTGGATGGACAACGCCTCGCTCATCACTACTCCTCGCGGGTCTCGAATTCTGACCCCTACCTTACCGATGTTTTTCCGGCGAAGGAACATCTACGCCACCCCGTGCCTGATGGACACCGAGAAAAACCACACCGGTCTCGCGCAATCGAGCACGTCATAAATAGTAGGCACCATTGGCGAAAATGCTCAAGGTGCGCTCGTCATCATGCTCGTTGAACGGGTGACTCCGATGGGCGTAGTGGCAGGCGCGGGGACGATCTTCCCCAGGCACTCGCCTGAACATTGCCGGATGTCGAGACTTAAGACGCAGCCTCTTCTTTAAAGTCACCTCAAGAGCGACAAAGATATGTGAGGTGTCATGCAAAATCGGAACAAAAGTGTAGACGAATTCATCTAGGCAGACTTGGTGCAAGACGCAGAAACAGCACCGGACAACGGGAACTTTTTCTCATTAACACGCTCAGGCCGGGGCCTGCAGCTGGATATTTTTTATACAGCCCGGTTAAAAGTTGCTCGAAAAAGAATCAACGCCTACAATTTTTTTTGCTTCTTGCGCTCCGTCAGTTTACTTACTACAAGTAATGGGTAGTATGTACGCCGGCTATTTCCTCAATCGGAGGAGAAAGCCACTTAATTGAAAGTCCTTGAAGGGGAACACGATGAACAACGTTCTGAAATTCTCTGCTCTGGCTCTGGCCGCAGTTCTGGCTACCGGTTGCAGCAGCGCATCGAAAGAAACCGAAGCACGTCTGACCGCTACTGAAGACGCAGCTGCTCGCGCTCAAGCTCGTGCAGACGAAGCATACCGTAAAGCTGATGAAGCTCTGGCTGCTGCTCAAAAAGCACAACAGACTGCTGACGAAGCTAACGAGCGTGCTCTGCGTATGCTGGACAAAGCTAGCCGCAAGTAATAATCCCTCGGGATTGTTATCAAGCCGACCCATTTTTTGGGTCGGCTTTTTTATTGCCGGTACTTTCCGCCGGGCAATAAAAAACCCGCCGACGCTGCACGCGCCTGCGGGTTTTGATCGACTTACTGCTGCAGGTCGATCGGGGTGTTCGAGACCATCGGCGCCGAGGTATTCGGTGTGCCGATTTCAGTTGGCAGGCCATCTTCGGCCGCTACCACATCACGCACGACATCCCAGTTCACGCGCAGGTTGTTGGTGACATCTTCGCGCTTGAGCATCGCATTGATTACTGCAGTGTGCTTGTCGACCACTGACGGGTTGCCCTTGTCATCGATGGGTGTGTGCGCTTCCAGATAGACCTTGCCGCCACTGCTGCCGAACTTGTACGCATCGTTGAGAATGCGCACCGAAGTGCCGACCGGCACCATGGCCGCCATTTCCAGCACGTTGTTGTTGAACATGCGGAAGCAGCCGTGGCTGGTGCGCATGCCGATGCCGAACTTCTTGTTCGAACCGTGGATCAGGTAGCCCGGTGTACCCAGGGTGAACT
Organism: Pseudomonas sp. YL2; assembly: GCF_023063025.1. NCBI lineage: Bacteria > Pseudomonadati > Pseudomonadota > Gammaproteobacteria > Pseudomonadales > Pseudomonadaceae > Pseudomonas > Pseudomonas sp. YL2. The sequence goes on along the minus strand of NZ_JAJSLU010000006.1, from coordinate 192,864 downwards.
TGAACGGCCCCAGCGGGTTGTCCGGGCCGGCCGGTACCACGTTCGGCAGCGGATCACCGTCGGCGGCGTGCTCGGCCTTGATCGAGGCCGGAGGGGTCCAGGTCGGGTTCGGCGTCTTGGCAGTGATCGAGGTGTGCGCGATTGGCGAGCCCCAACCTTCACGACCAATACCCAACGGGAAGGTGTACACCACGTTCCGGCCTTTCGGGTAGTAGTAGAGGCGGTACTCGGCAAGGTTGATCACGATGCCTTCGCGTGGACCCGGCGGCAGAATGAACCGGGTCGGCAGGACGATTTCGGTACCGGCGCCCGGCAGCCAGGCATCGACGCCCGGATTGGCCGCGACCATTTCCGAATAACCCAGGTCGTACTTGGTGCCCAGGTCAGCGAAGGTGTCTTCGTATTTGGCCTTGATCACCTGCACCTGGCCGATGATGTCCTCACCGGGTGGTGGCAGGGGAAACTCCAATGCAGCAACGGGACCGGCCACACACAGGGCGGCAAGTGACAGGCAGCGGGTGACGGCAGGAAAGCGCGGCAACATCCGGAAAATCCTTCGCATGATCAACAAGGGTATAAGAGCGCGATTGTACACCGCACCTCGGGAATTCGGGGAGATGCGCCGATGGCCAGCCAGAAGTCTTCATGTAGGAGCTGTCGCAGGCTGCGATCTGTTGATCCTAGAGTTCGAAACGCAACTCAGGCCAGATCGGCGAGGTGCCGCGCTTCTGCGACTCGAGAATCGCCCGGCACAACGAACACAGACGCTGATCCTGAAACACCCGACGATCCACACTCGACCAACGCGGTTGGGCTGGAAGCAGACTGCCACACAACGTGCGGTCTGCCGAGCCACCGAGTTCGAGCTGACGGGTCACCAGATGCACCCGCACTTCCTGGCAGGCGAACAGATCCAGCTGTTCGTCAGGCTCGATCAGTTGGTAGGCAAACAGGGACCAGGCAGGACGCGGCATCGGGGGCTCCAAATAAGGGGGCGCCACATTAGCCGAAAGCCTGCCACTAGAAAAGCCTCATAACAGCGGTTTTAGCGTCGGCCAGACATTTTCCAGCAACTTGCCCTGAGCCCCGGCGGCCGGGTGCAGACCATCGGCCTGCATCAGCTCGGGATGCCCACCCACGCCGTCGAGGAAAAACGGCACCAGCGGGATTTTTTTATCGTCCGCAAGTTTGCCGTAGACCTCGGCAAAGGCATCGGTGTAACGCTTGCCGTAGTTGGGCGGCAATTGCATGCCCAGCAGCAACACCTTGGCGCCACTCTGGCGCGAGCTGTCGATCATCGCCGCAAGGTTTTGTTGCAATTGCGTTGGCGGCATTCCGCGCAGGCCATCATTGCCCCCAAGCTCGAGGATCACCAGTTCCGGCTTGTGCTCTGCAAGCAGCGCCGGCAGGCGCGCCTGGCCTCCGGCACTGGTGTCGCCGCTGATCGAGGCATTGACCACTTTGTCGTCAAAACCCTCCTGCTTGAGCCGTTGCTCGAGCAGCGATACCCACCCCAGGCGGGTATCCAGTCCGAAACCGGCGCTGATACTATCGCCAACGATCAGGACAGTACCCGCCGCTGCGTTCTGGGCCATGCACATCAAGGCCAGGCCAGCACTCAAAAACCAAACACGCATCGGATTCTCCATGGGCGCAAGCATTCTCACCGCGAAGAACCTCAGCAAAGTGGTTCCCAGCGCGGAAGGTGAACTGACTATCCTGCACGAACTCAGCCTGGAACTGAACCAGGGCGACAGCCTGGCCATCGTCGGCGCGTCCGGTTCCGGCAAATCCACCCTGCTCGGCCTGCTCGCCGGCCTCGACCTGCCAAGCAGCGGCGAAGTCATCCTCGCGGGGCAAGGCCTGAGCAATCTCGACGAAGACCAGCGCGCGCGCATCCGTGCCGAACACGTGGGTTTCGTCTTTCAATCCTTCCAGTTGCTGGACAGCCTCAACGCCCTGGAAAACGTCATGCTGCCGCTGGAACTCGATGGCCGCAAAGACGCCCGAGAACGCGCCACCGAACTGCTGCAACGAGTCGGTCTCGGCCAGCGCCTGACACACTCGCCGCGCCAGCTCTCCGGCGGCGAACAACAGCGCGTGGCGATTGCCCGGGCTTTCGCTGCCGAGCCGGACGTGCTGTTCGCCGACGAACCCACCGGCAACCTCGACAGCCACACCGGCGAGCGCATCAGCGACTTGCTGTTCGAACTGAACAAGGAACGCGGCACCACCCTCGTGCTGGTGACCCACGACGAACGCCTGGCCCATCGCTGCCGGCGCCTGATCCGACTTGAAGCCGGGCTGCTGGTCGCCCCTCTGGAGCCTTGATGGCACGCCTGCCGCTGTTGCGTCTGTTCAGTCTCGCCCTACGTCAACTCATGCGCGATGCCCGCGCCGGCGAATTGCGCGTGTTGTTTTTTGCCTTGGTCGTGGCGGTTGCGGCGAGTACCGCCATCGGCTACTTCGGCGCCCGCCTCAACGGTGCGATGATGCTGCGCGCCACCGAGTTCCTTGGCGCCGACCTGGTGCTTGAGGGCAGCTCGCCGGCCCGCGACGAGCAGATCCGCAGCGGCACCGAGCTGCGCCTGAATCATGCGCAGGTGGTGGAGTTTTCCAGCGTCATTGCCACCGACAATGGCATTCAGTTATCGAGCATCAAAGCCGTCGACCGCGCCTACCCGCTGCGCGGCGAGCTGAAAAGTGCCCCGGCCCCGTTTGCCGCTGAAACCTCGGGCGGCGAGCCGCAACCCGGTGAAGCCTGGGTTGAAGCTCGTCTGCTGACTGCGCTGGATCTGAAGATCGGCGACAGCATCGACGTCGGCATGAAAACCTTGAAGCTGACCCGCGTGCTGACTTACGAGCCGGATCGCGCCGGCAACTTCTACAGCCTCACGCCTCGGGTGATGATCAATCTCGATGACCTCGCTGCCACTGGCGTAGTGCAACCCGGCAGCCGCGTGAGTTATCGCGAGCTGTGGCGTGGCGAACCGCAGGCACTGGAAACCTATCGACAACTGATCAAACCCGGCCTGGCCGCCAATCAGCGCATTCAGGATGCGCGCGACGGTAACCGGCAGATCGGCGGCGCGCTGGGCAAGGCCGAGCGCTACCTGAACATGGCCAGTCTGGTCGCGGTGCTGTTGGCCGGTGTAGCCGTGGCGCTGTCGGCCAACCGCTTCGCCAGTCGCCGCTTCGATGCCAGTGCCTTGCTGCGCTGCCTTGGTTTGTCGCGTCGGGAAACCATGTTGCTGTTCAGCATTCAACTGACCGTACTCGGCCTGTTCGCTGCCCTCAGCGGCGCAGTGCTCGGCTGGCTGGCGCAACTGGGCCTGTTCGCTCTATTACATGATCTACTGCCTGCCGATGTGCCACCGGGCGGCCTGTTTCCGGCGCTCGCCGGGATCGGCACCGGGCTGGTGGCGCTGGCCGGCTTCGCCCTGCCGCCACTTGCCGCGCTGGGTCGGGTGCCACCGCTGCGGGTACTGCGCCGCGACATGCTGCCGATTCCGTCGAGCACCTGGATGGTCTATGGCGCGGCGCTGGGTGCACTGGGCCTGATCATGTGGCGTCTGAGTCTGGATCTGCTGCTGACCTTCGCCCTGCTTGGCGGTGGCGTGGTCGCTGCGCTGGTGCTGGGTGGCTTGCTGCTGTTGTTGCTCAACAGCCTGCGCCGAATGCTCGCCCGCGCGCCGCTGCCGTGGCGTCTCGGCCTGGGGCAGCTGCTGCGTCATCCACTGGCCGCTGCCGGTCAGGCGCTGGCGTTCGGTCTGATTCTGCTGTCGATGGCGCTGATCGCCCTGCTGCGTGGCGAGCTGCTCGACACCTGGCAAAACCAGTTGCCGAAAAACGCCCCCAACTACTTCGCCCTGAACATCCTGCCGGCGGACAAACAGGCCTTCACCGATCACTTGATCAAGGTGTCCGCGCAGGCGGCGCCGCTGTACCCGGTGGTGCCGGGACGGCTGATCAGCATCAACGGCGAACCGGTGCAGCAGATCGTCAGCAAGGATTCGGCCGGCGACCGTGCCGTGCAACGTGACTTGAGCCTGACCTGGGCCGCCGACCTGCCGGCCGGTAACAAGCTCACCGCCGGTACGTGGTGGACCGGGCAACCCTCGGACGACGTACCGGGCGTGTCGGTTGAAGGTAAAGTCGCCGAAAGCCTCAAGCTCAAACTCGGCGATCACATGGTGTTCAGCGTCGGCGGGGTCAATCGTGAAGCGAAAGTCACCAGCCTGCGCGAGATCAACTGGGACAACTTCCAGCCGAACTTCTTCATGATCTTCCAGCCCGGCACCCTGAAGGATCTGCCGGCGACTTACCTGACCAGTTTCTATCTGGCCCCCGGTCACGATCAGCAGATCGTCGAGCTGTCGCGGGCATTCCCGGCGGTGACCATCCTTCAGGTCGAAGCCCTGCTCGAACAGCTGCGCAGCATCCTCGCCCAGGTCACCCTGGCGGTGGAATACGTGTTGTTGTTTGTGTTGGCGGCGGGGATGGCGGTGCTGTTCTCCGGCTTGCAGGCAACCTTGGATGAACGCATTCGCCAAGGTGCGCTGCTGCGTGCGCTGGGCGCGCAACGGCAGTTGCTGATCAAGGCGCGGCGCATCGAGTTCGGCTTGCTCGGTGCGGTCAGCGGTTTGCTCGCGGCCATCGGTTCGGAAGTGGTGAGTCTGGTGTTGTATCGCTATGCGTTCGACCTGCCATGGCATCCGCATCCATGGCTGCTGATGCTGCCGTTGATTGGCGCCGCGCTGATTGGCGGTGCCGGCGTGTTCGGTACGCGTCGAGCATTGAATGCGAGTCCGCTGACAGTCTTGCGCGAGGGTTGATAGACTCCAGCCTTCGTCACCACAAGAAGTTGCCATGAGCCGTTATCGCCCTCCCCGCACCGCCGGCACCGCACTGATCACCCCTGAAGGTGAAGCGCGGATGCGCGCCGAATTCCATGAGCTGTGGCATGTGCGCCGACCGCAGGTAACGCAAGCGGTCAGCGAAGCAGCGGCGCAGGGTGATCGTTCGGAAAACGCCGAGTACACCTACGGCAAGAAAATGCTGCGCGAGATCGACAGCCGCGTGCGATTTCTCACCAAGCGTCTCGAAGCACTGAAGGTCGTCAGCGAAAAACCCAGCGATCCGAACAAGGTCTACTTCGGCGCCTGGGTCACCATCGAGGACGAAGACGGCAAGCAGTCGCGCTACCGCATCGTCGGTCCGGATGAACTGGATCTGAAACTGGGTCTGATCAGCATCGACTCACCACTGGCCCGCGCCTTGATCGGCAAGGCGCTGGACGCCGAAGTCCGGGTACAAACGCCAACCGGTGAGCAGTTTGTCTATATCGTGGCGATCGAATATCCCTGAGCGTTTCAGCGGCGGGTGATCAAACCCTGCCGCGCAACGCGGGTCAGTTGCTTGATCATTTCCGGAGCGTCTTCAGCGCTCGGTGCCTGAATCACCGCCAGGTCAAAACTGTCACTGGCAAACCGCGCCAGCGACTCGCCATCTTCAACGAACTGGATCAGGAACGCGGCAGGACCTCCGCTGCGACGTGGCCAGCCATCGAGATAACGCAACAGCGTTGGCTGATGTTTGCCGCCAAGCAGGATTTTCGGGTTGCGCTGGGTGATATGTGCCGTGATCGGCGCGGGACGTGCTGGAGGGCGTAGTGCATTCATCGTGTCGTGTCTCTGCCTCAAAAGTCTGCATGGCAGGTGAGAGGCAACACCGAACCAGCGCTTTAGCGGTATTTCGAAGCCCTGTTCCGGCTTCTGACGGCAACTGTCTGAGTCACCTGGCGCCCCGCAAGTAGCTGTTTAAATCGGCGCATGAGCAACATCCTAGATAACGTGACCGATGAGTGTCAAGAATCGGCCGCAACAAAAAAGGCCCGCACAATGCGGGCCTTTTGCTTGAGCCAGAGCGCTCAACCGGCGATGGCGCGATCCACCGACAGCTTGCCGGCGCCTTCGATCATCACCGCGAGGCTGCCACCGAGCAGCGCCAGGGCGAACTCGTAACCGTTGTTGGCCATGAACAGACCGTTGCTGATGTGTACGGTGAAGATCGCCACCAGCGACAGGAAGGTCAGACCCAGCGCCGCCGGGCGCACCAGCAGGCCGATGATCAGCGCCAGACCGGCGAAGAACTCGGTACCGCCGGCCAGCGTGGCCATCAGGTAACCCGGGTGCAGACCGATGCTGTCCATGTATTGCGCGGTGCCCGCCAGACCGTAACCACCGAACAGACCAAACAGTTTTTGCGAACCGTGGGCGGCGAAGATCACGCCGACCGCGATACGCAGAATGGTCAGGCCGTAACCGGCGCGAGTGAACAGAACCTTGTTGATCAGAGAGCTCATGGGGCATTCCTTGTTTTGCGAGAAGTGTGTTGGGATTGGCCGCTATATTAATCAGTTAAATTCATGTTAAAAGCGCAATTATTCCGCTATTACAATCAAATTATTAGATCATTTACGTGAAGCGACTTTCTGTCCCCGGGGCTCCAGCGACTCCCGCTCCCGGTCGAACGCCAGGTAATACTTGTTCACGCTATTAACATAGCTGACGGGGCCCATGCCCACCTGTTCCATGGCGATGCGCTCGACCTGAAAGAACCACTGGTTCGGATTCAGCCCGCGCCGGCGTGCCTCGGCGCGCATGCCCTGCACCCGCTCCGGGCCGATGTTGTAGGCCGCCAGGGTGAACGCCATGCGCTCGCGCTCATTGAGTTTCGGACTGTTGAAAAACTTGCGACGGATCATCGCCAGGTACTTGGCCCCGGCCTGCACATTCGCATCGAGATTCTGGATATTGTTCACACCGACCCGCTGCGCTGCGGACGGGGTAATCTGCATCAACCCGGTCGGGCCACTGCCGCTGCGGGCGCTGGGTTGCAGGGCTGACTCCTTGAAGGCCAGCGCCGCCAGATTCAGCCAGTCCATGCTTTGCGCGTCGGCGTGTTTTTGCAGGGTCGGGCGCAGTTTCTCCAGACGCTGGCGGTCAGCCTTGGCCAACGGATAATGCACTTGATAGAGCCGTCGATAAATCCGCAGAAACTCTGCATCCTCGTTCGCCGGCTTCCTGTAGCCGACCAGGAAACGATCGATGCTCGCCCGCAGCATCGAGGCATCACGGCGCACGAACCAGTATTCCTCACCCGGCTCGCTGATCATCAATTGTCGGTCGAAACGCAGCTTGGGCAGGATCTTGCCCCAACGCTCGGCGATCGGTTGCTCGACGACGGTCAGGTGGAAAATCCCGCCCTGCACCATCTCCAGCACGTCCTCGACCGCCAGCGTCGGATCGACCCATTCGATCTTGATCGGCGCCAGTTTGTGCAACGCCAGTTTCTGATTGAGCTGGCTGACCGCCTCCCCCGCCGCACTGCCGGTGGGCAACGCCAGGGTTTTGCCGGAAAGCTGCTCGACCTTGGTGTAACGGCGCTCGCCCTTGATGCCGACCAGCACCAGCGGCACGTTGCTGGCGATCGGCTCACTGCTGGCAACCGCGTGGCCGGGTTGCAGATCAAGCAGCTCGCCGGGCGCGACCAGATCTCCTTCACCACGCTGCAAGGCACCGAGCAGTTGATCCTTGGCTTTGGGAATGATCTTGAGGGTAATTTCCTGACCATCGCGGGCGTGGCCATTGAGGTATTGCTCGAAGGCGCGCAGGCGATGGTATTCGACGCCGATGGCCTGACCCTGGACTTCACCGGAACTGTTGCGGCTCTGATTGACCAGCACGCGCAACACTCGACTGCTGCGGATCTCCGACAGGTCACGAACCTTGGCGGCCGGCACGGCTTGCTGTGGCCCGGGCAGGCGCGCAACCGCCGTTATCGGCAGCAGCAGCGACGCGCACAACAGGAGCAAAACCGAGGGACGATGCATCCACTCTCCGGAAAGAATACGGGGCGATTTCACCGCTGAACGGTCGAAATCACCGACGAAAACAGAGCGCCTGGAGCGCTGGCAAGTGCGAGAGACTGGCACAGTGATGGCTTTGCTGCCAACCCGGGCTACGTCACGGCATCAAAAGACAGCTATAACTCGTTGTAGTTCTTGGCTTTTCTTATAAATCTACAGCTCTGGTATGCTTTCCGGCCTTCGGCCCGAGGTAGAACCATGCAACTCATCGATATCGGCGTCAACCTGACCAACCCCAGTTTCGCCGAAAAACATCAGGCCGTGCTCGACCGCGCCTACGCTGCCGGGGTCTGCCAACTGGTGCTGACCGGCACCAGCGTCGAGGGTAGCGAACAGGCGCTGGAGCTCTGCCGGCAACTGGATCAAAGCGGCCAGCGGCTGTTTGCCACCGCTGGCATTCACCCGCATTCGGCCAGTGACTGGAACGCTGACAGCGCGCGTCGTTTGCGCAGTCTGCTGCACGAGCCAAACGTGGTCGCCGTGGGTGAATGCGGACTGGATTTCAACCGTGATTTCTCGCCGCGCCCGCAACAGGAAAAAGTCCTCGAAGAACATCTGGCGCTGGCGGTAGAACTGCAGTTGCCGGTGTTCCTCCACGAACGCGATGCCAGTCAGCGTCTGCTGGAAATCCTCAGGGACTTCCGCGATCAACTGCCCGCCGCCGTGGTGCACTGCTTTACCGGCGAGCAAAAAGCCCTGTTCAGTTACCTCGATCTGGACCTGCACATCGGCATCACCGGCTGGATCTGCGACGAGCGCCGTGGCACGCATCTGCACCCGCTGGTCAAGGAGATCAAGCGCGGACGACTGATGCTCGAAAGCGACGCGCCGTACCTGCTACCTCGCACCTTGCGCCCAAAGCCGAAGAACGGCCGCAATGAACCGGCGTATCTGACCGAGGTGCTGCGCGAAGTGGCGCTGCATCGGGGCGAGACCGAGGAAGATCTGGCTGCGCACACAACGGCGTGTGCCCGCGCGTTCTTCAACCTCCCCGCCCTGCCCTGATACACCTCAAATCCCATTGTGGGAGCGGGCTTGCCCGCGAAGGCGGTGTGTCAGTCATTGTTAATTAACTGAACCACCGCCTTCGCGAGCAAGCCCGCTCCCACAAAGGGGCTCAGCGTAGAACCTGTTGACCCAAATCAAGATCCGCAGATCTTCATAGCGGCACAATGCTGGCACCTTGCCAAAACTGTTTCCGCTATCAGAGAAGACCTCCATGGGTGCCTGGCTTAGCAATATCTCGCTGAAATACAAATTCTGGGCGGTCAATGCGGTCGCTTTCGTCACCACCCTGCTGCTGGTGCTGTATGCCGTGCAGCTTGAGCAGCAGGCACGCAGTCACGCGTCGAAAACCTCCGCGCAAGCCCAGGCACAATTGCTCAAGGCCTGGCCGACCGGGCAGGCGTTGCCCAAGGCCGATCAGGTACTGACCTTCAAACGCGGTGAAGCGCCGCGCCTCAACGATCAACCCGTGCTGGAGATCAGCGATAGCAACGGCTGGAACGAGATCAATCATCTGCCGCTGTTCGGCAACAACCCGCTGCTGGGCGCTGAAGTGTTCAGCCGTGGCGACGGCCAGCAAGTCGCGGTCATCGCCTATGGCCCGAGCCTGGCGCAAGTGTTCAGCGAACGCTTTGCCAACTACGCGGTGGCGGTGTTCATCCTGATGCTGGCCATGCTCGGCGCCTCGCAACTGCTGATCCGCTTCCTGCTCAGTCAGCTCAACACCTTGAAAGACGTGATGCTGCATGTAGAGAAGAGTGGTGACCTCTCGGCCCGTGTGCCGCTGGCCTGCAAGGACGAAGTCGGGCAAATGGCCAATGCGTTCAACGCGATGCAGGCCGGTTATCAGCGCGTGGTCACCACGGTCGCCAACACCGCGCGGCAACTCGACGTCGGCGCTGCGCGTCTGGCAGCAAGCATGAACGAAGTGCGCCACGGCATGCTCGGTCAACAGAGCGAGACCGATCAGGCCGCCACCGCGATCAACGAAATGACCGCCACGGTTTACCACATCGCCCAGCACGCCGGCGCCACCCGCGATCTGTCGCAGACCGCCGATGGTCTGGCCGGCAGCGGTCAGCAAGTGGTCAGCCGTGTGCAGCAGTCGATTGCCGGACTCTCCAGCGGCGTGCAGCAGACTGCGGAAATGATCCAGCGCCTGGCCGAAGACAGCCAGAAGATCAACGGCGTAGTCAGTGTGATCCACAGCATCGCCGAGCAAACCAACCTGCTGGCGCTCAACGCCGCCATCGAAGCAGCGCGTGCCGGCGAGATGGGCCGCGGTTTTGCGGTGGTCGCTGATGAGGTGCGCAACCTGGCGAAACGTGTGCAGACCTCCACCGATGAAATCACCACCATGGTCTCGGCACTGCAGGCCGGCACGCGCGATGCGGTGGACTTCATGCAGGAGAGTTCGTACAAGGCCGACGACTGCGTGCAGCAGGCGCAGGAGGCCGGCGAGGCGCTGGCGGAAATCACTGGCGCCGTGGCGCAGATGCGCGAGAGCAACACGCAGATTGCGGTGGCGGCGGAGCAGCAGAGTCAGGTCGCGGAAGAGATGAATCGGGCGGTGGTAAGCATTCGTGATGTGACCGAAAACACCGTGCAACAGACCGTGGATTCGGCGACTACCAGTAATGAGTTGGCGACGTTGGCCGGGGAATTGAGCAAGGCCATCGGTCAACTCAAACTTTAAGGGACTCATCGCGAGCAGGCTCACTCCTACAGGGGATTTGTGTGCGCAGCAGATCCTTTGTAGGAGTGAGCCTGCTCGCGATGGCGTCAATTGCAACACCATCGAATCCAGCCATTGCACCTATCACCACCATAGCCAACCTTGATTCGCCGCCCCACCCGCCCCGGCCTATTCTTCAACCATGTGTTCAACATGGATCGAGGAGTAGTCAACATGGGCAAACGTCACCCCAATCTTCCCGCGTGGCAATGGCGCGCGTACCCGAACAATCACCAGCACCCGACCAATCTGGTGTTGCACCTGATTGCCGTGCCGCTGTTCATCGTTGCATTTCTGTTGATCGTGTCCGGCGTGTTCAGCCTGAGTCTGGCGAGTGTGGCGATCGGTGTGATCGGTATCGTCGCGGCGCTGGGTCTGCAGCGCCACGGCCACAGCCTGGAGGCGCAAGCGTCCGAGCCGTTCAGCGATCGCAAAGATGCCGTGTCACGCTTGCTGGTCGAGCAGTTCCTGACCTTTCCACGGTTTTTCCTCAGCGGCGGCTGGTGGCGCGCCTGGCGTGAGCGCCACCGTCGGCATTGAGTGATTCAGGCAAAAATCGTCACGGTCTGCCGACTCATGGCGATCAACTCTCCCTCCGCGCTCCACAGCTTGGCGGCGACATGGCCGTAGCCGTCGGCGGCGTATTCGATGTCTGCCAGATATTTGCACCAGTCCAGGGTGCTCAACTCGCGTAACGGCTGCACGAATTCGATGGTCCAGGTCAGCGTGCTGCCCGGTGCCGGCTTCTTCAGGTACGGCAACAAGGCCGGTGGCCACGCATCCACCAGCGCCAGCAGATGCGCCTCATTGACCGGCTCTTCCTTCACATCGCCACGCAAACGCACCCAGCCGCCCATCTGTCGCGACTTGTTGCCGGTGAACGGCATGCCGCCAACGCTCCAGCGCATCGCCAGGTGACGCATGAACTCCGGGGTCACGCCCTTGATGTAGGGCAACTCCTGGCATTCTTCCCAGTGTTTCATTTCAGCTGCCGGATAGGCCTCGACTGCGACTTCCGAAGGTCGCGAAGCACCAAAGCTGCCCTGCACGATCGTCACTACCTGACCGTTCTGCACAGCCCGGCCCAGCACTTGGCTGACCGCTTTGCCTTCGCGCAACACATCGACTTCGAAGCTCACCGGGACTTCCGGTTCGACCGGGCCGACAAAGGTGATCGCCAACGAACGCACCGGGCGCTCGGTCGGCACTTGCGCGCGCATGGTTTCGTATTGCAGCGCCGCGACCAGGCCACCAAAACTGGCCCGCCCCTGACCCCACTCGGCAGGAATGGTCACTTCTGGCTGGCGACGAACCGCCTCAATCAGATCGGAAAAGCGCATGACAACCTCGGCAAGCGAAAAAAGGAATGCAGCGATCTTAACCAGCATGGCAGAGCGCCGCAGCGTCTATTCCGGTCAAATGGACTGACAGAAAGGCCTTAAGGTCAGGAAGATAATCGAATGTGGGAGCGGGCTTGCTCGCGAAAGCGGTGGGTCAGTCACCGATCTGTCTACTGATACACCGCTTTCGCGAGCAAGCCCGCTCCCACAAAGGTTCTATGGAGAATTCAGGATTTGAAGCAGGCAGTGCTGAGTTTGTCGAGCACCCGATCGGCCTTGGCTTCAGCCTTGATCAGCCCCGCCTGCCAGGTCGCGACGCAGGGTTGCAGATCGCTTTCCAGTTCGGCCCGCGCCAGCCACTGCCAGCAATCGTGCCAGTCACCCAGCGCGCCCTGCGCCGACTTCAACCGCGCCAGCGCCGGCTCAGGCAGGCGATCGTGTTCCGGATAGGCTTCGATGCCATAGCGCACGCGTTTGATCAGCAAGCGCAGACGATGGCGGTCGTGGGCCGGATCGTGCAGCGCCTCGTCGAGTTTCTTCCATTGTTTGTGCAGGCGTTTTTCGATGCGTTTGCCCAGGCCCTTGAGCAGGCCCTGACGCTCGGAAGCACGCAGGAAACGCGGGAACGCATCGAGGATGATCAGCAGCGAAGCCACTTCGGCGCTCGCTGCCAATGCTGGATAGGCTTCGTCCATTTGCGCCATGCGTCGCTGTGCGGCTTGCGGTTGATCGTGCTTGAGCAGGTAGGCGGCCAACACCTCGCGATCGCGCCACGGGGTGGTCAACTGCCCCACCGCAGATGCCGCCACTTCCAGTTGCTCGACTCCGGGCAAACCACGCAAGGGTCGCAACAGGCTGCGCAAGCGCCGCACCGTGGTGCGCAAGTCGTGCAGCGCCTCGGGGTCGGTACGCGCGGTCAGTCGCGCCTGACAGGCCAGCAGCCGCACTTCCAGGCTCAGGACATGAGCCACCAGCCGATCCACCAACGCAGACATCACTTGCTCCTGATTCACATGGCTTGAAGGATGAGTCTGCCGTCAGAAGGCAGGCGCATCCTTGCGTCAAGTCAGCAGCTTAGCGCCCGGCGCGGGATTCGCGAATATAGAAACGGGCTTTCTCGGCCTTGTTGCTGCAGCCTTCAAAGCCTTCGAATTGCTGCTGAGTCTTGGCCGCCGTCAGCAACGACAGCGCCTTGGAGTAGCTGACCGTGCCGGCGAAACCCTCGGCCTTGGCCAGGTCCAGTTCATGCCACGCCGCATCCAGCTGACTGCCACAGCTGTCCCGATAAGCAGTCTTGCCAGCGCAACCGGCCAATGCCAGGGCGATCAACGGCACACAGATCCAGGCTTTCATCACTCACACCTCAAAATAGGTCAACAGTCGTGCAGGTAAGACGTTGCGGCGCTGGAAAAGTGCCTTGGCGCCCCATGAATCTGCGGTGACCAGAGCATAGCGCCGAGCGGTCACGGAGTATCGAAAAAACGACGCCCCGGCTGCCCCCAACGACCCTGCCGATTGTCGCCCGCCCCCCGAAGGGTGCATTGTGGAGCCTTGTCGGGAGGAAGTTTGATGAAAAAGCGTGTCGCACTGGTGCTGGGCTCCGGTGGCGCCCGGGGCTATGCCCATATCGGGGTCATTGAGGAGATCGAAAGACGCGGTTACGACATTGCCTGCATTGCCGGTTGTTCGATGGGCGCGGTGGTCGGCGGGATCTATGCGGCGGGCAAACTTGACGAGTACCGCACCTGGATCGAAACCCTCGATTATCTGGATGTGCTGCGGCTGGTAGATGTGAGTTTTCGCCTCGGCGCAATTCGTGGCGAAAAGGTCTTCGGGCAGATCCGCAAGATCGTTGGCGAGATCAACATCGAAGACCTGCGCATCCCCTACACCGCGGTCGCTGCCGACCTGACCAACCAACAGGAAATCTGGTTTCAGGAAGGCTGCCTGCATCAGGCGATGCGCGCCTCGGCGGCAATTCCCAGCCTGTTCACCCCAGTGATGCAAGGCAACCGGATGCTGGTGGACGGCGGCATTCTCAACCCGTTGCCGATCGTGCCGGTGGTCTCCAGCCACTGCGACCTGATCATCGCGGTCAACCTCAACGCGACCAACCAGCGCCACTACAAATTGCCAGTGATTCAGCGCCCGCCCGCGTTTCGTTCACGCTTTGACAGTTTGCTCAGTTCGCTGGGTTCGAAGATGCCGTTCCGCCGCAAACAGGCCGAGCAATTGCTGTTGCTGGAACAGGAAGCGCTGCGCGCCGAAGCCGCCGACATCAACCCATGGCTGGAAGGCAGCGAACCGGAAAGTCAGCAACCGGCAGCCGCCCCTGAGCGCGAAGGCGCGCCGAAGTCCGCCACCGGCTCTTTCATCATCGACAACGTCGGGCCGGCGTCACTGCTGGACCTGATCAACCAGAGTTTCGAGGTGATGCAGACCTCGTTGGCGCAATACAAGATCGCCGGCTATCCGCCGGACATTCTGATCAACGTGCCGAAGCGCGTGTGCCGGTTTTTCGAGTTCTACAAGGCGCCGGAACTGATCGCGCTGGGGCGGGAGATTGCGCGGGATACACTGGATCGGTATGAAAGTGAGCAAGGTTGAGTATCTGAAAGGTCTCCGCTGGATGTAAGGCCCTCATCGCGAGCAGGCTCACTCCTACATTGGATCTGCGCCGTTCACAAAAACCTTGTAGGAGTGAGCCTGCTCGCGATGAGGCCAGACCAGGCGACACAAAACCTACAGATTGTTGTCACTCAACAACCGATACCCCACCCCCGCTTCAGTCACAATAAACCGAGGCCGCGTCGGATCATCCGCCAGCTTCTGACGCAAATGCCCAACGACAATTCGCAGGTAATGACTGTCCTCGGTATGCGTCGGCCCCCAGATATCCTTGAGCAATTGCTGCTGGGTGATCACGCGCCCCGGGTGCCGCGCCAGTTGCGCCAGCACCGCATATTCCTTGCGGGTCAGCGCCACTTCGGCACCGTCGAGCAGCACTCGTCGATAGGCCAGGTCCACTGTCAACGGGCCGAACGTCAGCGCTGCTTGCTGGGCCTCGCCGGCCGGTGCCTGACGCAACAACGCGCGGACCCGGGCGAGAAACTCCTGAATGCCGAACGGCTTGGTCACGTAGTCGTTGGCACCGCCATCCAGCGCCTGGACTTTCTGCCCTTCGCTGGCCCGCACCGAAAGCACCAGCACCGGCGCGGTGGCCCACTCGCGAAACTCGCGCAGCACCTGCTGGCCGTCCATGTCCGGCAGGCCGAGGTCGAGCACCAGCAGGTCGGGTTTGTTCAACGCCGCCTGCGCCAGGCCCTCGGCACCGGTGCCGGCCTCGAGCACTTTGTAGCCTTGTGAGGCGAGGCTGATGCGCAGGAATTTGCGGATTTGCGGTTCGTCATCGATGACCAAAATGGTCGCGGTCTGGCTCATGAATTCACATCAACACAAAAGATTGGCAAGAGAGTAGCGCAGTCGCGATCAGGCTTCATTGTCCATCCCCGGTTGCGTCTGCAACGGCAGGTGCAGGGTGATGCTGGTGCCGCGCCCGTCGATGCCGTCGGCGACGCTGATCCGGCCGCCATGCGCGCCGACCATGCCCTGACAGATCGCCAGACCCAGACCGGTGCCCTGCCCGCCGCGATCGCCACGCGCGGCGGTGTAGAACATGTCGAAAATTTTCGCTCGCTCGTCCTCGGGAATCCCCGGGCCTTCGTCGCTGACCGTGAAGAAGATCTCTTCGTTATTGGCACCAGCACTCAATTGCAAACGACCGTGAACCGGCGAGAAGCGTGCGGCGTTTTCCAGCACATTGACCAGCGCCTGTTCGATCAGCGCCGCATGCACGAACAGCAGCGGCAACTCGGACGGCACATCGGTGCTGACCTGCAACGGCGCGAGCACCGCACGCAGGCGATTGAGCGAACTGCCGACGATGTCCGCCGGCGCTACCCAGTCGCGCGCGAGCTTCAATGCACCATGGCCGAGACGGGTCATGTCCAGCAGGTTCTGAATGTAGCGATCGAGGCGTTCGGCTTCGTCGCGGGTGCCTTCGAGCAACTCGCGGCGATCTTCCAGTGGAATGGCTTCGCCGAGGGCCAGCAGACTGTCGATGCTGCCGCGCATGGCGGTCAGCGGTGTGCGCAGATCATGCGATACCGAGGCCAGCAGCGCACTGCGCAACTGCTCGGTTTCACCGTGCAGGCGCGCGGCTTCCAGATCGTCCGCCAGTTGCGCCCGCGCCAGTGCCTGAGCCAGTGGCTGACTCAACGCGGTGAGCAGGCGTCGACGCTGGCCGCTCAAGGTCTGGCCCTCTTTGGCGCAGACCCCGAGCAGCGCCAGCGGCCCGTCCTCCACCGACAGCGGCCACCACCACCAGCGACCGAACGGCAACGTGCCGGTGCCCATGCCGGCCGGTTGATCGTGTTGCCAGGCCCAGTCGGCGGCGGCGCGTTCCGATTCGCTGAATTCCAGTGGCCCGCCGGTCTCGACTTTCCAGCCGCCCTGGCCGTCGCGGTTGAGCAGGCACAATTGCAGATCGCTCCAGCCGTTGAGGTGCTGCGCAGCAGCGCTGATCACTGCCTGACGATCCGTCGCCGCAGTCAGTTTGCGCGACAGGTCGAGCAGCTCCGTGGTCTCTTCCTGCGTATCGCGCAACGCCTGCAACTGCCGCCGCTGACGCGCCGCGAGATTGCCGGTGAGCGCCGCCATCAGCAGGAAGAACAGCAAGGTCAGAACATCTTCTTCGCGCTGGATGGCGAAGGAAAAATTCGGCGGAATAAACAGAAAATCGTAGGTCAGAAACGACAAAGCCGCGCAGGCCAGCGCCGGGCCCAGACTGCTGCGCACCGCCACCAGCAACACCGCCGCGAGGAACACCAGCGAGATGTTCGGTAGCGGCAAAATACTCGATACCGCCCACGCCAGGGCACTGGCCAACAGCGTGGCAACCAGCGCCAACAGATAGTCGAACCAGACCAGCGTCGGCGTCGTTCTCAGGCGCGATTGCGGGTGTTCATGGTCGTTGTCGAGGACGTTGATTTCCAGGCCGTGGGCCTGGCGCAGCAAACGCGCGGCGAGCCCGCCACCGAACAGGCGACGGCGCAGACTCGGCCGCGACTGCCCGACCAGCAGCAGACTCGCCCGGCGTTCGGCAGCATGCTGAATCAGGGTTTTCGCCACTTCGCCGGCGCGTAACAACACCACTTCGCCGCCGAGGCGTTCGGCCAGTTGCTGGGCATTTTGCAGGCGCAGGCGCGATTGCTCGTCGCGCACTGTGCCGTTGTCGACATGCACCAGACTCCACGGCAAATGCCGGCGCTGGGCCACGCGACTGGCGTGACGCACCAGGCGTTCGGCATGCGCATCGCCATCGACGCCGACCAGCAAACGCCCGCGCACCGCCGGAGCCGCCTGACCGAGTTGGCGATAGCCTTGCGCGAGATCGTTATCAACCTGCGCGGCCGCCGTTTGCATCGCCAGCTCGCGCAACGCGGTGAGGTTGGTCTGGGTGAAAAACGCATCGATCGCCGCCCGCGCCTGCTCCGGCACGTAGACCTTGCCTTCGCGCAGACGCTCCAGCAATTCACGCGGCGGCAGGTCGATCAGCAGCAGTTCGTAGGCTTCCTGCAGCACCCAGTCCGGCAGGGTTTCGCGCACCTGCACACCGGTGATGCCGCGCACCTGATCGTTGAGACTTTCCAGGTGCTGGACGTTGACCGTGGTGTAGACGTCAATGCCGGCGGCAAGCAGTTCCTGAATATCCTGCCAGCGCTTGGCGTGACGACTGCCGGGGGCGTTGGTGTGCGCCAGCTCATCAACCAGCACCAGCTTGGGTTGGGCTGCGAGCAGGCCGTCGAGGTCCATTTCTTCGAGCATCACGCCACGGTATTCTGAGCGTACCAGCGGCTGCTGCGGCAAACCGCCGAGCAGCGCTTCGGTCTCCGCGCGGCCGTGAGTTTCGACGACACCGGCGATGA
The DNA here is from genome assembly GCF_023063025.1 of Pseudomonas sp. YL2. Classification (NCBI taxonomy): domain Bacteria; kingdom Pseudomonadati; phylum Pseudomonadota; class Gammaproteobacteria; order Pseudomonadales; family Pseudomonadaceae; genus Pseudomonas; species Pseudomonas sp. YL2. The sequence goes on along the minus strand of NZ_JAJSLU010000006.1, from coordinate 174,867 downwards.
TTTTCACGCCCTGGCGCAATTGCGTGTGCGCGGCCTGGAGCATCGCGTAGGTCTTGCCGACCCCGGGGGCGGCGCCGAGGAAAATCTTCAGCCGGCCACGGCCGTCGCGGGGCAGGTCTGCTAACAGCGCGTCGGCGCGGCCGGAGTCGCTCATGCTTGATGTTCTCTCTTCCAGATAGTTATGCGGTGTTCTTTCGGTCCTCTTCGCGAGCAGGCTCGCTCCCACATTTGGAACACGTATTCCTGTGGGAGCGAGCCTGCTCGCGAATGGCCGCGCCGCCGGTTCAGAGTTTTTCCAGCGCCATGTTCAGCTCCAGCACATTCACCACCGGCGGCCCCACCAGCGGCTGTTCGATGTGCGCATCGAGCAGTTGCTGCAAGGTCGCCACCGGCAAGTTGCGCGCTTGCGCGACACGCGCCAGTTGATAGGCAATTGCCGCCGGTGGCAAGTGCGGATCGAGTCCGCTGCCGGAGGTGGTCAGCAGCGCCAAGGGCACCGGCCCCTGGCCTGGCACCTGCAACTTGTTGGCGTCGTCGATTACCCGAGTGGCCAGCGCCGGATTGCTCGGCGCGAGGTTGCTGGCGCTGCTGGAAACGGTCGCGAAGGCGCCCGCCGAAGGACGCGGATGAAACCACGCATCACCGACGAAATCCTGGGCGATCAACGACGAGCCGCGCACCTTGCCATCGGCATCGTGCACCAGGCTGCCGTTGGCCTGTTCAGGAAAAGCGACCTGCGCAACGCCGGTCACCACCAGTGGATAGGCCACGCCGGTGATCAGGGTCATCAGCACCAGCAGGCTCAGGGCCGGACGTATCATTGTGGACATTGCAAAATCCTCGAATTCAGAAAGCGGATACCGCGTTAATTCAGGTGGACCGAGTCGACTTCATCGCCAGCAGGCTGGCTCCCACAGGAGGCCGCATTGCAAATGTGGGAGCGAGCCTGCTCGCGAATGGATCACACCAAATGCAAAGCTGTGAGCAGCATGTCGATCGCCTTGATCCCCACGAACGGCACCAGAATCCCGCCCAGTCCGTAGATCAGCAGGTTGCGCCGCAGCAGTGCCGCGGCACTCGCTGCCTGTACGCGTACGCCACGCAATGCCAGTGGAATCAGCACGACGATGATCAAGGCGTTGAAGACGATCGCCGAGAGGATCGCGCTCTGCGGACTGGTCAAGTGCATGATGTTCAGCACGCCCAGTTGCGGATAGATCGCGGCGAACAGCGCCGGCAGAATCGCGAAGTATTTGGCCACGTCGTTGGCGATGGAAAACGTCGTCAGCGCACCACGGGTCACCAGCAATTCCTTGCCGATCTGCACCACGTCCAGCAGCTTGGTCGGGTCGCTGTCGAGGTCGACCATGTTTGCGGCTTCGCGTGCGGCTTGCGTGCCGTCGTTCATCGCCATGCCGACGTCAGCCTGTGCCAGCGCCGGGGCGTCGTTGGCGCCGTCGCCGCACATGGCGACCAGACGACCGTCGTTCTGCTCAAGACGGATGCGCGCCAGTTTTTTCTCCGGGGTGGCTTCGGCCAGCACGTCATCGACGCCCGCTTCAGCCGCGATGGCCGCAGCGGTCAACGGGTTGTCGCCGGTGACCATCACCGTGCGAATCCCCAGTTTGCGCAGCTCGGCAAAACGCTCGCGAATGCCTGGCTTGACCACGTCCTTGAGATGGATCGCACCGAGCAGCTTGCCGTCGGCGCAGACCAGCAACGGCGTACCGCCGCTCTGGGCAATCTTGTCGATTTCCCGCGACAGCGCCGGGGCCAGATCGGAGCGTTGTTGGCCGAGGAACGACAGCAGCGAATCGACTGCGCCCTTGCGATACACGCGGCCCTGATAGTCGACACCGGACAAGCGGGTTTCCGCACTGAACGGCACGGCAGTCAACGTATCCAGTGCCGGCTCGGTTTGCGGATGCAGACCGCGCAGGTACTCGACGATGGATTTGCCTTCGGCGGTTTCGTCCGCCAGCGAGGCAAACAACGCGCCTTCGGCCAACTCGCGACCACTCACGCCCGGCGCCGCATACACCGCGCTGCAACGGCGGTTACCGAAGGTGATGGTGCCGGTCTTGTCCAGCAGCAACACGTGCACGTCACCGGCCGCCTCCACGGCGCGCCCGGACTTGGCGATCACGTTCAGGCGTACCAGTCGATCCATCCCGGCAATACCGATGGCGGACAACAGGCCACCGATGGTGGTCGGAATCAGCGTGACCAGCAGCGCCACCAGAAACACCAGCGGCAGGTTGCCGTTGGCGAAATGGGCGAACGGCTGCAGGGTCACCACCACCAGCAGGAAGATCAGGGTCAGGCCGATCAGCAGGATATCCAGCGCGACTTCGTTCGGGGTCTTCTGGCGTTTGGCGCCTTCGACCAGCGCGATCATACGGTCGAGGGTCGATTCACCGGGGTTGGCGGTGATCTTCACCAGCAGCCAGTCGGACACCAGACGCGTGTTGCCGGTAACCGCGGAGCGATCGCCGCCGGACTCGCGAATCACTGGCGCCGATTCACCGGTGATCGCCGCTTCGTTGACCGCCGCAATGCCTTCGATGACTTCGCCGTCACCGGGGATCATCTCCCCCGCTTCGACGCGCACCACGTCGCCTTTGCGCAGGCTGGCGGCGGGTACCACCTGAAAGCTGCCATTGGCCAGTTTGCGCCGCGCGCTGAGGCCTTCGCTGCCGGCCTTGAGGCTGTCGGCGCGGGCCTTGCCGCGACCTTCGGCCAAGGCCTCGGCGAAGTTGGCGAACAGCACCGTGAACCACAGCCACAGAGCAATCTGCGCGGCGACGAAAGTCGGCACGACGTTGTCCGGGATGAAGCACAGCACGGTGGTGAAAATCGCCGTCAGTTCGACCACCAGCATCACCGGCGAACGCACCAGTTGGCGCGGGTCGAGCTTGACGAAGGCTTGCACCAGCGCCGGACGCCACAGGGCTGAGATCGCGGTTTTCGGTGCTTCTGCCGACTGGGTCGGCACCGCAGGTTTTGCAGGAACATGCATATTCATGATCGATTCCTTAGAAGCCCATGCTCAAGTGTTCAGCAATCGGACCGAGCGCCAGGGTCGGCAGGAAGGTCAGGCCGCCCACCAGCAAAATGGTCACGGTCAACAGGGTCACGAACAGCGGGCCGTGGGTCGGGAAGCTGTTCTGGCCTATCGGTGCGGTTTTCTTCATCGCCAGGCTGCCGGCCAGGGCCAGTACCGGCAGGATGTAACCGAAGCGACCGATCAACATGCCCAGACCGAGCATCAGGTTGTGGAACGGCGTGTTGGCGCTCAGGCCACCGAACGCCGAACCGTTGTTCGCGCTGGCCGAGGTGTAGGCATAGAGCAACTGGCTGAAACCGTGCGGGCCGGGGTTGCTGATGGTCGCCGCCGGGCCAGGCAGAGCCGCCGCGATGGCGCCGAGTACCAGCACGCCCACCGGCATCACCAGCAAGGTCACCACCAGCAATTGCACTTCCCGCGCCTGCAGTTTCTTGCCGAGGTATTCCGGTGTACGGCCGATCATCAGGCCGGCGAGGAACACCGCGATCAGCACGTTGAGCAACATGCCGTAGAGCCCGGCGCCGACGCCGCCGAAGATCACTTCGCCGACCATCATGTTGACCAGCGCCACCATGCCGCTGAGCGGGTTGAGGCTGTCGTGCATGCCGTTGACCGAGCCGTTAGACGCCGCAGTCGTGGTCACTGACCACAACACGGTGGCAGTTGTACCGAAGCGTGCTTCCTTGCCTTCCAGCGGCGCGGTCTGTTCGACAGCAACATTGTTCAGCGCCGGGTTGGGCTGATATTCGGCCCACAGCGAAGTCGCGCCGCCGATCAGGAACAGCGCCAGCATGCAGGCGATGATCGCGCGGCTCTGACGCTGGTCTTTCACGTAATGACCGAAGGTGAACACCAGCGCTACCGGAATCAGGATGATCGACGCGAGTTCGAACAGGTTGCTCCACGCGGTCGGGTTCTCAAACGGATGCGCCGAGTTCACACCGAAGAAGCCACCGCCGTTGGTACCCAGTTGCTTGATCGCAATCTGGCTGGCCGCCGGGCCGAGCGGGATCACTTGATCGACACCCTGCATGGTGACGGCATTGACGTATTGCGCGAAGGTCTGCGGTACGCCCTGCCACACCAGGTACAGCGCCAGCAGCAGGCACAGCGGCAGCAGGCCATAGAGGGTGGCGCGGGTCATGTCGACCCAGAAGTTGCCCAGAGTCTTGGTTGACTTGCGACCGATGCCACGGCACAACGCAACCAGCACGGCGAGACCGGTGGCGGCACTGACGAAGTTCTGCACGGTAAGGCCGACCATCTGACTCAGGTAGCTGAGGGTCGCTTCACCGCTGTAGGACTGCCAGTTGGTGTTGGTCATGAAACTGACCGCGGTGTTGAACGCCTGAGTCCATTCCTGGCCCGGCAGGTTTTGCGGGTTCAGCGGCAGGTGATCCTGGAACAACAGGATCGCGAACAGCAGCAGGAAACCGGCGAGGTTGAACGCGAGCAAGGCCAGCGTGTACTTCTGCCAGCTCTGCTCAGCCTGCGGATCAACCCCGGCAATCCGATAGCAACCGCGCTCGACCGGGCCGAGAATCGGCGTCAGCCAGGTGCGCTGACCTTCCATCACCTTGTAGTAAAAGCGCCCGAGGAACGGCGCCGGCAGCAAGACCACCGCAAAAAACGCGAGGATCAGCCAATAGTCATAACTGTGCATAGCCGCTCCTAGTTCCGGTCCGCGCGCAACAGCGCAACCAACAGATAAATGAACAGCCCGGCTGCCAACAGCAGGGACACCCCGTCCAGAACGCTCATGGAAGATCTCCGTGTTACGGCGTATTGCCGCGTGTGGAGGCATTGTCGGAAAGGAGGCTGTAAAGGAACGAGACCGAGGGGTGCAGCGGCGCATAAAGAAAGCGTAAAGAGTGGGTTTATGCGTTCGTTACAGGTGGGTTTTGCGTCGTGTTGGCGGGCCTCTTCGCGAGCAAGCTCGCTCCCACAGGGGATTTGTGAACGCCACAGATCCAATGTGGGAGCGGGCTTGCTCGCGAAGACGGCATAACTGCCAGCATCGCACCCAACTGGCGCACAAAAAATGCTCATCCAGCCGCGAACATCCCCGATACGACAGCTTTCAGCGCTTTACGACCTGACTTACAGCAATGGCACGCCCACTGCACACGCCCTCCCCCGAGCTTTCCAAACCGTTCCGGGAGCAAGCGCATGAACACACAACTCAAACCCACGCTGGGCACCTTGCACCTGTGGGGCATCGCCGTCGGGCTGGTGATTTCCGGCGAGTACTTCGGCTGGAGTTACGGCTGGGGCGTGGCTGGCACGCTGGGTTTTCTGGTGACCTCGTTCATGGTCGCCACGATGTACACCTGTTTCATCTTCAGCTTCACTGAACTGACCACGGCGATTCCCCATGCCGGCGGGCCGTTCGCTTACAGCCGTCGTGCGTTCGGTGAGAAAGGCGGGCTGATCGCCGGGCTGGCCACGCTGATCGAATTCGTCTTCGCACCTCCGGCGATTGCGCTGGCGATCGGCGCCTATCTGAACGTGCAATTTCCGGCGCTTGACCCGAAACATGCGGCAGTCGGCGCCTATATCGTGTTCATGACCTTGAACATCCTCGGGGTGAAACTGGCCGCGACGTTCGAACTGATCGTCTGCGTGCTGGCGGTGATCGAATTGCTGGTGTTCATGGGCGTGGTCGCGCCAGCGTTCAGCTTCAGTAGCTTTGCCCTGAATGGCTGGGCCGGTTCCGATGTGTTCGGGCCGCCAGCGATTGCCGGGATGTTCGCCGCGATTCCATTTGCGATCTGGTTTTTCCTCGCCATCGAAGGCGCGGCGATGGCTGCCGAAGAAGCCAAGGATCCGAAGCGCACGATCCCCAAGGCCTACATCAGCGGGATCCTGACCCTGGTGTTGCTGGCGATGGGCGTGATGTTCTTCGCGGGCGGCGTCGGTGACTGGCGCACCCTGGCGAACATCAACGACCCGCTGCCGCAGGCGATGAAGACCGTGGTCGGCGACAACTCCGGCTGGTTGCACATGCTGGTGTGGATCGGTCTGTTCGGTCTGGTGGCGAGTTTCCACGGGATCATCCTCGGCTACTCGCGGCAGTTCTTCGCCCTCGCCCGCGCCGGTTACCTGCCGGCGTCGCTGGCGAAACTCTCGCGCTTCCAGACCCCGCACCGCGCGATCATCGCCGGCGGCATCATCGGCATCGCCGCGATCTACAGCGACGGCCTGATCAACCTCGGCGGCATGACACTCACCGCCGCGATGATCACCATGGCCGTGTTCGGCGCGATCGTGATGTACATCATGAGCATGCTCAGCCTGTTCAAATTGCGTAAATCCGAACCCAATCTCGAGCGGACTTTCCGTGCGCCTTGTTATCCGCTGATTCCGCTGATCGCACTGGTGCTGGCGGTGGTGTGTCTGATCGCCATGGCCTGGTTCAATGCACTGATCGGGCTGATTTTCCTTGGCTTCATGGCGGTCGGTTTCGGCTACTTCCTGCTCACCGGGCAACTGCGCGCTGACGCTCCGGCCGATGCGATGCTGACCGGCCGCTGAGGGATTTCGGGTACACCGGGCTTAACCGGCCTAGAATGGAACCACTGCGAACTCACTTCGCTCAAAGTGGTATGCAGCGTCGCTGGCGAAACCCTCGCCCGCCGAGCTGCCATTAAGGAGAGCCGTTATGCCCTGGTATGCCTGGTTGATTCTGGTCGTTGCAATCGGCTCGATCGTTGGCGGATTGATGATGCTGCGCGACACCGCCAACAAGGTTGAACTGACCGATGAAGAACGCAAACGCGTTGCACAGCGCAACGCCGAAGCGGACATCAAAGACGCGCAGGATCGCTGAACGAAGAACCCCGCCTGAATCGGCGGGGTTTGTTTTTTGTGCGGAGTATTAACTCCAAGGATCGTATTGGACTCAGCGGCGCGCTTTTAAGAAGTAGAAGTACAGTCACCATGTCATTTACCTTGGTTAAGATGGTGGTCTTGTTGCGGAGAGTTCCACATGCGTTACTCGCAAGATCATAAAGCTCAAACCCATCAACGGATCATCAAGGAAGCCTCGGCGCGATTTCGCAGAGACGGCATCGGTGCCACCGGCCTGCAACCGCTGATGAAAGCGCTAGGGCTGACCCACGGCGGCTTTTACTCGCACTTCAAATCCAAGGACGAACTGGTCGAGAAAGCCTTGCAGGAGGCAAGCAATCAAGTCGATGGCCTGTGCGCCGAGATCTTTGCCAAGGAACAGCCGCTGCAAGCGTTTATCGACACCTACCTGTCCGAATGGCATCAGACCTCCCCGCACGAAGGCTGCCCGCTGCTGACCATTTCCTCAGAGCTGGGTCTGCGCGGCCAGCCGAGCCCGACCAGTGATGCAGTACTCAATGCCCGGCTGAGTCAAATCGAAGGCACCCTTGAGGGCGACAATGGCGCCGATCGGGCCATTGTCATCATGTCGACGCTGGTCGGCGCGCTCTTGCTGTCACGCAGTGTCGCTGACGTCGAGTTTGCCCAACGCATCCTCGACGTCACGCGTGATCACCTCAAGCAATCGCAGGACTAAGCCTGCCAGCGCTTGAACAGCACACTGGCATTCACTCCGCCAAAACCGAAACCGTTGGACAGGGCATACTCGATCGGCACAGACCGCGCCTGACCGTGAACGATATCTACACCCGCACTCGCCGGATCGGGATTGTCGAAGTTGAGCGTCGGCGGGACGACCTGATCGCGGATGGCCAACAAGGTGAAGATCGCTTCCAACCCGCCGGCAGCGCCGAGCAAATGCCCGGTGGCGGATTTGGTCGACGTCACGGCGATTTTATTCTCCGTACCGAACAGCGCCTTGATCGCTGCCAACTCACCAAGATCGCCCACCGGCGTCGAGGTCGCGTGTGCATTGAGATGCTGCACCTGATCTGGCGCAACACCCGCCTGAGCCAGCGCCAACTGCATCGCCCGCCGTGCACCGCTGCCGTCCTCCGGCCCGGCGGTGAGGTGATAGGCGTCGGCAGTGGTGCCGTAACCGACCAGCTCAGCCAAAGGCTGCGCGCCACGGGCCAGTGCATGCTCCAACGATTCGATCACCAGCAGACCGGCGCCCTCACCCATTACGAAACCATCGCGACCACTATCAAAGGGTCGTGAGGCACGTTCGGGGGTGTCGTTGTAACCGCTGGACAACGCTCGCGCCGCGGCAAAACCGGCCAGGCTGACCCGATCGATGCAGGCTTCCGCGCCACCGCAAACCGCGATATCCGCTTCACCGGCACGAATCATCCGCGCAGCATCGCCGATTGCCTGGACCCCGGCCGCACAAGCGGTCACCGGTGCGCCGAGCGGGCCCTTCAAAGCGTGCTGGATCGACACATGTCCGGCCGCCAGATTGACCAGAAACGATGGGATGGTGAACGGCGACAGACGACGCGGGCCACGACTGTCCGTGGTGCGTACGGCGTCGGCTATTGCACCGAACCCGCCAACACCGGAGCCGATGATCGTCGCGGTGCGCTCCTGATCCTTGGCCTCGGACGGCTGCCATCCGGCTTGCGCCAACGCCTGGCGCGCCGCTTCCATGGCGAACAGGATGAAGCGATCCATCTTCTTCTGTTCCTTGGGTGGCGTGGCAAGGTCCGGATCGAAACCGGCCTCGACGTCCTCCGCCGCCGTTGGCACCATCCCGGCGACCCGGGTCGGCAGATCCGCGCTCACCGCGTCCGGCAAATTGCGCAAGCCCGAGCGCCCGGCGAGCAAGCGCTGCCAGACAATCTCGAGATCACTGCCCAAAGGCGAAACCAGGCCCATACCGGTGACAACAATTCGACGCTGACTCATACCGCAGTTACCTCTGATCAATTTTTGTAGCGTTCAGCCGCCGAACTGCGCGACAGATTCGGTGCCATGACATGTCGTGCACGCACAAAGGCCTGCCATTCACCCGCGTCAGGCAGCGACGGGATGGTAATCAACTCGCCCTGATCCAGGCCGGCCAGCGCCGCGTCGACCATCTCGCCGGCTTCCATCACCATCTCCGCCGGTATGCCACTGGCGTCGATGCCCGAGCGTTCCCAGATTTCAGTGCGGGTAACCCCGGGCAGCACCGCTTGCACCTTCACGCCAGTGCCTTCGAGCTCGGCGTTGAGCGACTGGGTCAGGCTCAACACGTAGGCTTTACTGGCGCTGTAGGTCGCGTTGAAGCGTTCAGGAAAAAGCGCCACCACCGAGGCGATGTTGATGATCGTGCCGCGTCCGGCCTTGGCGAAACTGGCGGCGGCTGCCGAGGCCAGCAACGTCACCGCGGTGACGTTCAATTGGATCAGACGCTCCAGTTGCTCGGCGTCGGAATTGGCCAGCAAACCATCGGCTGCGACCCCTGCGTTATTCACCAACAGGCTGATGCTCGAATCACTGCGCAGGCGTTGCTGGAGTTTGAGGACATCGTCCTTTTGCGTCAGGTCGGCCTTGAGCACTTCGACCTCACCACCACAGGTCTCGCGCAACTGCTTCGCAGCGGTTTCCAGACGCTGTTGATCACGTGCCACCAACAGCAAATCAAAACCACGCGCTGCCAGCCGCTGCGCGTAGATGGCACCGATACCGGACGATGCGCCAGTGACGACAGCGGTACCTTGAGACTGGACTGAACTCATGAGAGCGCTCCTGAAACATATTGGGAGATAGGCCTCCAACGCTCATTGGCCTGGAGGTGACGGAAATTATTATAGGCATAATCCAAAGACAATATGATACCCATAATTTTCAGCTCACCGACAAACGCGACGCCGCTCCCCCTGTTGCATCGCTGCCACCAGAAAGCAGAAAGGCCGGTCAATGACCGGCCCCTTGGCGTTGAATAATCAGCTTAGTTCACTTCCAGCTTGTCGCGGTTGCGATCCAGGATCGCCTTGCCGATGCCCTTCACTTCAAGCAGTTCATCCACCGAGGCAAATGGCCCATTAGCATCACGATACGCAACAATCGCTTTGGCTTTCGCCTCGCCGACTCCGGACAATTGCTTTTGCAGCGTCACGGCATCGGCGCCGTTCAGATCGACCTTTTGATTTTCAGAAGTCGTTGACGCGTCCATCACCACGGGCGGCTTGTTCACTTCGGAAGAAGCGAGAGGCGCAGCAATGGCGGCAATCGAGGCGCTGGTGAGCAAGGCAAAAATCAGGGAGTGGAAATATCCGGTACGCATAAGTGACGCTCCATCATCAATTGAGAAAGCAGCTTTTCCGAAGCTGCTCTCCAAACTTAGGCCATGATGGGAGCCTGTCAAAAACGCGTCCGTTACAGGATGTGAAACAATCAGGGTTCGAGACGGCGTTGCTGATGGATCCAGTCGACGATTTCGCCGTCGGGGGTGTAACCGCTAACCGTTTCACGCAGAAGCTGGCGGACTCGAGAGTAATCATCCGCGTCCACAGCGGCGAGCAGTTCACTCAAGCGTGCTTTCAAGACATCCCAAGGCAAATGATCTTCACTGGCGGTCATGATCATCGGATGCGGTGTCGCGGCAACGTTGTCGCCAATCAACAGCTCCTCATAGAGCTTTTCACCGGGACGCAACCCCGTGAACTCTATGGAGATATCGCCCTGAGGGTTGCGTTCGGAACGAATGCTCAAACCGGACAGATGTATCATTTTCTCGGCAAGTTCAACGATTTTAACCGGCTCGCCCATATCCAGCACAAACACGTCGCCGCCCTGCCCCATGGACCCCGCCTGAATCACCAGTTGAGCGGCTTCCGGGATCGTCATGAAGTAGCGGGTGATTTTCGGGTGGGTGACCGTCAGTGGGCCACCCGACTTGATCTGGCTGTGAAACAGTGGAATGACAGAGCCGGAAGACCCCAGCACATTGCCGAAACGAACCATGGTGAAACGGGTCTTGTTGACCCGGGAGACATTGGACTTGTCGCCAAACAACACCGGAGCTATCTCACGACTCAAGGCCTGAAGCGTCAACTCGGCAAGGCGCTTGGTGCTACCCATGATGTTGGTTGGACGCACAGCCTTGTCAGTCGAAATCAACACGAAGTCGGACACCCCGGACTGCAACGCAGCCTGAGCCGTATTGAGCGTGCCGATCACATTGTTCAGCACACCTTCGGCGATGTTGTGCTCGACCATCGGCACATGTTTGTAGGCGGCGGCATGATAGACGGTTTCGACCCGCCAGGTCCTCATGACATCGAGCAGTTTGTGTGGGTGGCGGATCGAACCGAGAATTGGCAGCAAGTGCACGGATACGGACTCCCGGCAGCCGCGTCGTTCCAGCTCTGAGAGAATGCTGTACAGATTGAACTCACTGTGGTCGAACAGCAGTAGCGTGGTCGGCCCCAATGCGAAGATCTGGCGACACAACTCCGAACCGATCGAACCTCCAGCCCCCGTCACCATCACCGTCTTGCCCTTGATACAGCGTTCGAGCAGATCCGGCTGCGCAGGTACCGAATCACGCCCTAGCAGGTCGGCAATATCAACCTCCTGGATATCCTCGACCTTGACCCGGCCGCTCGCCAGATCGGTGAAGTTCGGCACGCTTCTTACGTGAAGCGGAAACCCTTCCAGCAGGTTGAGGATCTCTCGGCGGCGCGCCCGGGTAGACGACGGAAGCGCGAGGAGGATTTCCTGAGCTCCCGTGACATCGATCATCTCCTGAATGTGCTTGGGCTTGTAGACATGCAGGCCGGAAATCGAGCGGTCGGCAATGCTCGGATCATCGTCGACGAACGCCACGGGGCGCATGACCTTGCCCATGCGAAGTGCTGCCACCAATTGATTGCCGGCAACGCCGGCGCCGTAGATGGCGACTTTTGTCAAGCCGTTGTCACGGCTCGTGAAAGGTACGTGCAGAGACGCAGTAAACCAGTCGCCCATGAAGTACTGACGCATGCACAGTCGCAATCCGCCGATGATGACCAGACTCAGCCACCAGTAGTTGAAAATGATCGAACGTGGAACAACGACCTCGTGATTGCTGTACCAGTAGACGACAACAGCCAGAATCAACGAAGAAAGACTGACAGCCTTGATGATCGCGACCAACGCGTCATTACCGAAGTAGCGCATGACCGCCCGGTACATGCCGAAGCGGATAAACAGAGGAATGGCAACAATAGGAGCGAAGGCAAACAACCAGAGATGCACTTTGAAGGGATTGTACATGTCGTCTATCCCCAGCCGGACAATGAATGCCAACCAGAGCGCGGCCCAGACCAGAACAACGTCTGTTATCACTTGTATCAGACGCTTGCGCCGCCGGGGCAATCCCAGCAACCGCTCTCTGACTTTGTTCAATGACTCTTCAAACACCTCAGCCCCCTCCTTTCAACTGACGCATCGCCCAGGCAGGCCAGTAGCACATCTCGTCTAGTTTAAACCCAAATGACAATGTCAAAGCCGTTACCGGGATTTTCATCAACCCTCTATTCGCGCTTACCGGCTCCAAACCCGATTGCCAGCACCAGCAGAGGAGCATAGGCCACAATCAGGCCCAGGCAGCCGTCCAATCCAAAACGCGCCACCGCAACAGCAATTGGCAACAGCCAGAACATATTGATTGCCGCAACGGCAATAGTTACCGGCAAATGACGGCCGAACCGACGAGAGGCAAACTGATAGGCATGACTGCGATGGGCTTCATACACTTTGTCACCACGCAGCAGCCGGCGTAGCAAGGTGTACGTCGCATCGACAATGAATACACCAAACAGAATCAGCCACCCCCATAAAAAATCGGCCGAAACCGCTGCGGCCTGCAACGAAAGGCCTCCCAGGACAATCCCCAGGAATCCGCTGCCAGCATCGCCCATGAAAATTTTCGCGGGCGGGAAGTTCCAGAATAGAAAGCCGGCGACACATACGGCCAATAGCAGGGGCGCCCAGATCAACTGCAACGAACCTTCGAGCCAAGCGAGCAGACATGCGCCGAGACAGACACTGATGGCTTCGACACTGGCGATACCGTCGATGCCGTCCATGAAGTTGTAGAGGTTCAACAGCCACACCAGATAAACCACGGCAAGCAGATGCCCCGGCACACCGAGATCGGCCTGCCATCCGAAAATCGTGATCGATGGCAAGCCTCCCATCCAGCAAAGCAACCAGGTGGCGGCCGTAAAATGACCCAGCAGACGCCAGCGGGCAGCGATATGCCCATGGTCATCCATGAAACCGATAACCGCGACCAGGCCGCCCGCCCCGGCAATTGCCCAGAACTGAGTCGGAACAATGAGGTCCCGCCATAGCAGGAAAGCCAGCGCAAGCATAAAGGTCAGAACAATCGCGACTCCACCTCCGCGCGGGGTCGGGACCGAGTGTGAACTGCGGGCGTTGGGAATATCCAGCAGGCTGCGCGACAACGCGTAATGTCGCAGAAGCCACGTGAAGCCAAAGGACAGCAGCGCAATGACCGGTATGATCCATCCGAAATTCATGATTGACGAGTATCCAGGAAGTGCTGCGCCGTCAGACTGAGGGCGCTGTCAAAGGCAACCGGTGGGGTCCAGTTCAACAGCTGCCGGTTTTTGCTGATATCAACCTGCAGGGAAGCAAAAATCCGCTGCGCCAGTGCCCGACGCCCCATCAGCGTGGCTACGCCATCCATCAAGCCAACCGGTACCGGCAGCAGCCGCGCTGGACACCCCAAGGCAGCGGCCAGCTTGCGCAACAGTTGAGTCGTCGATAGATCTTCACCATCACTGGCCAGAAAAGTCTGGTTGGCCGCGCCAGGGTGCTCGGCGCATGTCACGATCAAGTCGACCAGATTGTCAATCGCGACCAGGCTACGCCGATTATCCAGAGCACCGAACGGTAACGGCACGCCGCGATACAACCAGCGCATCATGCTGAGAAAATTGGCTTTCACTCCCGGGCCGTACACCAGCACCGGCCGGATGATTACCAGTTCCATACCTGTGGTTGCAGCCAATGCCCGCAAGGCCTGTTCGGCTTCAAGCTTGGAGACGCCATAGGGATCGACCGGGGCGGGCTTATCGTCTGCCGTGAACGGATGACCCGGCGCCGTGACCTCACCGTTGACCTTGATCGAGCTGATGAAAATGAACCGTTTGACGCCGGCAGCAGCAGCCTGACGCGCCAGATTCAAGGTGCCATCGACGTTGACCAGGCGAAATACTGCCAGCGGATCGGCTGCAGCCTCGTTCATGACATGAACGCGTGCTGCCGCGTGAATGACACAATCGACATCCTTTAGCGCCGCACTCCAGTCCTGCGGCGGTTCGAGCCCCGCGCACGGAATCGAGCACACCCCGGATGGAAACGACATCACAGCGCCCCGCACCGGAGCGATGACCGCGCACTCTGGCAATTTCGACAAACGTTCGATCAATGCTCGCCCCACAAAACCGCTGCCTCCGGTTACCAGAAATGTCTTGGAGCTCATGGGCGACCCTTGAGGAAACATGAATGACGGCGAAGAGAACGCGCGCAATCTTCGTGAAATGGCAATCAACCATCCCCTCGATGAAGAGACAGAGAGCATCCGGGGAACAGCTTTGGGCGGCAGTTTATTGAATCGGAGAACGGTTGACCACTTTCGCGAAGATGCCCACTTTCGGATCTTGTTGAAAACCGCCTGAACTAACGCTGAACAATGACTTGAAGCACACGACATCGAGTTACTTGAAGTTGAAACGCCCACTCATTTCGAGATTTTGCGATTCACTACCCAATACAGCTCGCCAGCTGAAAATCATTGAGCCTCCACTTCCTGCCTCGAAAGAGCTTTCACGTCCTCAAGACAAACAAATCGTCTAAATGCGCTTCGCAGGTTGGAGCGGGCTCAGGGTGCGGATAGAATCCTTCCGGAAAGTGGTACGAGCGCATATCCTCATTGGTCACCTGCGTGCTCGCCCTATAAATCTTTCGGCGAACCCCGCCAAAAAACAGATATCGCACGTCTTTTGCTTCGAAATGGAGAGCCCCATGCAGCAGATCAATAACCTTGCAGCGAAGATAGAAAAATTTCAATCGCAAATCAGTTCTTCGGTGCAACGCGTGATTGCCAGCGGCTGGGTAATTTTGGGGCCGGAAGTCAAACGCTTTGAAACAGGCTTTGCTCAATATTTGAATGCCGGTCATTGCATCACGGTTGCCAACGGCACCGATGCCATCGAGCTGGCCCTCAAAGCGCTGGGCGTCGGCAAAGGCGATCAGGTCGCAACCGTGGCCAATGCCGGGATGTACACCACCACTTCGGTACTGGCCATCGGCGCTACACCGATTTTCATGGACGTCGATCTGCAGACTCACGTGGTAACCCTCGAGGGGGTCAAGCAGGCGATTGAAGCCGGCGCCAAAGCCGTAGTCGTCACACACTTGTATGGTCTGGCAGCCCCACAGATCAAGGCCATCGCCGAATACTGCAGTGCTCGCCAGATCCCGTTGCTCGAGGATTGCGCTCAGGCCCATGGCGCCGAGCGTAACGGGCAACGTGTCGGCACTTTCGGTGACGCGGCGAGCTTCAGTTTCTACCCGACCAAAAACCTTGGTGCGCTGGGTGACGGCGGTGCCGTTGTGACCAACTCCGATGCCATTGCCCAGCGCGTAGCGCAACTGCGCCAATACGGATGGTCCTCGAAATACTGCGTCGAGCTGGACGGCGCCCGCAACAGTCGCCTGGATGAAATGCAGGCCGCGATCCTGTCCGAGTTTCTACCGCACCTCGACGAGAGCAACGTACGCCGTCGCGAAATCGCCGCGCGCTACAGAAACGAAATCCGCCACGCGGATGTGAATCACGCTGAAGATCAAGGCACCGCCTCGGTCGCCCACCTCTACGTGATCAAGTCGGCGAAGCGCGATGCGCTGCAAGTGCACTTGCGCGAAGCACAGATTGCGTCCGACGTTCACTACCCGATCCCGGACTACAAGCAACCAGTCTTTGGCGAGCAGTTCGCCGACTACAGCCTGGCCAACACCGAACAACTGGCCTCGCTGATCCTGACCCTGCCTTGCTACCCGGAAATGACCGACGAAGAAGTCAGCACTGTGATCACCGCCGTCAACGGATGGGTGGCATGAGATATTCCGTTATCGTCCCGGTCTACAAGAACGCTGACTCGATACCCCGGCTGATCCAGGCCCTGACAGACATGAACGACGCCCTCGAGAATCAGCTCGAGGTGGTGTTTGTGGTGGACGGCAGTCCCGACGATTCGTTTGCCCTGCTCAAGAATGCACTGAGCACCATGCGCTTTTCCGCGCAATTGTTGGCGCATTCGCGCAATTTCGGCTCGTTCCCAGCTATTCGCACCGGCCTGATGGCTGCCAGGGGCGAGTATTTCGGCGTGATGGCAGCAGACCTTCAGGAGCCGCCAGAGCTTTTGATCAGCTTCTTCAAATCGCTTTCCAATGACGAATGCGACGTCGCCATCGGCACCCGCAATGCCCGTCAGGATCCGCTTTCCAGCCGCATGGCCTCCTCGATCTTCTGGGGTCTGTATCGCCGACTGGTCGTGCATGACATGCCCAAGGGCGGCGTGGATATTTTCGGTTGCAACAAGGCGTTCCGTGAACAACTGCTACAGCTGAACGAGTCCCGCTCGTCGCTCATCGCACTGATCTTCTGGCTGGGCTTCCGTCGCAAGTTCATCGAGTACGAGCGTCAGACCCGCCTCGAAGGCAAATCGGCATGGACCTTCAAGAAAAAGCTCGAATACATGATGGACAGTGTGTTCGCCTTCACCGACTACCCGATCAGACTGCTGACCCGAATGGGCGCGATGGGCTCGCTCATCTCTCTGTTCATTGGCGTAATGGTCATCATCGCGCGACTGTCGGGAGCCATTGAGGTACCGGGTTACGCCGCAACCATGCTGGTGGTGCTGCTGCTGGGGACATTGAATCTGCTCGGGGTCGGCCTCGTGGGCACTTATGCCTGGCGGGCCTACGAAAACAGCAAGCAGCGACCGCTGGCCATTGTCTGCATGAAACTCGACAACAAGGAAATCCCAAATGAGTGAGCCGTTCATCCACGCCAGCGCCGATGTCAAAAGCAAGAACATCGGCAAGAACACGCGCATCTGGCAGTACGTGGTGGTCTTCCAGGATGCGGTGATTGGTGAAGACGTCAATGTCTGCTCACACTCGCTGATCGAAAACGACGTAGTGATCGGCGATCGTACGACCATCAAATCCGGGGTTTATGTCTGGGACGGCCTGCGGATCGGCTCCGATGTATTCATCGGCCCGAACGCCACGTTCACCAACGACAAGTTCCCACGCTCGAAGGTCTATCCGGAGTCGTTTTCGCAGACGGTGATCCAGGACGGCGCCTCCATCGGCGGCGGCGCAGTCATCCTGCCAGGCATCACCATCGGCACGGGTGCGATGGTCGGCGCCGGCGCCGTGGTCACCAAATCCGTACCACCTTATGCCATCGTCACAGGCTCCCCTGCCCGGATCACCGGCTACGTCGAAAACTCCGCCTTCAGCGATGCCGCCAAAAGCCCCGCGGCGAAGCCCGACGAGCAGGCGGACGCGGTGGTTCGAATCGGCGTGGGCGATGTCACCACCCACCGTTTCAAATACATCGCCGACATGCGTGGCGACTTGTCGGTCGGCGAGTTCCACAAGGAAATCCCCTTCACACCAAAACGCTACTTCCTGGTATTCAACGTTCCAAGCCAGAAGACTCGTGGTGAGCATGCCCATCACAAATGCCACCAGTTCCTGATTTGTGTAAAAGGCAGCTGTGCGGTGGTGGTCGATGATGGTACCAATCGGGCAGAAGTCACTCTGGATGCGCCAAATAAAGGTATTTACCTTCCGCCTCTGACCTGGGGTATCCAGTACAAATACTCTGAAGACGCTGTGCTGTTGGTATTCACTTCCGATTATTACGAAGCTGACGACTACATTCGAGACTATTCGGACTTCGTCAAACTCACCTCGAAAAAATCACCATTGTGATAGCACTTAAAGACAATACTCAGGTTCGTCGCTGGATTCAGTTTCTGATCGGCGGTGGGCTCAATACCGGCCTGACCTACTGCCTGTACTTGATGCTGAGTTATTGGATCGCCTACCAGGCTGCTTATGCGATCGCCTATGCGGCCGGGATTGTTTTTGCCTATTTCTTCAACTCAAAAGTTGTCTTCAAGGTTCAGCAGTCATGGATTGGCATGGCGATCTATCCGAGCATTTACCTGCTGCAGTATCTGCTCGGCGCTTTAATCCTCAGCCTCTTGGTCGAACACCTTCAGTTACACAAAGCGATCGCTCCGATACTAGTGATTTTGCTTCTGCTGCCATGCAGCTATCTATTAAATAAATTTGTCCTGAAGGTCACACATAAAACAAAATCATAACAGGATCAACGGGCACCTCATGGCAGCAATTTTTAATCAGGCGCCAACTTTGTCGCCAGCAACACTTCATGAAAAAAAACTGATCTGGCTCGCCCATCTGGGCCCAGCACTGCTTACCGTATTTTTCATCTGGCTTCCGTTTGGCTTCGTCTTGACCGGATTGCTCGAAGAATGGGGAGTTATTGGATTATTCAGCAGAGTCGGAGTGTTTTTTTTAACAGATGCTGCCAGTGCAATGCCGGCGCATGCCCTTCGACCGCTCACTATTCTTCCTCATGCAATTGCATACAGCCTTGACCCCAACTCATTCAACTATTGGCATGTCTTACTGATCATTGCTCTGGTGATCAAGGGATGGGCTGTCAGTGTCATCACCACCCGTATCACAGGCGCAATCAGATGGGGAATGCTGGCGAGCGTGCTGATCATCGTTTTCCCCGCTGACACCATGCAACTGTCGTTCAGATCCATCCACATCAACTGGGCCCTCAGCCTTGTCTTGTTGGCCAGCGTTCTGCAGATACGGGCAATCGACGAAAGAATCAGAGTCAGGTCCTTAATCCTCAGCGCCTTTGCAAGCCTGATACTCGCTACCAGCTGTGCAATGTACGAAGTATCGTTACTGCTGGCGGCTATTCCAGCATTTGTGGTCTTCATACAAGTCGGCGTAAAAGGTGTTGCCGCGCATATCAAGCGATTCTACTGTCAACACCTGATCTGGGCGATCGGCCCGGCCGCGTATATCGCCTATGTAATACACACGCTACCGCTGGTACACAGTTATCAAAGCGCGGTGGTGGGCGATAGTGCACTTGCCTCTGTAAAAATGTTTTTCCCAAAACTGTTCAGTTTGGGTATAAAACGAAGCATTTTTGGCGGCTGGATCGATGCATTCAGAATTACCGGCTCTGAAATCGACAGTTATTTCTATGTAACCGTCACTACCGCGCTACTGCTCGCGTTGATCGCATTTGTCGCCTGGAAATCAAAAGCGCCACTCAGGGTCGGTGCAGGTTCGAACTCACGCTGGACGTTACCTATGCGCATGATCGCAATCGGGCTCGTCCTGATTTGCCTGGGCTATCTGCCGTTCATTTTCAATCCTGCGCACATGGCGGTCAGCCAGAGAACTTTTCTATATGCAGCTCCCGGAGCAACGATGATATTTATCGCGCTGCTTCTGAGCGTTTACCAATATTCGAAAAAAGCCACAACGGCGCTGTCTGCATTGTTGATTTTCACTGGACTATCAGCACAGCTGTTTCAGTTCCAGCACTACATTGAAATTTCCAAAAGGCAACAGTCGATTCTCAAAGACATCGCCCATAACTTTGACGGAAATGCAGTCGGTAAAACGCTGCTGATCCTTGACTACTTCAATCAACTCAATCATGACTGGATGTTTTTGAACCCAGACCTGAGCGCCATCCTTTTCCATATATACGAAAAGCCGGTGGACACCATTGAAGTGTGTTACATGCCTAGCCACGAGTGGCAACAAACCGACCCGTTACAGCGCAAAGGTAAATGCGAGAAAACCGGAGAAGGGTGGACCCTCGACTATCCTGTCCCGTTCGACACTCCTCCACCACCGAGCAAGAAACTTTCCAATGCGGACGTTGTGACTGTCGAAGTTGGAAGGGGCGAAACGCGTGCTGCCAATGTCGAATTGGATGCATGGCGCAAGGAGCTGGAATCCGAGTCATCTCCGGCAGGTGCCCGACTGCGAGGCATTACTGAATCGCGCCCTTGGTTTCAATTCATCCATTTCCGCCAACCGCCCCCTGATGAGTATTACTGGGACTTTGGCAGGTGGTGGAGCATGACTCCGCCAACCGCCGGGTCTGGCTGGAGGAACACGCAATGGCAAACAAGGCGCTTTGTTCATACAGCTTCGGCGTGGAAAAACGCACCGCAGTCATCTCTGGTTTTCGATTTGATACCTGCATCTGCCCCTTATGAGATCAATGGATTTTTCAAAAACTTCGCCAATAAACAGATCCGCGACAAGATGCAGGTAAAAGTCAACGGGATCCATATTCCGCTACGGTGGATTCAGGAAAGCAGATTCAGTGGAAACGTGCCGGCCGACACACTCAAGTCAGGTCGAAACTCCATCGAATTCATTTCAGATGTGGACGCCAGTAATGGCGGCGTTGCCGCCGAACTGGACTGGGTAAACATCACCAGGCAAATCAGATGAAAGCGCGATAGTAACGTTATACACACGTCATACTGCGACTGATCCAGCTTGCAAAATGACAAATATCGCACGTCGCCCGTCAGGCCAGAAGCCTATCAGGCAGCAGAATTTACAAAGCCATGGAAAGATAAATGAGCATCAGGTCATCCACCCCCCCATCCAACACTCTTCCGGACGAAAGTTTAGAGCCAGATGCCACTCCTGTGGCGGTAAAGCGCTGGCTCGCACATATTGTTCCCGCAACCGCTATCATCTTCATACTTTGGCTGCCGTTTGGTTTCGCCCTGACCGGGCTGATCGAAGAATGGGGAATTTTAGGACTTTTCGTCAAACACGGGATATTCTTCATCTCCGATACCTCCAGCCCACTGCCTTTACACGCATTAAGACCGTTGACGATCCTTCCACAGGCCGTCGCTTTCTGGCTTGACAACAACTCGTTCTTTTTTTGGCATGTTCTATTAATTCTTGCATTGCTGATAAAGGGTTCTTCCGTTAGCTACATCATCGAGAAACTGACGAGCAGTTCAAAACTAGGAATTATTGCATGTGCACTGGTCATCATTTATCCAGCGGACACCATGCAGCTCTCCTTCAGAAGCCTGCATATCAACTGGGCGCTTAGCATCACGCTATTGGGCAGTGCTGTTTTCCTGCATGCACTGTCACTTAACCGAAAGTCCCATGCGCTTATGCTAAGCATAGTCGCGAGCGCTCTACTCTCCTCTGCCTGTTTCATGTATGAGGCCTCACTGCTGCTCGCCTGCATCCCAGCACTGTTCTTGTTTATCCGTGACGGCATGCTATCGGCACTGATTCAAATCAAACAGAAACTGCTGGAGCACGCAATCTGGGTTGCCGGAACCATTATTTACGTCGCTTATGCCCTCCACACCGCACCACTTGTGAGCAGCTATCAAACAAGTGTTGTCGGGCCTAATCTGCTGGCATCTCTGAAAATCACCTACACAAAACTCTTTAGCATCGGACTGTTGCGCAGCACCCTTGGCGGCTGGTTCGATGCCATGCGAATTACCAAACAGGAATTCTCCAGCTACGGATATGTAATCGCCGCAAGCATTATTTTCTTTTTGATTATTGCGGCAATACTTAGACTTGACAGCAAACCAAAAAAAGCCGACCTCAAGCAGAGCACGTTCTTTAATTGCAGGCTCGCCATTGCAGGCTTGACACTCATTCTCTTTGGATACTTTCCATTTCTGATTTCCCCTAGTCACCTCTTGATTAGTCAAAGAACATTTTTATTTGCAACACCTGGCGCAGCACTTCTGCTATTGGCATTCATCAGTACCGGATACCGCTTCTCCAAACCGATAACCAATATAGTTTTTGGCTTCTTTTTCATTATCGGAGTTTCATTCCAGCTTTATCAATTCCACCACTACATTGAAATCTCTCGCAAGCAGGCGACGGTACTCAACGAGATCACCGAAAAATTTGATGGCAATATCGAGAACAAGACCCTGTTGATTCTCGACCATGGGAATCAGCTGAACTACATATGGATGTTCATCAATGAAGGCCTGACCGGTTCTTTGTCCTTCTTGTATAACAAACCGATATCAGACATCCAGGTTTGCCATATGCCCAGCAAGTATTGGCAGCACTCGGATTCGCTGGGTCGTAAAGGTCGGTGCGTAGAGAATGCTGAGAACTGGACGTTCGAATACCCGACCCCGGTCAGCGGGCCGGGCTTTCCTGCATCGGAGCAACCCGCAAGTCTTATAATCCCCAAAACCTCAATAGTCACAGTGGAGATTGGCAAAGAGAGCGAAGACACTCAGAGCGGTCGTACAATGCCAAAGAGTCAAGGCGTTGTAGTGGAGCGTCGAGATGCCATTGAAAGTGCACGCAACTCACAGACACGCTTCGTTCGCTTTGAAGACGCTGTTGTGAACGATAAATTCGACTGGACATTTGGCAAATGGTGGAGCATGGAGCTGCCTACTCACGGTACTGGCTGGCGAGAAGCCGAGTGGGATATAGGCAGTTTTTATCACCATCCATCGGCCTGGAAAATTGATAAGCACGCCAACCTTGCTTTCGAATTCAAACCTGGAAGCAACGTGGTTTACGAACTCAAAGGCCGGTTTACTCTATTCGCGGAACCGAACGCTCAAAGCAATATGGTCATCAAACTCAATGGCAAGATCTTACCTATCCAATGGAGTGAAAACGGAGAATTCGAAGCACAGATCGATGATGGCGTACTAAAAAACGGCGGAAACAACCTGGAGTTCGACTCGCCGACCAACGATACCTACTTTGGACTGTCTGCCCGACTCGAAGGCATTCATATAAAGAGGCAACAGTAAACCCCGCGAGACACCGGCTCACTGGGCATGGAAGTATGTCCTGTGAGCCGGTGAAAAAAGATCAAAGTCCTTGGCGGGCTTCAACAATGCGCCAATGATCGGTCAACGATCTGTAACCCCCAACTCTCGAGCGATCGCTCGCGCGACGAAATCCGAGCCGTGACGGGTCAAGTGAACGATGTCGAGATAAAAAGCGTCACCACTCGATGCTGTCTCTCTCATGAGGCAACCCTCCTCATTACACATTTTCTGAGCCACCGAAATGTAAAGGGCGCCTGACTCCTCCGCCAGTATTCTCAAATCCCTTTCCGCTGCGTCGGTTCCAGTGTCTAGCTCACCATTCACCTCCTGCTCCTGACCCATTCCATACTTCTCGTAGTCCAACCGCTCTGGCGGAATACGATGCAAAGGATCACGACTCCACAAGTTGAATGCAATACGAGAAGGCGTGTCTTTCCAGGCAGGCGTAGGCCCCAGGAGAATCACTCTGCGAGTCCCTGCATCCTGAATTTGTTTGACGGTCGCTGACAAAAGCGCCTTGTCATATCGTGGCCACATACCGGCAAGAATTACAGTATCAGGCACCAGCTCGCGAACCTTATCGATGGTCCACTGATTGTTTGATTTGCAGGCAGGATTCTTTCCTTGGAATCCGACTATCGGCGGGCATGACGACGATGTGAATTGCGCCAGCCGGAATTGCCCGGAGCGGTCCGCAAGCCCACGCAACCCCGAATATATGGCGGCAGCATCGGAATCTCCCCACAACACCCACAAAGGCTTGTCGCCCTTGTCTACGCATTCAGGAGCGTACTGGGTCGCTTCTTGCCCGACATCCATGAAACAGACGAGATTACGCAGGCCCGCACGGTAGCCGTCGAGATCATATTCGGTCGCACGCTGGATAATCTGCGGGTACCGGGAAGGAAAGCCGCCAGATCTGAAAACGATGCCTGCCAATACACCCACCACGCACATCAATGCACATAGAGCGAGGACGCTGAACCGCTTCCTGGAGCCCGAACGAAATGGACGTTCGATATAAACGTATGTAAGAGTCGCGAGAAAAGCACTGCCCGCCAGAAGACCTAAGCGTACCAGCCAGGGCACACCTTCTGGATAGGCACTCCTGGCAAACGTCAGCAATGGCCAATGCCATAGATAAAGCGGAAAGCTGATCAGCCCGATAAACGTCATAACCCGGTTGCTCAGCAGGACTCGATTCAACCAGGCGCCAGGGCCAGCCACAATAATGAGTGCGGCACCAATAACTGGAAAAAGCGCCCATTTTCCGGGAAAAGGTAATGTGCTATTTATGCGAAAAACTGCATAGACAATGAACAGCATACCTATAACTGAAATTACATTTCGTGCCACCTGCCCATCAAATACCTGTGCAATTTTTTTCATCGACCGGCCGTACCTGTCAACTCTCAAACCCGGGGCCGATCCGAAGCACGCCAACATCGCACCAACGACAAGTTCCCACCCTCGAGTAAGCGGCGAATAGAACGTTGCGGTTGCGTGCTCATGCACGCCAATGATGTTCAGCAAAAAGGATAAGATCCCAATAACGACAACAATTGGCAACAGCGGAATTCGTATACGCCAAACAGCCCAAAACAAGAGCGGCCATATGACATAGAACTGTTCTTCTATCCCCAGTGACCACAAATGAAGCAGAGGCTTCAGCTCTGATGCCTTGTCAAAATAATCGGCCTCTCCCCACAAAATGAAGTTTGAAACAAAAGTGGCACCACCAAGAACATGCTTTGCCAGCAGCGCCAGGTCATCGGCAAGCATCGTGTTCCAGCCGAAAGCCAAACATACGGCCAATACAGTAAACAGCGCGGGGAAAATGCGCCTGATGCGCCGGGAATAAAAGTCAGCAACGCTGAACGTACCCTGCTCCAGCGCCGTGCTGATTACCCTGGATATCAGATAACCGGAGATGACAAAGAATATGTCCACCCCTACAAAACCACCACGCAAAAGTGCAGGGAAGGCGTGGAAAAACAATACAGACAAAACAGCGACAGCCCGAAGCCCATCAATATCGGGCCGGTATCCGATATGGCTGGTTTGATTACGCGCAACGGGAGAGCCTACGGATTGGTTTTGAGTTGCACTCATAGTCATCGCTATCTACCAAAGCAGAGTTACTACCAAAAGGCGGACCTGAAGCCGCCCGAAAGTGCAGAAAGAAGTATCGGCGTTTTTTGGTCAGCAAGAGCGCGTCGCGCCGCAAGTTGGGACGACTCACCAGTCATCAGACTGCCTTGCAAACCTTCCGGTACAAGTCGGCATAGGCCTTGGCCATCTCATCAGCTGAAAACACATCCCTGTAACGACACAAAGCACGTTGCCCCATCTCACGAGCCAACTCATCATTGTTCCACAGTGCATTCATTGCCCCGGCAAGCGCCATGGAATCGCGCGGCGGGACTACAAGGCCGGTTTCGTTCGCAATATTGATAAACGTAGTACCGGAACCGATTTCACAGGAAATAAGCGGTTTTCCGTACATCGCCGCCTCAAGCAACGAAATACCAAAAGACTCCGAGCGTAGATGCGATGGGAATACAAATCCGTGGCATAACGTCAGCAACGCGGCCTTGTCGTCATCACCTAAGCCGCCCAGAAAGTGCACATTGGTCAGACCGAGGCGTGAAGCTTGTTCCTTTAGCTCGACCTCCTCGTGCCCTCCTCCCAGAAGAACGACCGGCAACCCGGTAATCCTCGCCGCCTCAAGCAGATAGTTGAGGCCCTTGTAATAACGCAGGGCACCGACAAACAAAAAGAATTTCTCACCAACCCTGGCGCGCCAATCCGCAAGTTTTTGCGATGTTGCTGCTGGATAGGTTGCCGCGTCCAACCCATACGGGATGATTTCGACTTTGTCGCGAAAGCGGGTCAGTACCGGGCTGCTTTGCGCGTAGTTCGGTGAAGAGGCAACGATGCAGTCCACGCTGGACAGAAACCGGCTCATCAACGGCTCATATAGTTTGAGCAGCGTCTTTTGCTTGACGATATCCGAGTGATAGCTGACCACCGAAGGCTTACCATGTCGACTGGCAAAATGAAGCAAATCCATATAGGGCCAAGGGAAGTGGTAGTGCACCACATCCACTTCTTTGGCCAGCTCGGAGAAATCCTTGAATGCGGACAACGAAAAGCCAGTCGAGGCCACATGTAGATCAAGTTTCGAGCGGTGAGTCAGGTGATTGCCTACTGTTTCGTTTCGCGCCGAGCCTCGCTCGCTGAGATAAAGAACCTGCGAAGAGAAACCATGGCTGGCACCACCTTGGGCAATCTGAAAAATAACCTGTTCGATACCCCCCATGGTTTCCGGGTAATAGGTTTTGAAAACGTGCAGGACCTTGATCATGTTCCTTTGATTACCCTCTGGTAGACCTGCAAGGTTTCCACAGCGCAGCGCTCCCACGAGAAGCCCTGCGCATGCTGATGCCCCTTGATGACCGCAGTCTCGCGCCAGGCATCATCGGTCAGCCCTCGTTCGAGCAGACGGGTCAGTTCATCGACATCCATCGGCGCGCACATCAGCGCCGCCTCACCCGCCACTTCCGGAAGCGAAGAACTGTTGGAACACACCACCGGCACCCCTGAACTCATGGCCTCAAGCACCGGTAAACCAAACCCCTCGTAGAGAGAAGGAAAGG
The DNA here is from genome assembly GCF_023063025.1 of Pseudomonas sp. YL2. Lineage (NCBI taxonomy): Bacteria > Pseudomonadati > Pseudomonadota > Gammaproteobacteria > Pseudomonadales > Pseudomonadaceae > Pseudomonas > Pseudomonas sp. YL2. The sequence continues at coordinate 148,261 of NZ_JAJSLU010000006.1, read as the reverse complement.
CAAACAGACGAGCACCGGCAAAAAGCAGCGGAAGATCTGCGCTCGGCACAAACCCGAGATAATGCGCCCAGCCTTCACGTCGCGCGCTCTCGAGCTTGCGATGAATCATATCGCTACGCCATCCTTGGTAGCCGGTGAGAATCAGCGGCCAGCGCGCTCGCAAGGCCAGCGGCAGTCGCTCATAAGCATCAAGGAGCGTCTCGATGTTCTTGCGCGGCTCGATCGTACCGACAAACAGCGTATAACCACCTTGCTCCAACCCATGCCGATCAAGCGTAGCCCTGAGCTCGTCATGCGACCGTGGGTAAAACTCTGGAGAACTTGCCAGCGGCACGGCATGTATCCGCTCAATTGGCCATGAAAAATAGCTGGCCAGCTCCTGGCGGGTAAACTCCGAATCGGTGATCAGCGCATCGGCTCTTACCAGTGTGGTCTTGAGCTCTTTCTGCAGGTAGCGGACCAGTTGTGGCGCATGACAGTGGGCCCAGGTAAAGGGCGAAAGGTCATGAAACGTGGCGACACTGCGCCCGGCAAAGGGAGGGAGATAATAATTGGGACTGTGATACAGAAAGTCGCTGTGCCCCTTGAGCGCAGCCTTTCGCAGCATCGGCATCAACAATCGATAGGCTTCTACAGCCAGAAAATTCTTCTGTACCGCACGCTTCAAACCATAACCACTACCGGATTCGTTCGCAGCAGTGGGCAATTCGGGCAAGAAACGTCGACCGGCAAAAAACTGCAGGTCTGTAATTTCGGGACTTTGCTGAAGCCTCAGCGCAAGTTCGTAGGTATAGCGACCAATACCGGTCAGCGGAAAGCGGATCGGCTCAACAGAGAGAACTAGCTTCATTTATTCCGCCGAAAGCATCCAACTCAGAGTCTTATCCAATCCCGGGGTATCCCAGCCTGCCACCAACTGGCAGAGACGAGTGTTATCACCACAGAGGATTTTCACTTCATTGGCTCGGACAAATGCCGGATTCACCTCGACCTCCAACTGGTGGCCGGTGTATGCGGAACACATGTCGATCACTTCACGAAGGGTATGACTCTTTCCGGAACTGACGTTTACGGTTTGCCCCAATGGTCTGGCCTCGATCAAGCCACGATAGGCCTTGACCACTGCCCGTACATCGCTGAAGTCACGGGAAACATCCAGATTGCCCAGCTCGATCTTGTCGGCACGCCGACGAAAGTGCGTGACGATCTTGGGCAACAGGAAACTGTCGGCCTGACCCACGCCGGTATAGTTGAACGGACGCGTAATCACGATCGGTAACCGGTTGAACCAAAGACTGGCCATGTACTCCATGGCGAGCTTGCTGACCGCATAATCGTTGGCAGGCGCTGGTGAAGTGGTTTCACTCAACAATCCCGCCGACGCATTGCCATAGACATTGGCGCTGCTCGCGAGCAGTACGCAATCCGGCACCTTGCCGCAGGCTTCAACAGCCTCCAGCAAATGGCGGGTACCGATGAGATTGACGCGGTAGAACGCATCTGCGGCACCGTGCCCGACAAAGGCCAGCGCCGCAAGATGCACTACTACATCAGGTTGAATAGTTGCCAGCAACTTGCGCAGAGCAGGACCATCGGCCAGATCCACCTGAAAATAGCCAGGCTCGTCCGAGGGTTGCGTTCCCATTCCTATCACTTCATAGCCACCAGCCTTAAGCTCGGCAGCCATGTATCGACCAGTGAAACCTTGAACCCCTGTAATCAGCGCGCGTTTACCGGCAATACTCATCAGAACGAAAATCCTTTTTCATTTCGGCGCAGGTCAGCTTCGACCATCATGCGGCACAGCTCTTCCAGCGTGGTTTTCGGTTCCCAACCCAATGCCGCCTTGGCCTTGGCCGGGTTACCAATCAACAGTTCAACTTCCGTAGGGCGGTAGAACTTCGGATTGATGGTGACCAGCACTTTGCCGGTGGCGTTGTCGGTACCCTGCTCGTCTTCCGCAGCGCCGCTCCAGGAAAGGTCGATCCCGGCAGCCTTGAACGCCATGGTGACGAAATCACGCACGGTTTCAGTGCGGTTGGTCGCCAGTACGAAAGTGTCCGGCTCATCGGCCTGCAGCATGCGCCACATGCCCTCGACGTATTCCTTGGCGAAACCCCAGTCGCGCTTGGCGTCCAGGTTGCCGAGTTCCATCTTGTCGAGCAGGCCCAGCTTGATCTTGGCCACGGAGTCGGTGATCTTGCGGGTCACGAATTCACGACCGCGCAATGGCGATTCGTGGTTGAACAGGATACCGCTGGTGGCGAAGATGCCGTAGGACTCGCGGTAGTTGATGGTCATCCAGTGCGCATACAGCTTGGCAACACCATAAGGACTGCGTGGGTAGAACGGCGTGCTCTCAATCTGAGGAATCGCCTGGACCTTGCCGAACATCTCGGAGGTCGAAGCCTGGTAGAAACGTACCTTCGGATTGACGATACGGATTGCTTCCAGAAGATTCACACAACCCATGCCGGTGATGTCGCCGGTCGTCAGAGGCTGATCGAAAGATACGCCCACGAAGCTCTGGGCCGCGAGGTTGTAGACCTCGGTGGCTTCGGTGGTCTGGAGCAGACGAATGCTGGCCGACAGGTCGGTCAGGTCATACTCGACCAGGTGCAGATTGGGATTATTTTGGATCCCGAGTTCTTCGATACGCCAGAAATTGACAGAACTGGTCCGACGGTAGGTGCCATAAACCGTATAACCCTTTTCCAGCAGCAGTTCCGCCAGGTAGGCGCCGTCTTGCCCAGTAATGCCAGTAACGATAGCTTTCATGCGAATCCTCTAAACTCCATTTGAGCGCCTTTAGCAGGCTCTGTTGTGTCAAACGCGCCATTGGGCTCCACTGGAGAGCCGCAAATTCTTGCAGATCATACAGAATGCAGCCCCGAACGACGATACCCAACCTGCTTTCAACACGTAACCGTATACATTCCAGGAGCATTGACTGTCTGCAATTCCTGCTTGTTGCAGTTCAAACGGAGCAACTGCAACGCAGTGATCCCTGAAACGTCTCCCTTCTGAAATTCAAGGACTTGAAGCCCCACAACACTTCCGGCCCCAATGCTCTGGGAACCATAAAGAAATAATGCAGAAAGAGTGACACTCCTCCGCCCCCGGCCTAAAATGGCGTGTTTTTTTGATCACTAATCTGGTGCTATTAATGCGCAATGGTTCTGTAAGTATCGCGCTGTCGGATATCGTCGCCGCGACAAAACGATACGCTCTGGTAGGGATGCTAGGCTGGCAAGACGTCCGGCAGCGCTATAGAAGGTCGGCACTGGGTCCATTCTGGCTGACGATCAGCATGGGCGTGATGATCGGAACCATCGGGGTAGTGTTCGGCCAGATCTTCAACTCTCCCATGCACGAGTTCCTTCCGTTTCTCGCCATCGGCATGATTTTCTGGAGCTTCATGTCTTCGGTCATCACCGAGGGGTGTACCGGCTTCATCGCCGCAGAAGGCATCATCAAGCAATTGCCGATCCCTTTGTTCGCCCACATTCTTCGCATGATCTGGCGCAATATCCTGATCCTGGGCCACAACATCGTGATCTTCCCGCTGGTACTGCTTGCCGTCAGCAAGCCTCTGACCTGGCTAGCGTTCATCAGCATTCCCGGCCTGCTGCTGGCACTGCTGAACCTGACGTGGATCGCCTTGCTGCTGGGCATCCTGTGCGCACGCTATCGTGATCTGCCTCAGATTGTCGGAAGCTTGTTGCAAGTAGTGTTCTACCTCACACCGATCATGTGGATGCCGAGCTTGCTGCCTCAAAGGGCCGGGCTTTACCTGCTTGACCTGAATCCGGTCTACCACATCATATCGATCGTCCGCTCGCCACTGATCGGTCAGTTGCCAACTGCCACCAACTGGTGGGTTTCCCTGGGCATGGCCGCTGTCGGCTGGGCCGTTGCGCTCGTGGTCTACGGCCGTTACAAGCGCCGCATCGCTTACTGGCTCTAAGAAGAACTCCTAATGTCGCTGATCGAATTCAAAAATGTTTGTGTGGATTTTCCGATCTACAACGCTAACGGCCGTTCCCTGAAGAAACGCCTGATTCAGGTTGCCACCGGTGGACAATTGGGCGCGGACCAACAGGGTCGCGTCATCGTCAGAGCACTCGAAGACCTGACTTTCACCTTGCGTGACGGTGACCGGGTCGGGCTCCTTGGCCATAACGGCGCTGGCAAGAGTACGCTGCTGCGCCTGCTCAGCAGTGTCTATGAGCCATCGTCGGGCACCGCTCGAATCGATGGAGAGATCGGTTCCCTGATCGACATTTCCCTGGGAACGGATCCCGAAGCCACCGGACGGGAGAACATCTACCTGCGCGGCGGCATTCTGGGCATGACCAAGGCACAGATCACCGAAAAGCTCGACGAGATCATTGAGTTTTCCGAACTGGGTGACTTTGTCGACATGCCGATCCGCACCTATTCCTCGGGCATGCACCTGCGCCTGGCCTTCGCCGTCTCGACCACGATCAAACCGGAAATCCTGTTGATGGACGAATGGCTATCGGTGGGTGACGAAGGCTTCAAGCACAAAGCCGAGATCCGCATGAACGAGTTGGTGAAGTCGACCAACATTCTGGTGATTGCCAGCCACTCCCGCGAACTGGTCATGCACACCTGTAATCGGGTGCTGTGGCTGGAGCACGGCAAGATCAAAATGGATGGAGACCCGACAACGGTCACCACAGCCTACTTTGGAGCTTGAAGCTAATGAACAGCATTAAGCGCAATGGTGTGGAAATCGAAGCGGCCTTTTCGATTGCGTCGAAGCGCTTGCTGGCGCGCACAGCTTCCCATCCCGTCATCAGTGCGCCGACCGATGTCGCCAGCGGTGCCAGCGATATCCCTCATGGAACCTCACCTGCCATGAGCCGGATGCTGCGTCATCACGTCAAGCAGACACTTCGGCGGATTGCCCAGAGCGCTTTTCGCGCCACCCGGCCTTTCACACGCCCGGTGCTCTTCCGCCTGCGCAACTATTTGAATGCCACGATCCGTCAGGACATGCTGCAAGAGTTCGCCACCCTCCAGCAAGAGTTCGCCACCCTCCAGCAGGCGCTCGCCAGCCTGCAGGAGCAACAGCGCGAGCAAAACCGGCAAGTCCAGCTGGAGCTTCAGCGACTGACCAACTCGACGAATGTCCAGGCTTCCCTGTCGCGAGAGCTTTTCGCCAGCCAGCTCCCGATGGAAAAAGTCGGCCCGCAACTCGATCGAATCGAGCAAAACGTAGGCCTGCAACTCGATCGAATCGAGCAAAACGTAGGCCCGCAACTCGATCGAATCGAGCAATATGCATTGCTCGATGTCAACCGTATCGCTATCAACTGCGGACCGGATGAAACACTGGTCAAAACTGCAGTCGGCTACATGCTCTGCGATGCCCGGGATCATGCTCTGTTGGCCAATCTGATGGAAGCAGGAGAGCTTGAGCCTGGAACACGGATTCTGATCGAACGCATCATCAAGCCCGGCGATGTCTATATCGATGTCGGCGCCAATATAGGAATGCACTCGATAGCCGCCGCTCGCGCCATGTCGGGACAAGGCAGGATTTTTGCTTTCGAGCCATTCGAACCGACCCGGAAACTGCTGGAAAGAAACCTGTGGCTCAACGGTGCTCTATCCATCAGCGAGATCTCCCATTACGCACTTTCCGATACGGCAGGCAGCCACAAACTGCATCTTGGCGCTACCAGCGGCCATCACTCACTCTATGAACTGGAAACTCCGACGTTTGCCACGACAACATCTGTGGAAATCTCAACCGTTACCCTAGATGAGTTTCTGCCGGAAGATCTGACTGTAAAGCTGCTGAAAATCGACGCGGAAGGCGCCGAAATCGACGTCATGAAAGGTGCACGACGCCTGCTTGCTGCCAACCCGCAAATGCTGCTTATCGTTGAACTGGGCCTCTCCCACCTGAAGAGAAATACGATAAGTCTCGAAAACTGGCTCAAGCATTTCACGGCTACCGGACTGGTGTTCAGCGTTATCAATGAAGGTACCGGCAACCTTGAAAACTGGTCGATCGAACAACTGTCGCGTACCGACTCGGTCAACCTGCTGTTTCACCGCCCGGAATGGACTCACGCTGAAAGGAGTGACGCATGAAGTCTGAAATCATTGTTGTAGGGGCCGGCGGACATGCAAAAGTCTGCATCGAGCTCCTGCAGGCCCAGGGCGAGAAAGTTGCGTGGTGCGTCGGCAACCCGGACAGTCCGGATACCTGTCTGGGCATCCCGGTACTGAAAAGCGACGACCACCTGTCGGCGCTGTACAAGGACGGGTACGAGAGAGCATTCATTGCCATCGGGTCAAATAGCGTCCGCAACAAACTGGCGAAAAAAACCACCGAGACGGGTTTCAAACTGGTGAACGCCATCAGCCCAGCAGCCGTGGTTTCCCCTTCGGCCAGACTGGGCACCGGAATCGCTGTGATGGCTGGAGCCGTGATCAATGCAGAGGCCGTCATATCCGACCTTTGCATCATCAACACCGGTGCAACTATTGACCACGATTGCGTGATCGGGCTGGCGGCTCACATTGCGCCCCAGTGCGCCCTGGCCGGCAATGTGCACGTAGGCAACTTGAGTTTCGTCGGTGTCGGCAGCAAAGTCATTCCGGAAATTCACATCGGTGAGTCCGTCATGGTCGGTGCCGGAAGCGTCGTCATTTCGAATATCGATTCAGCAGTCACGGTTGTGGGTGTGCCTGCCAAAGCCTTGAACAAATTTTGAAGGAAGAGACATGAAACGTATTTCCGTTGCACAACCAAAACTCGCTGGAAACGAACGCAATTACGTGCTCGATTGCCTGGATACAAACTGGATCTCCTCCAACGGCAAGTACATCACTGCCTTTGAAGAAAGCTTTGCCGCGTTCTGTGGCGTCAAGCATGCGATCGCCACCAACAACGGCACCACGGCGCTGCACCTGGCTCTGGTCGTACTTGACCTGCAACCTGGCGACGAAGTGATCATCCCTACCGTGACCTACATCGCAACGGCCAACGCCGTACGCTATTGCGGCGCGACTCCAGTACTGGTGGATGTATGCGCCGATACCATGAACATCGACCCGCAAACGATCGAAAGCAAGATCACCGCCAAGACCAAAGGCATCATCCCGGTGCACCTCTATGGTCATCCGGCACAGATGGACGTCGTCAACGAAATCGCCCGCAGGCACAATCTGTGGGTCGTCGAGGACGCCGCCGAGGCACACGGCGCCGAAGTCGAGGGCAACAAGGTGGGCAGCCTGGGCACTTGCGCGACCTTCAGCTTTTTCGGCAACAAGATCATCACCACCGGTGAAGGTGGCATGATCACCACCAATGACGACGAACTCGCCGCCAAACTGCGCCTGTTCCGTGGTCAAGGCATGGATCCGAACCGTCGTTACTGGTTCCCGGTAGTCGGTTACAACTATCGCATGACCAACATCCAGGCGGCCATTGGCCTGGCCCAGATGGAAAACATCGATACCGCACTTGCCGATCGCGAGCGCCTGGCCGGCTGGTACAACGAAGCGCTGGCAGACCTAAAGGACAAGATCGTCCTGCCGACCGAGGCGTCGTGGGCCAAGCAGGTCTTCTGGATGTACAACATCTTCCTGGCGGACGGTGATGAGCACAAACGTGACGCCGTCATGCAGAAACTGGATGCAATGGGCATCGAAACCCGTCCGGTTTTCTACCCGATGCATGTTCTGCCGCCTTACAAGGAAGACAACCGCTACCCGGTAGCAGACCTATGGTCCGGCCGCGGCATCAACCTGCCAACGCATCAGGATCTGACCCGGGAAGACATCATCAGAATCGCGGCGAGCTTGCGCGAGGTCCTCGCGGCCTGATGAAAATCGCCCTTTGCTCCTCGTTCATGCCCTTCATCAGGGGCGGTGGAAGAAACATCGTCGACTGGCTGGCCTCGACGCTGACCGAAGCCGGACACCAGGTGGAAGTCGTGTACCTGCCAGAACTCGACTCGCCTCCGGATATCCTGTTTCAGCAGATGATGGCGCTGCGCTGGGTCGATCTTAAGGCCGCAGACCGGATCATTTGCTTCCGGCCGCAGGCCCATCTGATACCGCATCCACACAAGATTCTCTGGTTCATTCACCACATCCGTACCTTCTACGACCTGTGGGACTCGCCTTATCGTGACTTCCCGGACACCGCGCATAACCGCGCCATCCGTGAATCCCTGATTGACGTGGACACCCGGGCAATGGGTGAAGCAAAGACAGTTTTCACCAACTCGAAGGTTGTCTCCGAGCGACTCAAGACCTTCAACGGCGTAGAGAGTGAAGTGCTGTACCCGCCCGTATTCGAACCGGAGCGTTTTTTCAGTGCCGGATACAACGACGAGATCGTATGTATCTGCCGCCTGGAACACTACAAGCGCCAGCATTTGCTCATCGAAGCACTCAGCTACACCAAGGCGCCGGTTCGTTTGCGGATTATGGGAACTGGCGCGAGCCCGGACTATGGCATTGCGCTTCAACAAAAGGCCCAATTATGCAATGTAGCCGATCGGGTGATTGTCGAAGACCGCTGGATCACGGAAGAGGAAAAAGTGGAGCATTTGTCGCAATGCCTGGCCGCCGCTTACTTGCCGATCGACGAAGATTCCTACGGATATCCGAGCCTGGAGGCCAGCCACGCACAGAAAGCTGTCCTGACCACTTCCGATTCCGGTGGCGTGCTTGAATTGATTCAGGACGGTTACAACGGCTACATCGCCGAACCGACTCCCGAATCACTGGCTCGCGCCATGGACAAACTGTACCGGGATAAAAACGTGACAGAAGCAATGGGCAAGAACGCCAGACAGCGATTGGTCGACTTGAAGATTTCATGGTCGCAGGTGCTGGAGCGTCTTTTGGCATGAAAGTATTAATCGTAAACAACATGGCGCCCTTCATTTGGGGTGGCGCTGAAGAGCTGGCTGTCAACCTGCAGAAGAATCTGGTCATCGCCGGCCATGATGCGGAAATTCTGCGGATCCCGTTTCAATGGGAACCTTCAACACGCATTCCCTCGCAAATGCTGTTGGCACGCACCCTGGAAATCGCCAATACCGATCACGTCATTGCCTTGAAGTTTCCCGCGTATCTGGTTCGGCATCACCGCAAATCGCTGTGGCTGCTTCACCAATACCGGCAAGCCTATGACTTGTATGATGCCGGTCAGACCAATCTTCCACCGGGCCAGCATGGCGCGGATATTCGCAAGGCGATTGCGCATGCGGATAATGAAAGCTTCGCTGAGAGCCGACACATCTACACCAATTCCGAAGTCACCCGACAGCGACTTCTCAAATACAACGGTTTTGACTCCAAGGTACTACTTCCTCCGGTCAACGATCCGGAAGTGTTCACCGGTGGCGAGTCTGATGACTACATCTTTGCCGGCGGCCGGGTAAACAGCATGAAACGCCAATTCCTGCTTTTACAGGCACTGGCAAAGGCGGATCGACGAGTCAAGATGATCATCGCCGGACCACCCGAGTCTCCTGCCGATACACAACAGCTGCACGCAATCATTGAACAGTTCGGTCTGCAGGATCGTGTAAAACTCGATCTGCGCTTCCTGCCCCGGGCTACCTATGTGGACTATGTCAATCGTGCACTTGCCGTCGCTTATATCCCGTTTGATGAAGACTCACTCGGCTACGTGAGCATGGAAGCGGCAACGGCTCGCAAAGCGCTGATAACGACTACCGACAGTGGCGGGATCCTCGGCTTGGTGCAGCCTGGCGAAACCGGCTGGAGAGCGGAACCGACTGCCGAAAGTCTGGCTGAGGCGATGAGCGCTGCCTACGAAAGCAAGGCTCGAACCCGACAGTACGGAGAAGGCGCTCAGGCATTGTGGAACGGCCTGGGCATTAATTGGCCAGAAACTGTCGAGGCGCTCCTGAAATGAAACTAGTCATGTTCACACCCGCGGTCAAAACCTCGGCCATCGGCCGAATGACCAGACTCGTCGTGCGCCAACTCCTGTCCAGCCAACATGAAGTTGTCGTGGTTCGTACCGAAAGCCAGCACGTCTCGGCCACAGAACTTCACGATTTCGGCTGCACAGTACTGCCCTGGGAGGACGACTCGCAAATCACTCGAGAAATCGAGAGCGCCGACTGCTGCGTCTATCAGATTGGCAACAGCTACGAATTTCATGAAGGTGCAATTGCCTGGCTTGCAAAAGCTCCAGGTATCGTTTGCCTGCATGACTTCTTCCTCGGACACCTGTTTTTCGGCTGGTCGCAAGGCAGGCGCGAAGAAGCCAATCGAGTATTGACTCAGTGGTATGGAACAACGATTGCCGAGGAATACTTCCAGATTCATGACGGCTCGGTGTTCATCAGCAAAACGCGAAATGAAGCTCCGCTCACAGAATGGATCAGCTCGATGGCGACCTGTGTGATCACGCACAGCAACTGGGGCTGCGATCGTGTACTGGCGGCTTGCCCGGGGCCGGTTTTCGTTACGCCACTGGCCTACGATGCGCCAGGAGCCAACGACTCGGAGCTACCAGCCACCAACAGCAAACTGAATATCCTGACCATCGGTCACGTTAACCCAAACAAGCGCGTTGAAAGCTGCATCCTGGCAATCGCCAGCAGCCCTTCCCTGCGAGCGAATGTTCGTTACCGTCTGGTTGGTGCGATTCTTCCAGAGACTGAAAAAAGGTTGTCTGAACTGGCAATTGACAACGGCGTGGAGTTGATCATTTCCAATGAAGTCAACGATGCAACGCTGTCCATGGCCATTCGGGAAGCGGACGTCATCAGTTGCCTGCGCTGGCCTAGCCTGGAAGCCGCTTCAGCCTCGGCCATCGAAGCCATGCTCTACGGCAAAGCAACCATCGTTACGGACACCGGCTTCTACAGCGAGCTCCCTGATGAATTGGTGCTGAAGATATCGGTCGAGAACGAAGTCGAAGACTTGAAGAAAATATTTCTGTCTCTTCATAGCGACCAGACCTCGGCCAACGTGCTCGGAAAGCAGGCGCAGGTATGGGCGCAGGCCACCTTCACTGCGCAAAACTATGCACGGAAGCTGGAACAAGCCGTTCCTGCGGCGCTCCGGGCGAATGTCCTCCTCTCGGCAGTCGAGCACTTTTCGTCCATCATCGAAAAATGGTCGGGCAACCCGGAACTGTTGAGCACCCCGGACATGCTGCAACCATTGAGCGTGTTCAACACCAACACTATCGTGTGAATCAATTGCGGTGGATCAGCCCTGCTGTTCCACCGCACTGCCACCGCTGTGCCCGCCCTTATTTCAAACTGTCGAAGATGAACTGCGCCGTGTCCTTCCAGGCCACCGGCTTGTAGTCACGCTTGATCGCCTCTTCCCTGGCAGCCAGCGCTGCCGGATCGAACGCATACTTCTGCAGCTCCGCCACCCACGCCGAGACATCCCACGGCTCCAGGTAATCCAGCAGCTCACCACCCACTTCCGGTATCGACGCGGCACTGGAAGCGAGGCAGTACTTGCCGGCAGCCAGACTCTCTGCAACCGGTAATCCCCAACCTTCATACAGCGACGGAAATGCCGTCATCATGCAATGACGATAGAGGTGCATGAGGTCCGAATCGGAGACATTGTTCAGGATGCGAATGTAGTCCCTGGTTCTCGGATCAAGCTGGATATCCGCCAGCAAGTCACCAACACCCCAGCCCGACATTCCAACAAACACCAGTTTCGGCAGATCCTGAACGCCACTATCAATCAGACGTGTATAGGCGCGGTAAAGAACCTCGTGATTCTTGCGGCGCTCGATCGTTGAAACGAACAGTACAAAACGCTCATTCAACAACGCTTTCACATCAGCACTGATGTCATCGCTCAGTTCATGCGAGAGCTGGCATCCCAGCTTGACCACCGCCGTTTGCGGGACCGGTGCACCCAACTCTTCGAGCAGTGCGATCAGGTCCTTGCGCGTGCATTCCGAGATACAAAGGATCTTGTCCGCACACCAGGCGACGTCCGTGAAATAGTTGGCGAACCTGGCCGCCACATCACCCACGCACAAATGGGGAAGCCTTACCGGGATCACGTCGTAGCAGAAGAGAATGACGCGCAGACCGACCTTCTTCTTGAGCTCATAAAGATGCGGAAGATCCTTGTTGTCCCAGTCCAGACCCACGGAAATGTAGCTATCACCCTTCGAGAACGGATGACCGGCCGTCGCTGCCTTGACGGACGACGGCGTAAAGACATGAGTCCGGTTGGCTGGCTTCAGGAACCCCTTGATAGCCGACCGCATGTGCCGAAGAGCAATCACGGCCTCGACCATTGACACACGGCGCAACTGGAAGAACTGATAAATGCGCCCACTGACTTTTGGCGGCAAGCGGTTGAGCACCTTTATCGCTTTCTCTTTCAGTCGGGCCTCGATCGAACTCTTGTTCGCGCTACTCGCAGCAACCTTGCCCGGCCCAGCAGCGTGCGCACCGGAGATTCGCTTGAGCGTCGCGGCCACCTCAGCGGTGTCGACGGCGCTGTAGCCCGTGGCACGGTTGTAGAAGCAAAACTTCACGCTCTCCCCGGCAGCAATCAACTCGAGCGCATGAGCGGCCGCTTCCGCCTCGGTACGAATAATGCCTACCGCCGGCCGCCGCCAGCCAAGGATGGTCGTTACGTCAAACCAGGTAGTCATGCTTGCGCCTTCTTTTCAATGACTTGTATTGCTGCATGCGGAATCGATTCCAGGCTCCGGGCCCAGGTCAATGATTCCCGGGACTCTCTATCCGGACCGTTGCCATCGATCGTTGCCGGCCCGGTCAGGCGCTTGCGGATCGCCGCGTGAAACTCGTTCGGCGTACGGGCAACACTGATTTCCGGCAGATCCAGATGCTGTTCGAAGCCGCGAAACGCAGACTCCGTTCCGACCACGTATTTGCCCGAATAAATGGCTTCCGCCGTCTTGATGTTCGAGCCGCCGCCATGGGGAATCGGTAACAGAAACGCATGAGCGAGGGTTTTCACCGCATCCAGGTCATCGTCAGGCAGCATGTACAAAAGTTTCAGGCGCGACAGGTTCAATTGCCCCCAGCGACTGTCCCGAAGCGTCGACTCCAGGTGCTCGCAAACACTGCCGACCACCACCAGCTTGCTGTCAGGCGGAATGCACGCCAGAGAACTCCCCAGACACTCATTGAAGCCCTTGAAATTAGGTGGATGAGCACTGGCGACATAGAGAATCCACGGTGATGCTGGCAGGCGCGCCTTCCAGCTCTCGAGCACTTCGATCTTGGCCGTCCAGGGCGCAATGCCGTTAGGAGCCAACAGCGGCATTTTCGCCCCCCAAGCCTTGAGGATGTCGTAATCCGCTTGCGTTACCGCTACGGCAATATCAGCCTCCAGCGCAGCCTTGCGCTCAAGGGCTTCAATATCGGCAATGACCGGCTCGGCACCCTTGATCCCGTAACTGTCGAGAATTTCCAGCTTCAGCGGGGCCTCGATGTTCTGGGACCCGTAAATCAGGCAAGCATTACTGTATTGCGGCAGCTGTTTGATCTTCAGGACCAGCGGCCATAGCCATGGCTGCTCGACATGAATGACGTCAATCACTGCAGGCAGCTTTTTGAGGATTTCGGCAAACCCGCCCTGCTCCGAGGCGGCGAACTCCCCCGACAGCAAATCGTTGATCAACGGCACATAGGTGCCCTTGTATTTGCGAAAGCTGCTGCCAGCGGGAAAGCTGACATCATTGGAACCCAATGTCGACGGCGGGTAACCCTCAGGCTCATAAACGGCCAGATGAGTAACGCTCCAGCCATTTTCCTCGAAGGTTTTCGCGATGTTGGCAACCCGGACCTGGCCGCCGTGGCGGGGGCTGATGATCGGATAGGTGCTTAGCAATAAAACCGTTTTCAAAATATGAACCTATAAAATTGATATTTCACAACCCGCGACCGCACCGCGATGTTTCGCTCACCGAAGCACGGGCGCTGTTGAATACCAAAGAGACCAAAGGTCTCATGCACCCTTGATCAGCGTTTCAAGCTCTTTCAGTCGAGCCCACATCAACGCTTGATCGCCCCTGGACTCGACGTTCAGCCGCAACAGTGGCTCTGTGTTGGAACCACGCAGGTTAAAACGCCAGTTGTCAAAGGAAACGCTGATGCCATCCGTTCTGTCGAGGACCGGACTCTGGGGCAAATAGTGCTCAAGAACCTTCTGCAACATCGCCGGCACATCGTCGACCCGATAGTTGATTTCGCCGGTGCACGGATATGCCGCAATACGCTCGTCAACCAGTTGCGCAAGGGTCTTTCCGGTGGTGGACATCAGCGCTGTCACCAACAACCACGGAATCATCCCGCTGTCGCAGTAGGCGAAGTCGCGGAAATAGTGGTGGGCGCTCATTTCGCCGCCGTAGATCGCATCCTCAAGGCGCATGCGCTCCTTGATGAAGGCATGCCCGGTTTTGCACAGGACCGGTACGCCGCCTGCCTGCTCAACCTGATCGATGGTGTTCCAGGTCAGGCGCGGGTCGTGAATGATCTTGCTGCCCGGGTGCTGTTTGAGCAGCATTTCCGCCAGCAGGCCAACCAGATAGTAGCCCTCGATGAAGCGACCGGTTTCGTCGAAAAAGAAGCAGCGGTCAAAGTCGCCGTCCCAGGCCAGTCCCACGTCACAGCCCTTGTCCAACAGCGCCTGGCGCGTCAGTTCGCGATTTTCCGGCAGCAGTGGATTGGGCACGCCATTGGGAAAGTTACCGTCCGGTTCGGCATTGATCAGCACCCACTCGAAGGGCAGCTTGTCGATCAGTTCCTGCAGTACCGGACCGGCGGCGCCGTTGCCTGGGTCGGCGAGTACCTTCAGCGGTTTCAGATCCGCAACGTCGATATACGTCAACAGATGGGCGATGTAGCGCCCCTTGTCCAGCTCGTGACGAACACCACCAGGCTCGTCTGCCAGGGGACCGAGATCGCCACTTTCCACGCGCTCTCGAATCGCATTGAGCCCTGTATCGCCACTGATCGGTCGCGACTGCGACTTGACCAGCTTCATGCCGTTGTACCCTTTGGGGTTGTGACTTGCAGTGATCATCACACCGCCATCGGCACCGAATGCGCTGGTGGCGAAGTAGACTTCTTCGGTGCCACACAAGCCGATATCAATGACCTGCGCCCCGGCCTCGCGCAGACCGCGGGTCATTGCTTCGGCCAGCATCGGGCTTTCCAGCCGCATATCCCGCCCCAGCACGATGCTCTTGCCTTGCAGCTCGGTGACCATGGCGCGGCCAATCCGATAAGCCACATCTTCGTTGAGGTCGGAGGGCACCTGGCCACGGATGTCATAAGCCTTGAAGCAGCGGGTTTTGATAGGGGTATGCATTCTGGTCTCTTGCCGGGAAACGGGGACGACACATTTCGAACGGGTCGTGCGTCATCGATAGGAATTAAAGTCGAGGGTGGACACATGCAAATAAGCCTGACCGGTTGAACAATCACCCGTCAGGCTTATGACTGCCAGCACGCTGTTACTTGTCAACGCGGCCGTAGATGTCTTCAAAACGAACGATATCGTCCTCACCCAGATACTCGCCGCTCTGCACTTCGATAAGCACCAAGTCGATCATGCCCGGGTTCTCCAGGCGGTGCCGGTGGCCCGCACGGATGAACGTCGACTCGTTGGTGTCGAGCATCAACTCCTGCTGATCATTGACCACCTTTGCCATGCCGCTGACGACAATCCAGTGTTCGCTGCGATGGTGATGCATCTGCAGGGACAGAGAGGCTTTCGGCTTGACGACAATGCGTTTGATCTTGAAGCGCTCGCCGTTTTCCAGGGTAGTGTACGTGCCCCATGGACGATGCACCGTGCGATGCAGCAAATGCACGGTATGGCTGCAGGCCTTGAGCTGGTTGACGATATGCTTGACGTCTTGAGCATGATCCTTGTGGGCGATCATCACCGCGTCGGGCGTATCGATGACCAGCAGATCTTCCACACCGACCAGGGCTGTCAGGCGCCCTTCACTGTTCACATAGTTGTTGCGTGAGCCATGGGACAGAACCTCACCTTCGAAACGGTTGCCGTTTTCGTCAGCCGGGGTCAGCTCGCTCACGGCATTCCAGGAACCGATGTCGCTCCAGCCAATATCGCAAGGAATGGTAGCGACTTTCGTCGAGCGCTCCATCAGGGCGTAGTCGATGGAGATATCCGGAACCTCGGCAAAACGCTCAGCATCCAGCGCCAGGCAGCGATATTTGCTCGAAGAAGTCAGGCGCGAGGCTTCGATTGTTTTAGCAACGGCATCGACGACATCAGGCGCGTGCTGGCGAAGTTCTTCCAGTACCGTGCCCACCCGGAAGCAGAACATGCCGGAATTCCAGAAATAATTGCCGGCACTCACGTACCCCTGGGCTGTCTCCAGGTTGGGCTTCTCGACAAAACGCGCGACCTTCAAGCCGCCCTCGAGTGGAGCATCCTTCTGCGCCTCGATGTAGCCAAATCCGGTTTCCGGATAGGTCGGCTGGATACCGAACGTGACCAGCCAGCCCGTGCTGGCCAGCGCAACGGCCTTGCCGACCGCCGCCGCAAAAGCTTTTTCGTCCTTGATCAGGTGATCGGCTGCCAGTACCAGCATGTGCGCGTCAGGACCATGGGTCGCCTCAAGTTGCAGCGCCGCCGCAGCTACGGCCGCTGCAGTATTGCGCCCGAAGGGCTCGAGGATGAAACCCTGAGCGTGCTTGGCCGTATTGACTACACCGTACTCGTCTTCAGTCTTGAACAGCAGTTCACGATTGGTGACCGTGAGGACCTCAACGACACCTTCAAGGCGCGAAGCACGCAAGAACGTCTTCTGGATCAGATTCTGACCATCCGGCAGATCCATGAAAGGTTTGGGATGAGCCTCGCGAGAAACAGGCCACAGGCGGCTGCCAACTCCACCAGACAAAATTACGGGAATCAGTTCCATGCTCTAAATCCTTAATCCCCCTTCCTGCCGATTGTTATCAGGAAAGCGGGCTCAGTTATGTTACTAGTCGTTCCTGCACTGAGATCAGCGCAAATTTTTACCCCTGCCGTTCGCATGCAAGCAGCAGATACACTGACACTTTCCACCCGAAGGTACCGCCCCCCCCCCCCCTTTCAAAAGTACATAAGGGGGCAGACAGACTGATTCGACCAGCGAAACTTCAAATACACCGTCAGGTTCTGGCTGCCATTCTAGCGCGACAGCCATGAATTAATAACTCGGTAATTAACCTGCCAACCTGTGGACCGACGGAAAGAACACATTCAATTCGAAGGATGATCCAGCAGCTTCTGCAGGTACTGTCCGTAACCGGTTTTTTTCAGGCGATCAGCCTGTGCCGCGACGTGTTCAGCGCTGATCCAGCCGTTGCTGTAGGCAATTTCTTCGAGACAGGCGACTTTCAACCCCTGGCGATGCTCGATGGTATGCACGAAGTGCCCCGCTTCGAGCAACGAATCATGGGTACCGGTATCCAGCCAGGCGAAGCCTCGGCCCAACATTTCGACATTGAGCGTCTTCTGCTCCAGATAGGCACGGTTGATGTCGGTGATTTCCAGCTCGCCACGCTCCGAAGGCTGAATGTTCTTTGCAATCTCCACGACCTGGTTGTCGTAGAAATACAAACCGGTAACCGCATAGTTGGACTTCGGCTTGAGAGGCTTCTCTTCAATGCTCAACGCACAACCGTTTGCATCGAATTCCACCACCCCGAAACGCTCCGGATCGGAAACGTGGTAACCGAACACTGTAGCACCTGAGGTCTGGGCATTGGCCGAGCGCAGGTTCTCGGTAAAATACTGCCCGTAGAAAATGTTGTCGCCGAGGATCAGACAGCAAGGATCATCACCAATGAATTCTTCACCAATGATAAACGCCTGGGCCAGACCGTCAGGGCTAGGCTGCTCGGCATAACTCAGCTCGACTCCGTACAGGCTGCCGTCACCCAGCAGCTTGCGGAAGTTCGGCAGATCCTCGGGCGTGGAGATGATCAGAATTTCACGCATGCCCGCCAGCATAAGTACCGACAGCGGATAGAAAATCATCGGCTTGTCATAGATCGGCAGCAATTGCTTAGATACACCAAGAGTGACCGGGTGCAAGCGTGTGCCTGAACCACCGGCCAGAATGATGCCTTTACGGTTGGTCTTGATCATTTATCGAGAATTTCCCTGAGCATTCGGGTTACACCACTTTGCCAATCCGGCAAGTGTAAAGAAAAGGCCCGGCACAGCTTGTGAGTATTCAAACGAGAGTTCAAAGGTCGGCGTGCAGGGGTTGGGTAGGCACTGGTTTCAATCGTATTGATCGCTGTCACCGCGAACGCCTCACCCTGGCGGCGGGCAAAGTCGATCACGAATGACGCATAACCATGCCATGAGACTTCGCCGCCAGCCGCCAGGTGGTAAACCCCGGCAAGCTCTGGAGCCAGCAAGACACGCCGAATAGCCAGCGCCGTGACATCGGCAATCAGGTCCGCTCCCGTGGGTGAACCGATCTGGTCCGCGATCACGTTCAGCGTGTCGCGCTCCCTGGCCAGCCTCATCATGGTCTTGGCGAAGTTGCTGCCACGGGCTCCATAACACCAACTGGTACGGAAGATCAGGTGCTTGCAACCCGAGTCGATAATCACCTGCTCACCGACAGCCTTGCTGACGCCATAGCGATTCAGCGGGGCAACCGCATCAGTCTCTACCCAGGGTGTCGATCCCTGCCCATTGAATACGTAGTCGGTCGAATAATGAATCAACCATGCATCCAGCGCCGCAGCTTCTTCGGCCATGACCTGGCAGGCCTGCGCGTTCACGCAATGCGCCAGTTCGATCTCGACTTCTGCCTTGTCCACAGCTGTGTATGCCGCCGCATTGACGATAATGTCCGGACGCACGCGACGAAGGGTGGCTCGCAGGCCAACAAGATCGGACAAATCGCCGCACAGCCCGTCTTCGCCATGACGATCCAGCGAGATCAGTTCTCCTAGTGGAGAAAGGGAGCGCTGCAGCTCCCATCCCACCTGACCGTTTTTCCCCAGCAAGAGAATTTTCATCACTGGCCTGAACGATCCGCGTAGTTCTGATCAATCCATTGCTGATAACTACCGTTTTTTACATGGGCGACCCAGTCGGCATTGTTCAAATACCACTCCACCGTCTTGCGAATGCCGGTTTCGAATGTTTCTTGCGGCGTCCAGCCAAGCTCACGCTGGATCTTGCTGGCATCGATCGCGTAGCGCTGGTCATGGCCCGGCCGATCCTGAACATAGGTGATCAGACTGGCATGAGGGCAATGGGCGGACTCAGGACGCAGCTCGTCAAGCAATGCACACAGCGTGTGCACCACTTCGATGTTTTGCTTTTCGTTATGACCACCGATGTTATAGGTCTCGCCAACCACACCTTCGGTTACAACTTTATAAAGTGCACGGGCATGATCTTCGACATAGAGCCAGTCACGGACCTGATCACCCTTGCCGTACACCGGCAACGGCTTGCCCTCCAGTGCATTGAGAATGATCAGCGGAATCAGCTTTTCGGGAAAATGGCACGGGCCGTAATTATTCGAGCAATTGGTCACCAGTGTCGGCAGCCCATAGGTTCTGGCCCAGGCGCGTACAAGATGATCGGAGCTGGCCTTGCTCGCCGAATAGGGAGAGCTCGGCTGATAAGGCGTTTCTTCGGTGAAAAGGTCTTCCGGCCCTTCAAGGTCGCCGTAAACTTCGTCCGTCGAGATGTGATGGAAGCGAAAAGCTGATTTGCGATCACCTTCCAGGCCCGTCCAGTAGTGCCGGGCAGCTTCAAGAAGAGTGTATGTACCAATGATATTGGTCTGAATAAATTCGGAGGGACCGGAGATCGAGCGGTCAACATGCGACTCTGCCGCCAGATGCATGATCGCATCCGGCTGATGCGCTTGCAGGACACGTTCAATCTCTGCGCGATCACAGATATCTACGTGCTCGAAAACATAACGCGGGTCGTGACTGACTTGCGCCAGCGATTCAAGGTTACCGGCATACGTCAACTTATCGACGTTCACTACAGAGTCGGATGTATTGGAAATGATGTGACGGATAACTGCCGAGCCAATAAACCCGGCACCGCCGGTTACTAGAATTTTCACGCGAAACCATACCCTTGAGGTGCTGACAGGGCTGCCAACCGAGCACTGTCTGATCCATGAATGCAAAAGCCCAAGTCGCAAGGCTTCTTTAAAAGCGAATTTTCAGCGACAAGCAAATATGCCGCTGTCGAACAAACGCGGCATTTTACAGCTTAATGAACGTTTTACTAATGGATATGGACAGGCCGCGGTGCAAATTCATCACACCCCCACCCCACAGCATTTCACCCCGATAGCTTGCGGGAGGCACTGGAAGAACGCCCCAAAAACCAGCCCAGTACCGGCCCGATCAGCATCCCGACGAGCAAAGCAATTACCATGATCAGAGACACTGGAAGTTGCGGACCAGCCCAGCCAAGAAACATCAGCGAGATGGATTGCTGATTTTCCAGTACAAACGCCAGAATCACCAACACCAGCAGCAGAATAAAAACACCAAGAAGTATGCGCTTGAGGTTACGCATGAGTAACTCCTTGAAAAGTAGCGACTGTCAAACTCCCTCCTCCTCTTCCTCATTCACCCGGTCACGCAACTCCTTGCCCGGCTTGAAATGCGGAACGAATTTGCCGTCGAGACTAACCGACTGACCGGTCTTTGGATTGCGACCTACGCGCGGCGCACGATAGTGCAGGGAGAAGCTGCCAAACCCACGGATCTCGATGCGATCACCGGTGGCCAGGCACTGGGACATTTGTTCAAGCATGGTCTTGATGGCCAGCTCCACATCCTTGGATGAGAGTAGCCCTTGATGGGTGACAATTCGTTCGATCAACTCCGACTTCGTCATATTTTTCCCTTCTTTTTCAAGCAGCTAGATCAGCGCTTGAAAGGTTTTAGCACGCCCGGAAGATTTTGAACAGCCCAGGGATTGACATATCTTCCTTGGCGCCGAAACGCCTGTTTTCAGTGCACAAAAGCACAAGCCGAAGCAGTACACACTCAACGGCACATGACCAGCATGGTTCGAGTGACGTAGCCTGCGGGATTGAAGCCAAACGGATATTCATCTTCATCCTTGGCCTGATCAGATCGGGTGATTACCCTGTAACCCGCGCCCTTGCACTCCTTCGCTGCGCGCTTTTGGCATTTCTCCCACCCCGAACCCAGACCAGAGCAGTCGATCTCGATACCGCTGACGCCACGCACTGCATGCGTCTTGGCACTTGTGGTGCAGCCAGCCAGTACCAACACCGCAATCAACACAATAAATCTGTTCATCCACTTCCTTATGCCAGGCAACGCCCGACTACTGCACGACTAATACCCAGCTTAGTCGCGAATAGGCGATTGATCCGATTAAAGAAACAGACAACCCGTTGAAGGGATTGGTTTCACCAACACTCCACTCCCAACCGTACCGCCACCAAATCGCAGGCACAAAAAAGGGCGACCGAAGTCGCCCTTTTTCATGATCAAGCAGAACTTAGTTCTGTTTGGCCATTGCTTGACGCAGCAGTGCCGCCATAGTGGTGTCAGCTGCTTCACCTTCCGGAGCTGCTTTCAGGCTCTGGATGGCTTCTTTCTCTTCAGCATCGTCTTTCGACTTGATCGAGAGCTGGATTACGCGGCTCTTGCGGTCAACGCTGATGATCTTGGCTTCAACTTCCTGGCCTTCTTTCAGAACGTTGCGCGCATCTTCAACGCGGTCACGGCTGATTTCGGAGGCTTTCAGGGTTGCTTCGATGTCGTCGGCCAGAACGATGATGGCGCCTTTGGCGTCAACTTCTTTCACGGTACCGGTCACGATAGCGCCCTTGTCGTTAACCGAGACGTACTCGGAGAACGGATCGCTTTCCAGTTGCTTGATGCCCAGGGAGATGCGCTCGCGCTCTGGGTCAACCGACAGGATGACGGTGTCCAGCTCGTCGCCCTTCTTGAAACGACGTACGGCTTCTTCGCCCACTTCGTTCCAGGAGATGTCGGACAGGTGAACCAGACCGTCGATGCCGCCGTCCAGACCAATGAAGATACCGAAATCGGTGATCGACTTGATGGTGCCGGAGATCTTGTCGCCCTTGTTGAACTGGCCAGAGAAGTCTTCCCATGGGTTCGACTTGCACTGCTTGATGCCCAGGGAGATACGACGACGCTCTTCGTCGATGTCCAGAACCATGACTTCCACTTCGTCGCCGACTTGTACGACTTTCGAAGGGTGGATGTTCTTGTTGGTCCAGTCCATTTCCGAAACGTGTACCAGACCTTCAACGCCTTCTTCCAGCTCAGCGAAGCAGCCGTAGTCGGTCAGGTTGGTTACACGAGCGGTAACGCGAGTGCCTTCTGGGTAACGGGCTTTGATAGCAACCCATGGATCTTCGCCCAGTTGCTTCAGGCCCAGGGAAACACGGTTGCGTTCGCGATCGTATTTCAGAACCTTGACGTCGATTTCGTCACCAACGTTGACGATTTCGGAAGGATGCTTGATACGCTTCCACGCCATGTCAGTGATGTGCAGCAGGCCGTCCACGCCACCCAGATCGACGAATGCGCCGTAATCGGTGAGGTTTTTGACGATACCTTTGACTTGCTGGCCTTCCTGCAGGGATTCCAGCAGAGCTTCACGCTCGGCGGAGTTCTCGGCTTCCAGGACGCTGCGACGGGAAACGACAACGTTGTTGCGCTTCTGGTCCAGCTTGATGACCTTGAATTCCAGCTCTTTGCCTTCCAGGTGCGTGGTGTCGCGCACTGGACGGACGTCAACCAGGGAACCTGGCAGGAACGCACGGATGCCGTTAACGTCGACAGTGAAGCCGCCTTTAACCTTACCGTTGATAACGCCCTTGACCACTTCCTCAGCTGCGAAGGCTGCTTCCAGAACGATCCAGCATTCAGCGCGCTTGGCTTTTTCACGGGACAGCTTGGTTTCACCGAAACCGTCTTCAACCGAATCCAGAGCAACGTGAACTTCGTCACCGACATTGATAGTCAGATCACCAGCATCGTTGTAGAACTGTTCCAGCGGGATGAGTGCTTCAGACTTCAGGCCAGCGTGAACGGTTACCCAGCGAGCCTGGTAATCGATATCAACGATAACACCGGTGATGATGGAGCCTGCCTGAAGGTTCAGGGTCTTTAGGCTTTCTTCAAAGAGTTCCGCAAAGCTTTCGCTCATTTTAATTCCTGTAGATGAGGGCGAAGAATACGCCCATCTCCACACCCCAGACGGTGTGGGTTAGTTTCATTTAAAAGAAGCGCCGCAGGACTATGACTGGTCCCCTGCGGCCTTCTTGGTCACCCGGCGATATCGCGAATGGCGATCTCGCTCATGATGCGTTCAAGCACCTGATCGATGGACAACTCCGTGGAATCCAGCTGTATCGCATCAGCCGCCGGCTTGAGCGGGGCTACTGCGCGCTGGGTATCACGCTCGTCGCGTGCACGGATCTCATCTAGCAGACTCGACAGACTAACACCCTCGACTTTGCCCTTCAACTGCAAATATCGGCGGCGCGCCCGTTCCTCGGCACTGGCGGTGAGGAAAATCTTCAGCGGCGCATCCGGAAAAACCACTGTGCCCATGTCGCGACCGTCGGCCACCAGGCCCGGCGCTTCCTGGAAAGCACGCTGGCGCTGCAGCAGCGCCTCGCGTACCGCCGGCAATGCGGCCACCTGAGAAGCGCCGGAGCCGACGCTTTCAGTACGGATGACGTCGCTGACTTCATCGCCTTCCAGAATGATGCGCTGCAGTTGACCGTCGGTCGCCGCGATGAACTGCACATCCAGATGAGCGGCCAGTTTCTTCAGCAGCTCTTCATTGGTCAGGTCGACACCATGGTTATGCGCAGCGAACGCCAGCAGGCGATACAGCGCACCGGAGTCCAGCAGATTCCAGCCCAGACGCTTGGCCAAAATCCCGGCGACCGTGCCCTTGCCCGAACCGCTTGGCCCATCGATGGTGATGACCGGTGCAATGTTTTTCACGACTGAGCCTCTTGAGCCACGCGAATGCCGACCTGCGCGCACAGCGCGAGGAAGTTCGGGAACGACGTCGCGACGTTGGCGCAATCATGAATGCGGATCGGTGCAGTGGCGCGCAGCGAAGCGACGCTGAAAGCCATGGCGATACGGTGATCACCGTGACCATGCACTTCGCCGCCACCGATCTGGCCGCCATCAATGATGATGCCGTCCGGAGTCGGCTGGCACTTGACGCCCAGCGCCAGCAAGCCGTCCGCCATGACTTGAATGCGATCCGATTCCTTGACGCGCAGCTCTTCGGCACCGGTCAGCACGGTACGACCTTCGGCACACGCCGCCGCCACGAACAGCACCGGGAATTCGTCGATGGCCAGTGGCACCAGCGCTTCCGGAATCTCGATACCCTTTAGTTTAGCAGCGCGCACACGCAGGTCAGCCACTGGTTCGCCGCCAACTTCACGCTGGTTTTCCAGAGTGATGTCCGCGCCCATCAGACGCAGAATGTCGATGACGCCGGTACGGGTCGGGTTGATGCCAACGTGCTCCAGCACCAGCTCGGAACCTTCGGCGATCGAAGCGGCCACCAGGAAGAACGCCGACGACGAGATGTCGCCCGGCACTTCGATATGGGTCGCAGTCAGCTTGCCGCCGGACTCGACCGACGCGGTGGCGCCATCGACGCTCACCGGATAGCCGAAACCACGCAGCATGCGTTCGGTATGGTCACGGGTCGGCGCCGGCTCGGTCACGGTGGTCTTGCCTTCCGCGTACAGACCCGCCAGCAGCAGGCAGGACTTCACCTGAGCACTGGCCATCGGCATGGTGTAGGTCAGACCTTTGAGCTTGTGCCCGCCACGAATGGTCATCGGCGGACGACCTTCGGCAGCCGTTTCGATCACGGCGCCCATTTCACGCAGCGGATTGGCCACGCGATTCATCGGACGCTTGGACAGCGACGCATCGCCGGTCAGGGTGCTGTCGAAGTTCTGCGCCGCCAGCAGGCCGGACAACAGACGCATCGAGGTGCCGGAGTTGCCCAGATAGATCGGGCCAGGTGCCGGCTTCAAGCCATGCAGGCCAACGCCGTGAATGGTCACGCGACCGTGGTGCGGGCCTTCGATGACCACGCCCATGTCGCGAAATGCCTGCAAGGTCGCCAGGGCATCTTCGCCTTCGAGGAAACCTTCAACCTCGGTCACGCCTTCGGCCAGCGAGCCGAGCATGATCGAGCGGTGGGAAATCGATTTGTCACCTGGTACGCGAATCCGACCGGACAGGCGGCCACCAGGTTGAGCCAGGAAAATCAGATCGTTGGAATTCATAGCGTCCACATAGGCCCTGCGGGCCAGGATTTTACTGAAATGCTCGCGGGCAACCCGGGCGCGCGTGAAGACGCCCAACAATTGGTGCCCATCCCCTGCATCGACCGCGTCGCGCAAGGCGTCGAGGTCGCTGCGAAATGTATCGAGTGTGCGCAGGACAGCCTCGCGGTTGGCGAGGAAGATGTCGTGCCACATCACCGGGTCGCTTCCGGCGATTCTTGTGAAATCGCGGAAACCGCCCGCAGCGTAACGGAAGATCTCAAGGTTTTCATTGCGTTTGGCCAACGAGTCGACCAGACCGAAGGCCAGCAGGTGCGGCAGATGACTGGTCGCGGCCAGCACTTCATCGTGGCGCTCGACCTGCATGTGCTCGACGTCGGCACCCAGTTCGCGCCACAACCGATCAACCACCGCCAGTGCGGCCGGGTCGGTCTGCTCGAGCGGCGTCAGAATCACCTTGTGCCGACGGAACAGCTCAGAGTTGGAAGCTTCCACCCCGCTCTGCTCGGAGCCGGCAATCGGATGGCCCGGCACGAAGCGCGCTGGCATACCGCCAAACGCCTCGGTCGCCGCGCGCACCACATTGCCCTTGGCGCTGCCGACATCGGTCAGAATCGCCTGCCCCAGATCAACACTCGCCAGACGAGCCAGGACTTTCTCCATGGCCAGAATCGGCACCGCCAGCTGAATCACGTCGGCGCCCTGACACGCAGCGATCAGATCATCTTCACAACGATCCACCACACCCAACTCGACCGCCAGCTTGCGCGATTGCGGGTCGAGATCGACCCCGACCACCTCGCGGCAGAGACCGCTTTCACGCAAGCCTTTGGCAAACGAACCACCGATCAAGCCCAGACCGACCACTACAAGGCGACCGATCATAGGTGCAGCAAATTGCAGAGCAGTGACATCACCCACGAGCCAGAACCTTACGCAGCGCTTCGAGGAAGCGGCTGTTTTCCGCCTGCAGACCGATGGTCACCCGCAGGTGGTTCGGCATGCCGTAATTGGCCACCGGACGCACGATCACGCCTTCACGCAGCAGCCCCTGGAAAATCGGCGCGGCTACCTGACCGAGATCGACGCAGATGAAGTTGCCTTTGGACTCGATCCAGCTCAGACCCAACTCACGGAACCCCGCCTGCAACTGCTGCATGCCGGATTCGTTGAGCTGACGGCTTTGCGCCAGATACTCTTCGTCTTTCAGCGCCGCACAGGCCGCGGCCAGGGCCAGGCTGTTGACGTTGAACGGCTGGCGCACGCGGTTCAGCACGTCCGCTACTACCGCAGTGGACAGGCCATAACCGACGCGCAGCGCCGCCAGACCGTAGGCCTTGGAGAACGTGCGCGATACCAGCAGATTCGGGTACGCCGCGAGGAAATCCAGACCGTCCGGCAGATCGCTGCCTTCGGCGTATTCGATGTACGCCTCGTCCAGCACCACCAGGACGTGCTCCGGCACGTCCTGCAGGAACTCGTCCAGCGCTTCGGCGCCGAACCAGGTACCGGTCGGGTTGTTCGGATTGGCGATGAATACCACGCGGGTATTGGCGTCGATGGCCGCAAGCATCGCAGGCAGGTCATGCCCCCAGTCTTTGGCCGGAACCACTTTGGCCTGCGCACCGACAGCCTGGGTGGCGATCGGGTAGACAGCGAACGCGTGCTCACTGAACACGGCGTTCAGGCCCGGCGCCAGATAGGCGCGCGCCACCAGCTCAAGAATATCGTTGGAGCCGTTACCCAGGGTCACCTGGTTCAGCTCGACGCGGCACTGCTCGGCCAGCAGCGATTTCAGCGCGAAACCGTTACCGTCCGGATAGCGGGTCAGCTCGGCCAGTTCTTCGCGGATCGCCGCCAAGGCTTTCGGACTGGCGCCCAGCGGATTTTCGTTGCTTGCCAGTTTGACGATCTTCGCCGGATCCAGATCCAGCTCGCGCGCCAGTTCGTCCACAGGCTTGCCCGGAACGTACGGCGAAAGTTGTTGCACGCCCGGCTGTGCCAGAGCGAGGAAGT
Organism: Pseudomonas sp. YL2; assembly: GCF_023063025.1. Lineage (NCBI taxonomy): Bacteria > Pseudomonadati > Pseudomonadota > Gammaproteobacteria > Pseudomonadales > Pseudomonadaceae > Pseudomonas > Pseudomonas sp. YL2. Next base: position 120,876 of record NZ_JAJSLU010000006.1, on the reverse strand, counting down.
TGCCACTCATTTGCTACCGCCCCTTAGAGAACTGCTTTCGGGTAGGAACCCAGCACTTTGAGTGCTACTGCTTCCTGACTGATCTTTTCCAGCACACCTTTGATCAGCGGATCACGGTGATGGCCGACAAAGTCGATGAAGAACACGTAGGTCCATTTGCCGCTGCGCGACGGACGGGTTTCGATCCGGGTCAGGTCGATCCCGTTGTCATGGAACGGCACCAGCAGCTCGTGAAGCGCGCCGGGCTTGTTGCTCATCGAGACGATGATCGAAGTCTTGTCGTCGCCGGTCGGCGGCACTTCCTGGTTACCGATCATCAGGAAGCGCGTCGAGTTGTCCGGACGGTCTTCGATCTTCTCGGCCAGACGCGTCAGGCCATACAAGCCTGCGGCCATGTCGCCGGCAATCGCCGCCGAATTCCACTCACCCTTGACCCGCTTCGCCGCTTCGGCATTGCTCGACACCGCCACGCGCTCGACATTCGGATAATGCGCGTCCAGCCACTTGCGGCACTGGGCCAGCGACTGCGCGTGGGAGTAGATGCGGCTGATGCTGTCAGTCTTGGTGTTTTCACCGACCAACAGGTGATGGTGGATGCGCAGCTCGACTTCACCGCAGATCACCATGTCGTGCTCGAGGAAGCTGTCGAGGGTGTGGTTGACCGCGCCTTCGGTGGAGTTCTCCACCGGCACCACGCCAAAGTTCACCGCACCCGCCGCCACTTCACGGAACACTTCGTCGATTGCCGCCATCGGCTTGCTGATCACCGCGTGACCGAAGTGCTTCATGGCCGCCGCCTGGGTGAAGGTACCTTCAGGGCCGAGGTAAGCCACTTTCAGTGGCTGCTCGAGCGCCAGGCACGAGGACATGATTTCGCGGAACAACCGCGCCATCTCTTCGTTGCCCAACGGCCCCTGATTGCGCTCCATCACCCGCTTGAGCACCTGAGCTTCACGCTCGGGACGATAGAACACCGGCACTTCGCCTTCGGCCAGCGAGGCCATCTTTACTCGCGCAACTTCCTGGGCGCAGCGGGCACGCTCGCTGATCAGCTCGAGAACCTTGCTGTCCAGAGCGTCGATGCGAACGCGCAGTGCCTTGAGTTCTTGCTCGGACATCAGCCGTGTTCCTTCTCGAATTCAGCCATGTACGCCACCAGCGCGTTGACGGCGTTGATGTCGACGGCGTTGTAGATGGAGGCGCGCATGCCGCCCACGGAGCGGTGGCCCTTGAGGTTGAGCAGGCCGCGCGCATCGGCACCGGCGAGGAACGGCTTGTCCAGGCGATCGTCAGCCAGACGGAATGGCACGTTCATCCATGAGCGGTCCGACTTGTTGATCGGGTTGCTGTAGAGACCGCTGGCATCGATGAAGTCATACAGCGTGCGCTGCTTGACGTCATTCAGTTTGGCGATCGCTTCAACGCCGCCCTGCTCTTTCAGCCACTGGAACACCAGACCTGACAAGTACCAGGCCAGGGTCGGCGGCGTGTTGTACATCGAGCCGTTATCGGCCGCGACCTTGTAGTCGAGCATGGTCGGGCACAGCGCACGCGCCTTGCCCAGCAGGTCTTCGCGGATGATGTTGACGACAATACCGCTCGGACCGATGTTCTTCTGTGCGCCGGCGTAGATCATGCCGAAACGCGAGATGTCGACCGGACGCGAGAGGATATCCGAAGACATGTCGGCGACCAGCGGCACATCACCGGTTTCCGGGATCCACTGGAATTCCAGACCGCCGATGGTTTCGTTCGGCGCGTAGTGAACGTAAGCGGCGTCTTTCGACAGGTTCCACTCGTTCTGGCCCGGGATGGCGAAATAGTCGTAAGGCTTGGCGGTGGCAGCAACATTGACGTGGCCGTAGCGCGAAGCTTCTTCGATAGCTTTCTGCGACCAGATACCGGTGTCGATGTAGTCGGCGCTGCCGCCTTCAGGCAGCAGGTTCAGCGGGATCTGCGCGAACTGCTGGCTGGCGCCACCCTGCAGGAACAGCACTTTGTAGTTCGACGGGATATTCAGCAGGTCACGCAGGTCCTGCTCGGCCTGGGTGGCGATGGACACGAACTCATCACTGCGATGGCTCATTTCCATGACCGACAGACCCTTGCCATGCCAATCAAGGAGTTCACCCTGGGCACGTTGCAGGACAGCTTCAGGAAGCGCCGCAGGACCGGCACAGAAGTTATAGGCTCGCTTGCTCACATCCAATCTCGCTCTGATTTGGTGGTATCACGCATTACATCATCAGCCGACACAAATCGAATGTGGGAGCGGGCTTGCTCGCGAAAGCGGCTGGACTGGTGACATCGCCATTGAATGTCAGTCCCTCTTCGCGAGCAAGCCCGCTCCCACACTGGATCTTCATGGGTGTCGAAATTTCATACCAGACAAATAACAAGGGGGCGAATTTTCATCCGCCCCCTCGCTTGTCCGCTTATTCCTGCGGCTCTTCGTCAGCTGCGGCGTCGAGTTGCTGGTCCTCGGCAACGTCGTCGTTCACGACATCTCCCTCGAACCCGGCACCCTCTTCACCTTCAAGCTCATCGCCTTCGACTTCCGATGGCTCCTGAACCCGCTCCAGACCGACCAGGGTTTCATCCTTGGCCAGTTTGATCAGGGTCACGCCCTGGGTGTTACGGCCCAGGCTCGACACTTCGTCGACACGGGTGCGCACCAGAGTGCCCTGATCGGAGATCAGCATGATTTCTTCGCCGTCGAGCACCTGAACTGCACCGACCAGTCGGCCGTTACGCTCGTTGCTGACCATGGCGATCACGCCCTGGCCGCCACGCTTGTACTCAGGGAACTCGGTGATCGCGGTGCGCTTGCCATAACCACGCTCGGAAGCGGTGAGGATCTGGCTGCCTTCTTCCGGGATCAGCATCGAAATCAGCTTCTGCCCTTCCGGCAGACGCATGCCGCGCACACCACGTGCGGTACGGCCCATGGCACGCACGTCAGACTCTTTGAAGCGCGTGACTTTGCCGCCGTCGGAGAACAGCATCACTTCGCGCTCGCCATCGGTGATGGCCGCAGAGATCAGCACGTCGCCTTCGTCCAACTCCAGCGCGATCAGACCAACGCTGCGCTGACGGCTGAAGGATTCCAGCGGGGTCTTCTTCACGGTGCCGTTGGCGGTCGCCATGAAGATGTAGTGACCTTCGGTGTATTCCTCGACCGGCAGCATGGTGGTGATGTATTCACCATCATCCAGCGGCAGCAGGTTGACCAGCGGGCGACCACGGGCGGCACGGGACGCTTCCGGAATTTCGTAAGTCTTCAGCCAGTACACCTTGCCTTTGCTGGAGAACAGCAGCAGCGTGGTGTGACTGTTGGCTACCAGCAGGTGAGCGATGTAGTCCTCATCCTTGACGCCGGTCGCCGATTTGCCTTTGCCGCCACGGCGCTGAGCCTGGTACGCAGCCAGCGGCTGAGTCTTGGCGTAGCCACCGTGGGAGATGGTCACGACGCGCTCTTCTTCCGGGATCATGTCGCCCAGGGTCAGGTCGAGACGCGCATCGAGAATCTCGGTGCGACGTACGTCGCCGTATTCGGCACGGATCACTTCCAGCTCTTCGCGGATCACTTCCATCAGGCGCACGGCGCTGTTGAGGATGCGGATCAGCTCGCCGATCTGGTTGAGGATCTCTTGATACTCGGCCAGCAGCTTCTCGTGCTCCAGACCGGTCAGACGGTGCAGACGCAGTTCGAGAATGGCTTGCGCCTGCTCTGGCGACAGGAAGTACTTGCCTTCACGCAGACCGTATTGCGGATCGAGGTTCTCCGGACGGCACGAATCGGCGCCGGCACGTTCAACCATCGCCACCACCGCCGAGGATTCCCAAGGGGTGCTGACCAGCGCTTCTTTCGCTTCCGACGGAGTCGGCGACGCCTTGATCAGGGCGATCACCGGGTCGATGTTCGACAGGGCAACGGCCTGACCTTCGAGGATATGACCACGCTCGCGGGCCTTGCGCAGTTCGAATACGGTACGACGGGTGACCACTTCGCGACGGTGACGGACGAAGGCTTCCAGCAGATCCTTGAGGTTCAGGATGCGCGGACGGCCGTCGATCAGCGCGACGATGTTGATGCCGAATACCGATTGCAGCTGGGTCTGGGCGTAGAGGTTGTTGAGGATCACCTCAGGCACTTCGCCGCGACGCAGTTCGATCACGACGCGCATACCGTCCTTGTCGGACTCGTCGCGCAGCTCGGTGATGCCTTCAAGCTTCTTCTCTTTGACCAGCTCGGCGATCTTCTCGATCAGACGCGCCTTGTTCAGCTGATACGGGAGTTCGGTGATGACGATCTGCTGACGACCACCGACCTTGTCGATGTCTTCGATGATCGAACGGGCACGCATGTAAATGCGGCCGCGACCGGTACGGTAGGCTTCGATGATGCCGGCACGACCGTTGATGATCGCGGCCGTCGGGAAGTCCGGACCGGGGATGTATTGCATCAGCTCATCGACGGTCAGCTCTGGGTTGTCGATGAGGGCCAGGCAACCGTCGATGACCTCACCGAGGTTGTGCGGCGGAATATTGGTCGCCATGCCCACGGCGATACCGCTGGAACCGTTGACCAGCAGGTTGGGGATGCGCGTCGGCATCACCGCCGGGATCATTTCGGTGCCGTCGTAGTTCGGCACCCAGTCCACGGTTTCTTTATGCAGGTCAGCCAGCAGCTCGTGCGCCAGCTTGGTCATGCGCACTTCGGTGTATCGCATGGCCGCGGCGTTGTCGCCATCCACCGAACCGAAGTTGCCCTGACCGTCAACCAGCAGGTAGCGCAGGGAGAAAGGCTGAGCCATGCGGACGATGGTGTCGTACACCGCGGTATCACCGTGCGGGTGATACTTACCGATCACGTCACCGACAACACGGGCAGATTTCTTGTACGGCTTGTTGAAGTCGTTGCCCAGCTCGCTCATCGCGAACAGTACGCGACGGTGCACGGGCTTGAGGCCATCGCGCGCATCCGGCAGTGCACGGCCGACGATTACGCTCATCGCGTAGTCGAGGTAGGACTGTTTCAGCTCGTCTTCGATATTGACCGGGAGGATTTCTTTGGCCAGTTCGCCCATGAGAAGCCTGATTCCTTTTTCTGGTGAAACTTCGTCATATCCATATGGGATGTACGAAGCTCGTCGGGGCAGGCTGAGTGCCATGCGCCGACTTACGACAAATCAACAAATCGAACCGTGGATTTGCGCAGTAAAGACAGCTCCGTGAAGCTGCCTCGGAAAACGCCGGATGTTATCACAAGAGCCGCCACGCACCTATCCCCCAGATGCGCATGGAGCATAGTTAGTTGACCGGTGACAGGCGTAAAGGGGACGAGAGAGGCTCAGAGCTTCTTTGAATGCAGTTTTGAGGTCAGGTTTTGCGATGTTTATTGACTTTGATGACCTCATCGCGAGCAGGCTCGCTCCTACAGGGTTTGCGTTCGACACAAAACCTTGTAGGAGTGAGCCTGCTCGCGATGGCGTCCTTACAGACGCCAAAGCCAATCAATGCAGGCGCTTGCGGCACATCAACTGGGCCATTTTCGCCGTATCCGGCCGCTCGACGATGCCCTTTTCAGTGACGATCGCATCGATCAGATCCGCCGGCGTCACGTCAAACACCGGGTTGAACGCCTCGACGTCGGCCCCCACGCGCTTGCCACCCACCTCCAGCAACTCGGCGCCGTCACGCTCCTCGATCGGAATGTCGTCACCACTGGCCAGGTGCATGTCGATGGTCGAACTCGGCGCCACCACCATGAAACGCACGCCGTGGTGCATGGCGTTGACCGCCAGTTGATAGGTGCCGATCTTGTTCGCCACGTCGCCATTGGCAGTGATGCGGTCAGCGCCGACGATCACCCAGGTCACGCCTTTGGTCTTCATGATGTGTGCAGCGGCCGAATCGGCATTCAGCGTCACCGGGATGCCTTCGTTCGCCAGCTCCCACGCGGTCAGGCGCGAACCCTGCAGCCATGGCCGGGTTTCATCGGCATACACTCGCTCGACCATGCCTTCCAGATACGCCGCACGAATCACCCCCAGCGCGGTACCGAAACCGCCGGTGGCCAGAGCACCAGTGTTGCAGTGGGTCAGAATCGCCTGGGCATTGCCCTGATGTTTGCGGATCAGATCGACGCCGAGCTGGGCCATGGTCAGGTTGGCTTCGCGATCGCTTTCATGAATGGCAATGGCTTCGGCTTCCAGCGCCACCAGCGGATCGGCATTGTCCTTCAGGCGATCGAGCCGATCGTGCATGCGATTCAGCGCCCAGAACAGGTTGACCGCCGTCGGGCGGGAATCCGCCAGCAGGGCGAAATCCTCTTCCAGCGCCGCGTACCAGTCGCCGCCTTCAGCCACGCGGGCGCGGGCCGCCAGCACAATGCCATAGGCCGCGCTGATGCCGATGGCCGGTGCGCCACGCACCACCATCGAACGAATCGCCTCAGCCACACCGGCAGCGCTGGTGTAGGCAATCCACGTTTCCTCGAACGGCAAAATACGCTGATCCAGCAGGTGGAGCGCGCCATCTCGCCAATCGATGGCCTTTACTTTCTCCGCAGCCAACAGTCGATCGCGCATCCCTCACCCCGCACTCATGAACAAAAGCCGCCGATTATAGCGATCCCCCCGCGAAGACGCTCGGGTATACTTCGCCATCCTTTACAAAAGCACTGGAACCGACCCTCGATGCCGAAACCTGCCATTGCGCTCGACTTATTATTGCTGCCGACCTGGCTGGTACCCGTCGAACCTGCAGGCGTTGTGCTCAAGGAGCATGGCCTGGGCATTCGCGACGGTCGCATCGTGTTTATCGGCCCGCGCGCCGAAGCATTGAAGTGTAACGCCACTGAAGTCCGGGAATTGCCGGACGTGCTGCTCAGCCCGGGCCTGATCAACGCTCACGGGCATGCGGCGATGACCCTGTTCCGTGGCCTGGCCGATGATCTGCCGCTGATGACCTGGCTGGAAAACCACATCTGGCCGGCCGAAGCCAAATGGGTCGATGAAGAGTTCGTCCGTGATGGCACTGACTTGGCGATTGCCGAGCAGATCAAGGGCGGCATCAGCTGTTTCTCGGACATGTACTTCTTCCCGAAAGTCGCCAGCGAGCGCGTGCACAACAGCGGCATTCGCGCACAGATCGCGATTCCGATCCTCGATTTCCCGATCCCCGGCGCCAGCAGCGCCGATGAGGCGATTCGTCAGGGCGTCGAGCTGTTCGGCGATCTGAAGCATCACGAACGGATCAAGATCACCTTCGGCCCACATGCACCCTACACCGTGGGCGACGAGAATCTGGAAAAAATCCGCGTGATCGCCGAAGAGCTGGACGCGTCGATCCACATGCACGTCCACGAGACCGCCTTCGAAGTCCAGCAATCGCTGGAGCATCGCGGCGAGCGGCCACTGGCCCGTCTCGGTCGTCTCGGCCTGCTCGGACCGCGCTTCCAGGCGGTGCACATGACCCAGATCAGCGATGACGATCTGGCATTGCTGGTAGAAAGCAACACCAGCGTGATCCACTGCCCGGAATCGAATCTGAAGCTGGCCAGCGGGTTCTGCCCGGTGGAGCGCCTGTGGCAGGCTGGCGTGAACGTCGCCGTCGGCACCGATGGCGCGGCGAGCAACAACGACCTCGACCTGCTCGGCGAAACCCGCACTGCCGCGCTGCTGGCCAAAGCCGTCGCCGGCTCGGCCACCGCGCTGGACGCCCATCGTGCGCTGCGCATGGCCACGCTCAACGGCGCACGGGCCTTGGGCATCGAGGCGCAGGTCGGTTCGCTGGAGATCGGCAAGGCTGCGGACATTGTCGCTTTCGACCTGTCCGGCCTGGCTCAGCAACCGGTCTATGACCCGGTGTCGCAGCTTATTTATGCCACCGGCCGCGACTGCGTGAAACACCTGTGGGTCGCCGGTAAACAGTTACTCGACGACCGGCGCCTGACCCGTCTGGATGAACAACAGCTGGGCGTTACCGCCCGGGCCTGGGGCCAGCGAATCAGCGGCCACACCGAATCGTAAACCCCCCGGAGCAGACTCCGCGGCTACAGCCCTTTTCAAGTTTTTCGAGGAATAGATCATGAGCAACGTCGACCACGCCGAAATCGCCAAATTCGAAGCCCTGGCCCATCGCTGGTGGGACCGTGAAAGCGAATTCAAACCGCTGCACGACATCAACCCGCTGCGCGTCAACTGGATTGACGAGCGAGTCAATCTGGCCGGCAAGAAAGTTCTCGACGTCGGTTGCGGCGGCGGCATCCTCAGCGAAGCCATGGCCCAGCGCGGCGCCACTGTCATGGGCATCGACATGGGCGAAGCGCCACTGGCGGTTGCGCAACTGCATCAGCTGGAGTCCGGGGTCAGCGTCGAATACCGGCAGATCACCGCCGAAGCCCTGGCTGAAGAAATGCCCGAGCAGTTCGACGTCGTAACCTGCCTGGAAATGCTGGAGCACGTACCGGACCCGTCGTCGGTGATCCGCGCCTGCTACCGCATGGTCAAGCCCGGCGGCCAGGTGTTCTTTTCGACCATCAACCGCAACCCGAAGGCGTACCTGTTCGCCATTATCGGCGCCGAATACATCATGAAGCTGTTGCCGCGCGGCACCCACGACTTCAAGAAATTCATCCGCCCGTCCGAGCTGGGCGCCTGGAGCCGCATCGCCGGCCTGACCGTCAAGGACATCATCGGCCTGACCTACAACCCGCTGACCAAGCACTACAAGCTGGCCAACGACGTTGACGTCAACTACATGATCCAGACCCTGCGCGAGGAGTAAGCCGATGGCCATCAGAGCAGTCCTTTTCGATATGGACGGCACCCTGCTCGACACCGCGCCGGATTTCATCGCCATCTGTCAGGCGATGCGCGCGGATCGCGGCTTGCCGCCAATGAACGACAAACACATCCGCGACGAAATCTCCGGCGGCGCCAAAGCGATGGTCGCGGTGACGTTCTCGATGGATCCGGAATCGCCGGGCTTCGAGGAGCTGCGTCAGGAATTCCTCGAGCGTTATCTGGCCGGTTGCGCTGTGCACAGCAAGCTGTTCGACGGCATGGGCGAGTTACTGGCCGACATCGAGCGGGCCAACCTGATCTGGGGCGTGGTCACCAACAAACCGGTGCGGTTTGCCGAGCCGATCATGCAGCAACTGGGGTTGGCCGAGCGCTCGGCGCTGTTGATCTGCCCGGATCACGTGAAAAACAGCAAGCCGGATCCGGAGCCGCTGATCCTCGCGTGCAAAATGCTTGATCTGGATCCGTCGACGGTTTTGTTTGTGGGCGATGATCTGCGCGATATCGAGTCGGGCCGCGATGCCGGCACCAAAACCTGCGCCGTGACCTATGGCTACATCCACCCGGACGACAACCCGCGGCACTGGGGCGCGGATGTGGTGGTGGATCATCCGCTGGAGTTGCGCAAGGTGCTCGACAGCGCGCTGTGCAGCTGCTGAAAACGGCCTTTGTGGAGAGGGGATTGGTCCCCGATGGGTTGCGAAGCAGCCCCCGCAATCTTTCAGGTCGATTCGATATGCAGGTTTACGACTGCTTCGCAGCCGGTCGGGGATAAATCCCCTCACCACAAGGAAGCAGGTCTTCATGAATGGATTGTGAGGTTCTTATGTTCGATTACACCGCCCGTCCCGAATTACTCAAGGATCGGGTCATTCTGGTCACCGGTGCCGGCCGTGGCATCGGTGCAGCTGCCGCAAAAACCTACGCCGCTCACGGCGCCACCGTGCTGCTGCTGGGCAAGACCGAAGCCAATCTGACCCAGGTCTACGACGAGATTGAAGCGGCGGGGCATCCACAACCGGCAGTGATCCCGTTCAACCTCGAGACCGCCCTGCCCCATCAATACGATGAGCTGGCGGCAATGATCGAAACCGAGTTCGGCCACCTCGACGGCCTGCTGCACAATGCCTCGATCATCGGGCCGCGCACGCCGATCGAGCAGTTGTCGGGCGAAAACTTCATGCGTGTCATGCAAGTCAACGTCAATGCCATGTTCATGCTGACCAGCACCCTGCTGCCGTTGCTCAAGCTGTCGCAGGATGCCTCGGTGGTGTTCACCTCCAGCAGCGTCGGGCGCAAGGGCCGGGCCTACTGGGGCGCTTACGGAGTATCGAAGTTCGCCACCGAAGGCTTGATGCAAACCCTGGCCGATGAAGTCGATGGCGTGGCACCCGTGCGCTCCAACAGCATCAACCCGGGCGGCACGCGTACCAGCATGCGTGCACAGGCCTATCCGGGAGAAAACCCGCTGAACAATCCGACCCCGGAAGAGATCATGCCGGTGTACCTGTACCTGATGGGTCCTGACAGCGCAGGCATCAATGGCCAGGCATTCAACGCGCAATAACTGCCATACGTCGCTTTTGTTGCCGTGGCGGATTACCGTCGCGGCACACAATTGCCGCTTCCCACCGTCACACTTCAGTCAAATATCCGCCACACGCCCTCAAAGCAAAAAGCCATCCTGTTGATTCATAAAGGTTTTAATAAACCTGAACCGAATGGCACGACTTTCGCTCTAATTTTCCTCAAAGCATGCCGTGTGAAGGCACTGGGGCAAGGCCGATTTCGATAGCTGACTAATCGTCATCAGGCAGACTAAACTTACGCCAAATGTCCTACGGGACTGATGGACCAGTATGACGCGCAGCCCATAGCCGCTCTCACCCAGCCTGTAAGACAGACTTACTGCTTAGGGGCTCACGCCATATGAAATCACCCTCCCAGACCAATGCAATTGACTTTGACAGTGCCAAATTGCAACGCCTGGGCTTTGGTCAGCTGCCTCCGCTTCTGGAACGCCCGGCCAGCCTGGCGCAATTGCGCCAGCAAATGAGCCTGCAACTGCAAACCAGTCTTGAGCCGCAACGAATCCTCGGTCTGTTTTTCCGCGAAGTTCAGCGCCTTGTGCCGCTGGATGCCTTGAGCTACGTGCATTCGGGCAGCGACTTGCGCCTGGAGTTCGGTGCCCGCGGTCACCATTCGGTCAGCTACAGCCTCAGCCACGAAGGCGAGCATTTGGGCGAACTGGTGTTTCGTCGTAACCAGCGCTTCAGCGAGCAGGATCAGGGCAACCTCGAATCGCTGCTGTCGTCGCTGTTGTTCCCGATGCGCAACGCCCTGCTCTACCGCGCCGCAACACAAAGTGCGCTGCGCGACCCGTTGACCGGAGCCGGCAACCGGATCGCCATGGAGCAGACCCTGCAACGCGAGATCGACATGTCCCGCCGGCACCTGCAACCGTTGTCGGTGCTGATGCTCGACATCGACCACTTCAAACGGGTCAACGACAGTCATGGCCACAGCGCCGGGGATGACGTACTCAAAGCGGTGGCAGCGTCAATCAAGGGCCAGCTGCGCAACGTCGACATGGTGTTTCGCTATGGCGGGGAAGAGTTTCTGATCTTGCTGTGCAACACCGGCCGGGAAGCGGCAGCGATGGTCGGCGAGCGTCTGCGCCATGCCGCGCAGACTGCAGAATATTTCGCGGACGGCAAACTGATCGACCTGACCGTGAGCCTTGGCTGCTCGACTCTGTTGCCGGGAGAGTCAGCTGACAGCCTGCTGCGCCGGGCCGACAGTGCGCTGTACGTGGCCAAGCGCGAGGGGCGCAATCGGTTGGCGATGGCTGGCTGAGTCCTTCCAGACAACCACAAACCACTGTGGGAGTGACCCTCCCCGCCCTCGGGGGTGTCACCCCCCTTCTTTGTTGACTGCCCCACGGGGTCGCGAGCAGTCTCACTCCTACACTTTTTTGCGGCGTTATTGGCTATCAGCTCTCTACCAGTGCCCGGCGTTCACGCCCGTGCAACGCGCGCTCCGTGGTCTCCAGTTGCATGCAACGCTCCAGAAACAGGTACATGTAGTCGTAGCTCTTGCACACCGCCTGACGCAGTTCGGTCTGCAGCGCCTTGCTCGGGTTCATGCCCGCCAGCGTGCAGATGATTTCCAGCGCTTCCCACGGGTGAGCGTCGTCGTACTGGGCGTGCATCTTCAGCCACTTCATCGCGCGCTTGCGCTCTTCTTCCGGGAACGCCGCCGCGTACACGCCAGTTGAGCAGACCAGCGCCGACCACTCCCCGGTCGCGCCCTCGATGGCGTAGTTGGTCGCAGCGATGGCGACGATCAGCGAATCCGCCGAACTCGTATGCCAGCACCAGTGACTCAGCGCATGCAGTTCCGGCGGTACTTGCTGGGCCTGCAGATCCTCCAGGCTGACGCCATGCGCGCGACTCCAGTTCAGCCAGTAGTCGGCATGATTGAGTTCGACACGGATGTTGCGCATCAGCCAGCGGCGCGCCATGTCCTCCCCAGGATGGCGGGCAAACTTGGTTTTGGTCAGGTTCTGCGCCATATACAACGCAAACTGTTCAACTACTGGCCAGCCCCCGATCAAGTACTGGCGCATGGTTTTGACGCTGAGCTTGTTATCGCGCATGCGCAGGTACAGTTCATGTTCGACAACCCGGCGCTTGCTCTCGCTGCAATCTGCAATGAGCTGTTGTGCCCAGGCAGGATAACTTGCAGCTTCCATGAGTGGTCCGGTTCGGTTGAATGTGTCGATCACTGTTCGGCTCCTTTTGATTTGTGATTGTAAGGATCGGCAAGAGATTTCAACGGAACGTGCCAGGCGCCTTGAACAACAGCGGCTGCGGTCTGGCGGGCCGACTTTGCAAACTGTCGCAGGTAAACAACTGCGGGCGTTCGATGACATAACCCTGAGCGTAATCCACCCCGATTTCAAGCAATGCCTGCTCGATCTGGGTTGTTTCAACAAACTCGGCAATTGTCTGCTTACCCATGACATGCCCGATGTGATTGATCACCTCGACCATTGCACGGTTAATCGGGTCGTCCAGCATATCCTTTACGAAACTCCCGTCGATCTTCAGGAAGTCTACAGGCAAATGTTTCAGATAAGCGAATGAAGACATTCCGGCACAAAAATCATCAAGTGAGAAGTAACAACCTAAGCCTTTGAGTTCATTAATAAATCTAATTGCGCTGCCGAGATTGGCAATGGCGCTGGTTTCAGTAATTTCAAAACAAATCATTTCAGGAGGTATAGCGTAATTAACAAACTGTTCACGCAGAAAGTGCAAGAACGCGTCATCTCCGATAGTAATGCCTGAAAGATTAATCGCACACATTGCCAACGGACCTTCATGTTGTTCGGTAATACATTGGGCAATCACTTTAAAAACATTCTCGACGACCCAACGATCCAGTTGGCTCATCAGACCATAACGTTCGGCCGCCGGAATGAAACTGTCCGGCAGGATCATCCGTCCGGCTTCGTCATGCAGACGCAAGAGTATTTCGATGTGCCCCCCGCCATGGGCTGTAGCGCCCAGCGGAGCAATTTCCTGGGCATAAAGGCAGAAGCGGTTTTCCTCCAGCGCCATGTGCAGGCGCTGCACCCAGGCCATTTCGCCGAAGCGCAGCGACAGCTCGGAGTCGTCGGCATGATAGACCTGCACCCGGTTGCGGCCCTTTTCCTTGGCCATGTAGCAAGCCATGTCGGCGGCGCGCAATGACGCTTCGAGGGTGGTCGGGGTCTGGGCGATGTGCACCAGGCCAATGCTCACAGTGGTCAAAAACGGCCGCCCCTTCCACACGAAATGCAGGTTCTGCACGGTCTGGCGCAGGCTCTCGGCGATTTTCTCGGCGGCATCCGGGGCGCAGTTCTCCAGCAGAATGCCGAACTCGTCGCCGCCCAGCCGCGCGAGGGTGTCGCTCTCGCGCAAGCCCGATTGCAACAGCGTGCAAATGTGCCGCAGCAACTCATCGCCGGCGGCGTGACCGCAGGTGTCGTTGACCAGTTTGAACTGGTCCAGATCGAGGAACATCAGCGCATGCCGACCGGGCTGGCGCGTCAGATTGTGCAGGGCCTGCTCCAGGCGATATTCGAACTCGCGGCGGTTGGCCAGACCGGTCAGGGCATCGTGGGTCGCCTGCCACGACAGGTTGGCGATGTATTGCCGTTCCTGAGTCATGTCATGCAGCACCAGCACCGTACCGATAACCTTCTCGGCGTTGCGGATCGGCGCGCCCACCAGCGTCACCGAGACCGTACTGCCATCCAGGCGCTGAATCAGTTTGGAGTGCTCGCTGCCACCGATCAGTTGCCCGCTGAGAATGTGCTCGATCAGCGTCAGCCCTTCGGTCTGCGCATTGTCATCGAGCAGATTGAACAGCGCTGCCAATGGCAACCCCGCCGCGTGCTCGGACTTCCAGTGCGTCATCGCCTCCGCCGCCGGGTTCATGTAATCGATCGCGCCGTTGACGTCGGTGGTGATCACCCCGTCGCCAATCGATTGCAGGGTGATGTGTGCCCGATCCTTCTCCAGCTGCAGCGCCTGGGCAAAGGCATGCCGCTGCTTGAGCAGTTTGTGGGTGCGCAACAGGGCCAGCACGATCAACCCCAGCGCCGTGGCCAGGTTGGTGAACAGCAGCAGGCGCAGGATCATCCGCGAGCCTTCGCCCAAGGCATCGCTGAACGCCTTGGCCGCCGGCGTCACACCGTCGTTGATGGCAAAAATCTGCGCTTTCCAGTGCTGTATATCAGCTGGCGTCGCGATGTTTTCGCTGATGCCCTGATGCATCTCGCGCGCGACATTGTCCAGTTGCACCAGATAGGCGTCGCCGATGGTCCAGCGGTCGATCGCGGTTTCCAGATAGCTGAAATGACGGAAATTGAGGTACAGCCAGATCAGGCTCGACACATCATCGGGATGGTTGCCGCCCTTGAGGATCCCCTCCCGTGCCGCCTGCAGATCCGGTGGATGACGATCCAGCGCCAGACGCAACTGGTGACCGCCCTGAGGCACGGCAATCGCTTCCTTGTATTTGAGAAAGATCGCCTCGTCGCGGCTGTCGGCATACAGGTTCAGGTAATAGATGGCGTCCTTCTGGCCCTTGGACCAGAGACTCTCGCCGGCGACATAGCCGCGAACGGCCGACAGGACGTAAAGACTCACGCCCCCCAATAACGCCTGAAACAACACGACGGCGATAAATGGCCAGACGATGCCCAACAACCGTGGCGTTCCGAGAGTCCTTTTATGCTTCATGAGGTCCTTTGCGCACGCACTGTCATCTTCAAGGGGAGATCGCCAGAGCCAGACAAGGGAGCGACCCCTTCCAGCAAACCAGGACATTTTCAACCGGCGATACGTATGTACCGCACCCGCTGTTCGCCATGCTTCGACACTGACGGCTTTCAATCATTCCAGAGCCGTTTTCCATGCAGTCACCTTCCGCCACACTGCAACGCCATACTGCCCAACAGAGCGAATACCGCGCAATGATCACCGCCTTGCGCGCGGTGCTCAGCGCATCGACCTCACTGCAGACCTACTACCTGACGCCCCAGACACATTCACGCCTGGGTGCAGCACATGACCATGCGCAAAACCTTCTGCAAGCGCTGTTCGAAGACAGCGGCGAGCCGCAATTGGCGGTGCATCTGCAGGCGTCCCGAGGAACGCTGCTGCAAGTCGACGCCGCAGCCGGTCACTGCAGGTTTTCCTTCAACCGTCCCGATGGCAGTTCCGCCCGCTACGTCATCGAAGATGTCACCCGGGCCTCCAGCCGCATTCAAGAGTTTCAGCGAGCGTTGCTGAGTATAGGCGCACACCTGCGTTCCGACAGGCTGCTGCCGCTATCTCAGTTGCTGCGTGAGTCCGGGTTCACATTCCCGGACACACCGGACGCCAAGACGCTGGCCCGCCTGATCGGCAAGGTCGAAGAACAAAGCGCCAGCCATCGACTGAATCTGCGACACCATGCGGCGCTGACGGTACTGATGAGCGACGATGACAAAGCCGCGATTCACGACCTGATTGGCGACTGGCTCACCGGCAAAACCCTGTCGGCCATCGACAGCCTGGCCAGCGAAGTAACGCCGGCCTTCACCCGCCAGCAACTGGAACAGCAGCCCGCCGCCTGCCTCGAACGCCTGCTCGACACCCCCAAGGCGCGCGACCTGGGCCAGCGCTTGCTGCAGAAATTGCAATGGTATGGCGCGCGACCCGATGAACCGACCGTCCCCGATATCGGCCTGCGTTTACTGCTCGAAGCGTTGTGCCTGTGGTACGAACTGCCCGGCGAAGGCAGCTCGATCGAAGTGGCCGGTTTTGCGCTGGAACAGCGCGCTCACCACGGCGCCAGTTACGCCAGCATTCGCCGCGATTTTTTACAGCACCTGGAGGATTCTCACCGAACCTCGACCCCGACCGAAAAACATCTGCTGGGATGGGTATGCCTGACGCAGTTCGGGCCGGAATTTCAAGTGCGCGACATTCCTGACGACCTGCCGTACGCCAGCTCGGTGGTCTGGGTCAATTTCGTGCATGGCGTGCACCTCGCCCACGCCCTCGATCCACAGTTGCTGGAATATCTGAGCTTTCAGCAACTGGTCGATCTGCCGCTGCACAAAAGCGAAAACGCCGGCACCGACCTGCAAACCCTGATCGCCATGACCCGAGTGGCTGCCGCACAGACCTGGACACTGGCCACCGGAGCCCAGGTCGCTGCGAACGAGACATCCGGCGATGACGCTGCCCTGCAAGCGCTGGAAGACCACAAGAAGCAAATGAACGCAGCGATCCTGCAACTGGACATCGAGCCGCCACGGCGACTCGCCCTGGCAAAACAGCAACTGGACAAGGCGCTGGCCAACGAGCTGTACGATCACACGACGATTCGCCTCAAACGCCACCATCATTCAACGTCCAGCCGTAGCCGACGCAGCATTATCGACACCCCGGATGTGGCATTGCCCACTTGGCCGCTACTGGAGGTTTATGCCTCTGGCGGCCTGAGCGCCGACACACGCTGGTACGTCAGCAACGATGGCCGCAGCGCCAGCGAATGGATCAGCCTCAACGCAGCAGGCAAACTGCAAAGCGGTTTTGTCGACATCGGACCTCCAGGCCGACGTCTTTCACGGTTCCCGAGCAACCGCACCCTGCCCGACATCAAGACATTGTTTGAGCGGCAGTTCGACGACTATCTGAGCAAGACCCGCAAAGCCTATGAATATCTGATCAAGTCGCTATTAGTCACGCTGCCGTGGGCTGACCGCCGGGCACTGGAGCACGGTGAAGTGCGGATTCTCAGCCTCAGAGATCCGACACGGCTTATCGAGTCTCACCTGGAAACACTGGAAAACACCCTGCCGCACAGGGCACGCATGGGTTTCGTGCTGCACGTGAATGATCGAAGTGAACCGCGCTTCTACGAGTGCCTGCCGCGCGCCGGTATCATTCGCAAACGCCCCGACTTGACGCCGTTCCATATCGGTGGGTTTACGTTGCCACCACTATCACCCAGACCTGGACGGACCAAGGCACAGAGCATCTCTCGCATCGTCGCCGGCCGCCTGCCATTCCATCGAGAAGCACACTGGGACGGCAAGATACTCGACCTCAAAGCCAAGTGCGTCGCCATCCTCGATTCACTGGGCGCCCCCCTCCCCGCTTCGATGATCCCGGCAGCCCATCACGACAGCTCGCCGAACCTGACCTTCACTTCGCCACGCACTGCGCAAATCGCCTCTTTCATCGCGAACCAGTTGTTCTATGTCGATGAGCAGGCGCTGCGCAGTGAAGCCTGGGGAAGCACCCGCTTCGAACGCGACATCAACAAAAAACACTGGATTCATGCCGTCAGGGGCTTTATCCCGTTCTGGGGCAGCCTCGAAGACCTGCAATCGGACAAACTGTGGAAACGCGCACTGGGCGTGCTCGGCCTGTTTCTCGATATCGTCTCGTTCGCGATTCCCTTGGGCAAATTCGTCGCCGGCAGCATCCGCCTCGCCGCAGTGGCAGGAAAAATGTCGATTCGCGTCGCCCTGCCTCGCATGGCGAGACTGTCGGAAAACCTGCTGGTTTCGACCTTGAGAAACTTCAATCCACTGGCCGCTGTACCCATCCTGCTCAAGCTTGGTGGCCGAGGCGCGCTCGGCGCACTGCGGGCTGTGGCGCATCTGGAACACCGCGCCGTAGTACGCCTGAAAAGGCTGGCTGGCAGAAGCGCTGATTCTGACCTGATGCACAGTCTGCCCCAGGCACTGGATGCCGGACGCTGGAAAGCGCTGAACCCTGCCGATCATCTGGCCGTGGTGAGGGGCATTGACGATGTGCCGGTGCGCAACATCGGCGGCTCGCGGTATCACTTGCTCGATCCGCTGTCCGACCGCCCTTACGGGCCACAGTTGCTCGCACACGAACATGACTTTTCGCTGGGGCGTTCGCACTACCGCGCCGTAAAAAAAACCGACGATCAGATCGATATAGAGCTGATGCCCGACAGGCGCGTCGAACTCATGCCCGAGGCTGGCGGACGCAACACGGTAATGATCGATGACGTACCTTATCGACTCGACGGCGATGAACTGCGCCGGGTCGATCTGCTCGATGACAGCCAGCACTGGACGCTGCTGCCGTGCCGGATACGTCGTGCACCGGGCGCGGGCGACTGCCGCGTCAGCTACATCAGTGCCGAACCCGCTCCGACCCCCGCCCTCGGCACCATCGACAGGGAAAAGGGTTACGCACCGTGGTTTGGCGAGCGGGTTTCGGAGCCGGCCACCCTTCCCCGGCAGCGCGGAACGTTTCTGGCGGTCGATGCCACGCTTTATCAGATCATCGCCAACCGCCCGAGGCTGTTCACCGGCGATCTGCGTCGGCTGGGCTTCCATCAGGGCATGCTGGTGCCGAGGCAGCAGATTCAAGCCACGTTGCAGTTTCGCAAAGGCATTTATGCGCGGATAAAAACCGGCGGTACCTATGACGGAATCAACGATTCACATCAGGTCGGTGCAGTGCTGATGCCGGCCATCGACGACTCGGCCACCCATGTGTTTTTCCGGGTCAACAACCACGAGTACTACCTGGCAACCTTCGCCAAAGGCGAAATCCCCGGCAAACAGCTGACGTTCAAGCGCCTGGCCCCCGCCGAACTGGCCGACGGCACCCTCGGTGCTGAACTGCTGACCGTCTACACCGGCTCGCTGCATGCCAACAACATGGTGCGCATCCATGGCCTGGAATCGGTGCAGCGCGCGATGCAGACCATGGAACAGATCGCGATCCCCATCGGCACCACGGCCATTCCTGCAAAAAACATGAAATGGCTGAAGGTCGACACCAGCCCGGGCGAAGCACTGATGTTCGATC
Organism: Pseudomonas sp. YL2; assembly: GCF_023063025.1. Lineage (NCBI taxonomy): Bacteria > Pseudomonadati > Pseudomonadota > Gammaproteobacteria > Pseudomonadales > Pseudomonadaceae > Pseudomonas > Pseudomonas sp. YL2. The sequence goes on along the minus strand of NZ_JAJSLU010000006.1, from coordinate 101,663 downwards.
ACTCGACACGGATGATCGTCACCCGCCTGCCCGAAGGCGCCGCCACCTGGACGCGCAGCAAGGAAGCGCCCGAAGCCTTTCGGCAAAAAACCGCAGAGATTTTCGACACGTTGTTTCTGTCACCAACAATCAACCCGGCCAACACTAACGCGGCCCTGCGCATCGACAGTGCCATGCAGAAACTGCACAAACTGTTGCCCGTGCGTGAGCGGCCAGTCAATCCGCGCAACATTGCCTTTGCCGAAGTCACCACGGCCAGCGGTAAACGGGAGATCTACGTCAGTGTCTCCGGCTCCCAGGACAGCACCCAGCGCCTGCCGTTGTTTCGCGACATTGACGCCAATCAAGTGCGGATCAGCGACACCACCTATATCAATGTCGACTACAACCCGGCCTTCCCGCGAACCTCTCTGGAAGTCACCGAGCAGGGCAAGATTCTGGCCGTGCCGCTAACCATCAAGGATCTGCAAAAATACAAACCGGCGGACACCCTCCGCCCGACCTCGCTGGACAGCGAAAGCAAACTGATCAGAGTGATCCGCGAGAAATACCCCGATCCGAACGAGATCCGCGCGGTCGACATCGCCACGACCATGCGCCCGTGCGAATCCTGTTCGGTGGTGATGAAGCAGTTCGGACACGACGGCGGCGAGGCGGCGTTGCAGGTGCTGTGGGGCTGATTACAGGCGCTGCAGGTGGCCGTAGAGCTTGGCGTAGAGGCCGCCATCGGCGATCAGTTGCTGGTGGTCGCCGTCCTCGGCCACTTGCCCGCCATCGAACACCAGCACCCGATCCGCCTGCTTCACCGCCGACAGGCGATGGGCAATGATCAGCGTGGTGCGGCCGCTGAGAAAACGCGCCATGGCCTGATGCAGGTTGTATTCGGTGGCGGCATCGAGGGCCGAGGTGGCCTCGTCGAGAATTACCACTTTCGGCTCGGCGAGGATCATCCGCGCAATCGACAGACGCTGGCGCTGACCGCCGGACAGGCGCACGCCGGAGCGTCCGACGATACTGTCGAGACCGTCCGGCAGCGCGCGAATGGTCGCCTCCAGCTGGGCGATTTCCAGTGCCTGCCAGCAGGCTTCGTCGCTGCGGGTGCGGCCCATGGTCAGGTTGGCGCGCACGCTGTCGTTGAACAGCGCCGGATGCTGCAGCACCACCGCGACGTTTTCACGAATCAGCTCCAGACCGATTTCCTGCTGGGTCGAACCGCCGAAACGAATGGTCCCCGCCGACGGCGTGTAAAGCCCCAGCAGCAACTGCACCAAAGTACTTTTGCCGCCGCCACTGGCACCGACAATCGCGACTTTCTCTCCGGGGGCGATCGACAGGTTCATCTGATCCACCACCAACTCATCGCCGTAACCGAAGCTCAGCCCCTGCACCTCGATACCCACGGTTTCCCGGCCTTTGAACGGATCGACGCCACCGGGGTACTGCGGCTCGTCGGCCCGCGCCAACAGTTCGTTGATCCGCGCCAGCGCGCCGCCCGCCGCGTAGTAGGCGTATTGCAGATTGAGCAGTTGTTCGACCGGGCCGATCATGAACCACAGGTAGCTGAACACCGCGAGCATCTGCCCGATCGACAGGTCGGAGAACAGTACCGTGAGCATCGCCGCCGCGCGGAAGATGTCGATGCCGAACTGAAACAGCAGACCACTGGCGCGGTTCGAGGCATCGGTCTTCCACTGCGAGTTGACCGCGTAATTGCGCACTTCCTGCGCACGCAAGCCAAGCCGGCCAAGGAAGAAGCCCTGGCGGTTGCCGGCGCGCACTTCCTGAATGGCATCGAGGGTTTCACTCAAGGCCTGAGTGAAACGCGAGGTGCTGTCGTTCTCCAGTTTCTTCAGGTGCTTGACCCGCTTGCCCAATTGCACCGTGGCGTAGATCACCAGCGGGTTGAACAGCAGGATCAGCAGCGCCAGTTTCCAGTGCATCCACATCAGGATGCTGGCGGTGCCGACCAGGGTCAGCATCGCCACCAGAAACCGGCTCAGGGTTTCGCCGACAAATTTGTCGAGAGTGTCCAGATCGGTGACCAGGTGCGTGGTCACAGTGCCGCTGCCGAGGCTTTCGTATTCGCCGAGGGAAATCCTTTTCAGGCGTTCGATCAGGCGCACACGGATACGGTAAACGATGTCTTTCGCCAGCCGCGCAAACAGCCGCGCCTGCAACACGCCAAAACACAGGGCGCTGCAACGCAGGGTCAGGGTGACCAGCAGCATCAGGCCGATGTAACCCGCCGCTTGTTGCCACATCGACGGCAGCACGTGATTCATGACTTTCAGCGCGGCATCGCCATGCCCGAGCAGGACCTCGTCCACCAGCAAGGGCAGCAGCAACGGAATCGGCACGCTGCACAGCGTCGCCAGCACGGCCACGCCGTTGGCGATCCACAGGGATTTTTTGTGATGCAGTGCCAGGCGCCGGACTTCTGCCCAGCTCAGCCGGTCGACACGCTTTACGGCTGGCGTGTCATCGGCTCGGTCAGGCACAGGCTGCGCGCTCCAGCCAGCGGCCGAGCAATGGCGAGAGTTCACTGAGCGGTTGATAGCCGTTGGTCAACAGCGCCAGTTGGCCGTTGCGCTCGGCGAGCAGGGTCGGAAACCCGGCGATGCCCAGATCCTGTACCCAGCTGAAATCAGCCTGAGTCGCCTTGTGCTGATCGGCATGATCGAACAGCGCGGCAAACTCGATACGTGGCACGCCGGCCTGCTCGGCCAGCTCGACCAACACGCTGGCCTGGGTGACATCGCGGCCCTCAGCGTAAAACGCCTGCTGGATCAGGCCGACCAGTTTCCAGGCGCAATCCGGCGCCAGACTGCGCGCGGTGACAATTGCCCGGCAGGCCGGCTCGGTGTCGTAGACGAAACCATCGGGTAGCGCGCCTTCGAACCTGAATGGCTGACCGGTGGCCTCGGTGACCGCCTGCCAATGCTCAAGGATGTAGCGCCGCGTGGTCGGTTCCAGCGCCGCACCGCTGCCGGTGCGCAAGCCCCCGACCACCAGATGCAGCTCCACTCCGGCTGCCTGCGCCTGCTCGACCAAGGCCTTGGCGACTGGAGCGAACCCCCAGCACCAGGAACACATCGGATCCATCACATAGAGCAGGCGCGCAGTCATGATCAGGCCTCGGTGGATGCTTGTTTATAGTTGTAGCCGATCGGGTGCGGCATGTTGCGCGCCTTGGCCAGTTCGATCTGCTTCTGCCGATCGATGGCGCTGCGGCGGGTTTTCTCGCTCAGCTTGTCCCAGCAATGCGGGCAGCTGATGCCGGCCACGTAGTGCTCGGAGGCGCGATCTTCAACGCTGACCGGTGTGCGACAGGCATGACATTGATCGTAGTCGCCTTCGCTGAGGTCGTGACGCACGGTCACCCGGTTGTCGAACACGAAGCAGTCGCCCTGCCACTTGGTTTCGTCCTGCGGCACTTCTTCGAGGTACTTCAGGATGCCGCCCTTGAGGTGGTAAACCTCTTCGAAACCCTCGCCCAGCATGTAGCTGGAGGCTTTCTCGCAGCGAATGCCGCCGGTGCAGAACATCGCGACCTTTTTGTGCACGGCCGGGTCGAAGTGTTCTTTGATGTAGTCGGGGAATTCGCGAAAACTGGTGGTTTTCGGATCGATGGCGCCTTCGAAGGTGCCGATCGCCACTTCGTAGTCGTTGCGGGTGTCGATCAGCAGCACTTCCGGGTCGCTGATCAGCGCGTTCCAGTCCTGCGGCTCAACGTAGGTGCCGACCTTTTTGTTCGGGTCCACGCCTTCGACGCCGAGGGTGACGATCTCTTTTTTCAGTTTGACCTTGGTGCGGTAGAACGGCTGCTCGTCGCAGTACGACTCTTTGTGGTCGATGTCGATCATGCGCGGGTCGTTCTTCAGCCAGGCGAGCAGGCCGTCGATGCCTTCGCGACTGCCGGACACGGTGCCGTTGATGCCTTCTTCGGCGATCAGCAGAGTGCCTTTGATGCCATTGTCGACCATCGCTTGCAGCAGGGGCTCGCGCAGGTCAACGTAATCTTCGAGGGTGACGAACTTATACAGTGCCGCCACGACAATCGGTTGTGTCATGGGTATTTCTCCAGGTGGCTACCCTCGCAAAGGGTGAACCGGATTCAAAAAAAACGCGCCGGGTGAGCGGCGCGTTGCGGATTCTAGCAAAAACACGGTGGATTTAGGATTTACCGAGTTTCTGTGACAACACAAAACCTGTGGTGAGGGGATTTATCCCCGATGGGCTGCGAAGCGGCCCCAAACCCTGAGAATGCGTTTTTCCTGGTATATCGAGTTCTGTGGTTTTAGGGCTGCTTCGCAGCCCATCGGGGATAAATCCCCTCGCCACAAAAATCCCGCCTCATCCAGGATCAGTGTTTGCTACCGCCGGCACAGGTCGGCGACGCCGGGGCGGCGCCCACTTCTGCCCATTCCTGCGGGGTGTAGGTGTGCAGCGCCAACGCATGGAACTCGCCCATCAGCTCGCCAAGCGTGCCGTAGACTTTCTGGTGGCGCTTGACCCGGTTCAGGCCTTCGAACTGCGCGCTGACCACCACCGCCTTGAAGTGCGTCTGTAACCCGCGACTGTGCATGTGGCTTTCGTCCAGCACTTGCAGATGCTCAGGCTGCAGCAGGCCCAGCGTCGATTCGATGCGTTGTTGCATGGTCATCACGAACTCCGCTTACTTCTTCTTGGCCGGCGCAGCGCCTTTCGGTGCCAGCTCGTTGGTCATGTCGTCGAGCAGTTTGTTGACGACAGGCACGGCGCTTTCCAGCTTGGCCTGAGTCATCTGGGCCGATTGCTGGGTCAGCTGCGGCATTTTCTCCAGGACTTTCTTGCCCAGTGGCGACTGGTAGAACGCGACCAGGTCTTTGAGCTCCGATTCGCTGAAGTTGCTGGTGTAGAGCTTGACCATGTCAGGCTTGAGCTTGTTCCAGCCGATGGCCTGGTCCAGGGCGGCGTTGGCCTTGGCCTGGTAGGTTTCCAGTACGGCTTTCTTGGATTCCGGGGCTTTGGTCTGTTCAAAACGCTGAGCGAACATTTGCTGCACTTGCATGTACACCGGAGTGCCCAGCTTGTCAGCGTGCGCCAGGGTCAGGAAAGCTTCAGCACTGGCGTTGTGGCTGGCGGTATCGGCAAGCACCTGGCCGCTGGCGCAAACCAGTGCAACCGCGGTGCAGATGGCACGAAGACGAGTCATCGAGTTTCCTTTTCAGCTAGGCGAGGTAAAACCCCAAGGGCGACCATTCTGCGCCTAAAAAACCTCGTGGCTCAACCCCCGAGCCTTGCCGCGCTTGATTGCCCGGGTTTTACCGGTCAACAATCGGTTCGAGGGAACCACCTGGGCCTGACCGGGCCTAAACTGCGCAAACAGACCAACAGGAGTGTGCACGATGAGCCGTATCGAAACCGACAGCCTGGGCCAGATCGAAGTCCCGGACGACGCCTACTGGGGTGCTCAGACGCAACGCTCGCTGATCAACTTCGCCATTGGCCAGGAACGCATGCCGCTGCCGGTACTGCACGCCCTGGCCCTGATCAAGAAAGCCGCCGCCCGGGTCAACGACCGCAACGGCGACCTGCCCGCCGACATTGCTCGCCTGATCGAACAGGCCGCCGACGAAGTCCTCGACGGCCAGCACGACGACCAGTTTCCGCTGGTGGTCTGGCAGACCGGCAGCGGCACCCAGAGCAACATGAACGTCAACGAAGTGATCGCCGGTCGCGCCAACGAACTGGCCGGCAACCCGCGCGGCGGCAAGACGCCGGTGCACCCCAACGATCACGTCAACCGCTCGCAAAGCTCCAACGACTGCTTCCCCACCGCCATGAGCATCGCCACTGCCAAAGCCGTGCAGGAGCAATTGCTGCCGGCGATCGCCGAGTTGTCCGGCGGTCTGGCCGAACTGGCCGCACGCCATATGAAACTGGTGAAGACCGGTCGCACGCACATGATGGACGCGACGCCGATCACCTTCGGTCAGGAGCTGTCGGGCTTTATAGCGCAGCTGGATTACGCCGAACGAGCGATCCGCGCCGCGCTGCCGGCGGTGTGTGAGCTGGCGCAGGGCGGCACCGCGGTGGGCACCGGTCTGAATTCGCCGCACGGCTTTGGCGAAGCGATTGCCGCCGAACTCGCTGCCCTGTCCGGCCTGCCCTTCGTCACCGCGCCGAACAAGTTTGCCGCACTGGCCGGGCATGAGCCGCTGACCAGCCTGTCCGGCGCCCTGAAGACGCTCGCCGTGGCGCTGATGAAAATCGCCAACGACCTGCGCCTGCTCGGCTCCGGCCCTCGCGCAGGCTTTGCCGAAGTCAAGCTGCCGGCCAACGAACCGGGCAGCTCGATCATGCCCGGCAAGGTCAACCCGACTCAGTGCGAAGCGCTGTCGATGCTGGCCTGCCAGGTGTTGGGCAACGACGTCACCATCGGCATTGCGGCGAGTCAGGGTCACCTGCAACTGAACGTCTACAAACCGGTGATCATCCACAATGTGCTGCAATCGATCCGCCTGCTTGCCGATGGTTGCAGCAACTTCCAGCAGCACTGCATTGCCGGTCTTGAACCCGACGCCGAAGTCATGGCCAAACACCTGGAGCGTGGGCTGATGCTGGTGACCGCGCTGAATCCGCACATCGGTTACGACAAGTCGGCGGAAATCGCCAAGAAGGCTTACGGCGAAGGCTTGACCTTGCGTGAGGCGGCGCTGCAACTGGGCTATCTGACTGATGAAGAGTTCGATGCCTGGGTGCGGCCGGAGAACATGATTGAGGCTGGCGCCAAGGGCTGATTACTGTAGCGCCTGACAGGCCGCCTTCGCGAGCAAGCCCGCTCCCACATTTTGATCGGTGTACGCCGTACCCATGTGGGAGCGGGCTTGCTCGCGAAGAACGATAACGCGGTCTAACTGGCTGCAATGCGCATCCGCCGCGCCTTCAGCCCGGCAATCAACGACGGCCCCAACGCCACCAGCGCCGACCCCAGCACCACCAGCACCGCCCCGCCATAACCCAGCCCATTGATCTGCTCGGCATGCACATATTCCGGCCACACCCCGGCGGCAATCGCCACCGCGCCAAAGGTCACCAACGGCGTGATCGCCAGCGTCGCACTGACCCGCGAGGCCTCCCAGTGCGCCAGTGCTTCAGCAAAGGCACCGTAGGCAATCAGCGTGTTCATGCAGCACGCCAGCAACAGCCAACCCTGCACCGGGCTCAGTTCCAGTGCTTCGAGCGGATGCACCCACGGTGTCAGCAACAGCGCGCAGAACAGGTAGATCACCATCATCACCTGCAACGAATTCCACACCGTGAGCAATTGCTTCTGCCCCAGTGCGTAGAAGGTCCAGACCGTCGAGGCCAGCAGCACCAGCAACACGCCGGCGGTGTAGTCCGACAATGAGGTGAGCAGTTCAGCCAGACGCTGATTGAAGAACAGCACAAAGCCGATCAGCAGCACCGCCAGGCCAATGCCCTGACCGATGCTGAAGCGCTCCTTGAACACAAACAGGCTGGCGATCAGCAACATGATCGGCCCCATCTGCACCACCAACTGCGCGGTGCCGGGGCTGAGCAGGTTAAGACCCATCAGGTACAGCACGTAGTTGCCCACCAGCCCGAGCACCGCCATCAGCACCAGCCAGCCACCCCTGGGGCCGAGCACCTTGCGGCTCGGCAGGCGTCGCGTGGCTGCCAGGTAGATGAACAGGCAGCCGCCGGAGACCAACAGGCGAAACCAAGTCACAGTGATCGGGTCCATCACCTGCAGCACCTGCTTGAGTTTGATTGGCAGGATGCCCCACAAAAACGCCGTCAGCAGCGCCAGGAACAGACCGTAAACCCAGCGACCGGATGAAATGTGCATGCGAACCCCAATGCCTGCTGACAAGAGCGGTCATTCTAGGCCCGCCGACAGACGCAACACAGGGACAGTTCGGGCCAGGCCGCGAATGAAACTGTGCAGGTCGCAGCATTAAATTGACGCTTTGCCGTTGATCGGCTGACGAGGCGCGCCAAGTGCTTCAGGCATAAGCTGATTGGATCCCTGCAACGGATTAATCAAGGAGCCGGATCATGTACGGAATGCGCGCCGATGACAGCGCCCCCGCCACGCACTTTCGCAGCGACCGGTTGTGTCGGGTCAATGGCGAACTGTTTTTCAGCACGCGGGAGAACACCCTTGAGGGGCCGTTCGACTCCCCGGAGAAGGCAGAGCAGGAAATTCAGGCGTATATCGCGCGGATGCAGCTTCTGGATTCCAACCGGTAAATCCGGTGGATCTCATCGCGAGCAGGCTCGCTCCCACAGGTTAATGCATTCCAATGTGGGAGCGAGCCTGCTCGCGAAAGCGGTAGATCAACCACCCCACCTTCCAGGGTTCAGCGCACCGCCTCAAACAACCCCGCCGCCCCCATCCCGCCTCCCACGCACATGGTCACGATGCCGTAACGCAAATTACGCCGCTGCAACTCGCGCACCAGATGCCCGACCTGCCGCGAACCGGTCATGCCGAACGGGTGGCCGATGGAAATCGAGCCGCCGTTGACGTTGTATTTGTCGTTGTCGATCTCCAGCCGATCGCGGGCATACAGGCATTGCGAGGCAAAAGCCTCGTTGAGCTCCCACAGATCGATATCCGCCACCTGCAAGCCTTTGGCCTTGAGCAGTTTCGGCACCGAGAACACCGGGCCGATGCCCATTTCGTCCGGCTCGCAACCGGCGACGGTGAAACCGCGGAAAAACGCCTTCGGCTTGAGCCCCAGTTGCAGGGCTTTTTCCAGGCTCATCACCAGCGTCATCGAGGCGCCGTCGGACAGCTGCGACGAGTTGCCGGCGGTGACCGAACCGTCCTCGGCAAACACCGGTTTCAGTCCGGCGAGACTTTCGTAAGTGGTGTCCGGGCGGTTGCAGTCGTCGTGATCGACAAGGCCGTCGAGGATCTGCACTTCGCCACTGTTCTTGTCTTCGACACGGTACTTGACCGCCATCGGCACAATTTCATCATTGAACAGCCCGGCCGCCTGCGCCTGGGCAGTGCGCAGCTGGCTTTGCAGCGCGTAACGATCCTGGGCCTCGCGGCTCACGTCATAACGCCGCGCAACCACTTCGGCGGTCTGGCCCATGGTGTAGTAGATGCCCGGCACCTGCTGCTTGAGCAACGGGTTGATCAGGTGATCGGTGTTGACGCTTTTCAGGGTCAGGCTGATTGATTCGACGCCGCCAGCGACAATGATGTCGCTGCAACCGGAGGCGATCTGGTTGGCGGCAATCGCAATCGCCTGCAACCCCGACGAGCAGAAACGGTTGAGGGTCATGCCGGCCACGCCGGTGCCCAGCCGCGAGAGCACCGCCACGTTGCGGCCGATGTTGTAACCCTGCGCGCCCTCGTTGGATCCGGCGCCGACAATGCAGTCCTCGACGCTGGCCGGGTCGATGTCATTGCGCGACAGCAGCGCGTTGACGCAATGGGCCGCCATGTCGTCGGGACGGGTCTGGTTGAACTTGCCGCGAAAGGACTTGGCCAGGCCGGTCCGCACGCTGTCGACGATCACCACTTCACGCATGGCATACCTCAATTGTTGTTGTCGGAGGAGAGTGTACCGAGCATAAGTCCACCCTGCCGCCGACCGCGACAATCATTCACCTCGCGTATGCGGGTCCATTGGCTCAGTCCTTGTGTTTTTTCGCGCGTTTGTCGGACTTCGCGAACGCCTCTTCGAGGGCACGGTTGATCGTACGCAGCACCTTGACCCGGGCCCAGCGTTTGTCATTGGCCTCGACCAGCGTCCACGGCGAAATCTCGGTGCTGGTGCGGTCGACCATGTCGCCCACGGCCGCGCGGTAGGCGTCCCACTTGTCGCGGTTGCGCCAGTCGTCCTCGGTGATCTTGAAGCGCTTGAATGGAATCTGCTCGCGGGCCTGGAAACGCTCCATCTGCGTGTCCTTGTCGATCGCCAGCCAGAACTTGACGACGATGACCCCGGCGTCGGCGATCTGCTCTTCGAAATCGTTGATCTCGCTGTAAGCCCGCAGCCAGTCGGCCGGGCTGCAAAAGCCCTCGACCCGTTCCACCAGCACCCGGCCGTACCAGGAGCGGTCGAACACGGTGAACTTGCCCCGCGCCGGCAAATGCCGCCAGAAGCGCCACAGATACGGCTGCGCGCGCTCCTCTTCAGTGGGCGCGGCAATCGGCACGATGCTGTACTGACGCGGATCGAGCGCCGCCGCCACCCGGCGAATCGCCCCGCCCTTGCCCGCCGCATCGTTGCCTTCGAACACCGCCACCAGTGCGTGGCGGCGCATGCGTTTATCGCGCATCAGCCCGGACAGCCGCGCCTGCTCGGTGATCAGTTGTTCTTCGTAGTCTTTCTTTTCCAGCCGCTGGTTCAGGTCGAGGCTGTCGAGCAGGTTGAGTTGATCGACCGCCGTGCCCAACGGCGCCGCGTTGACCTCTTCGGTATGCACCTCGGGGCGCTTGAGCGCATTCTGCAGGCCTTCGAGCAGGATCTTGCCGACCGCCAGACTGCGGTAATTGGCGTCCATGCCTTCGATGACATGCCACGGCGCGTAGTCGCGGCTGGTGCGGCGCAACACGCGCTCGCCGTATTTGACGAACTTGTCGTAGGTCTGCGATTGCTGCCAGTCCAGCGGACTGATGCGCCAGCTGTGCAACGGGTCATCGGCCAGCGCCTTGAGGCGGGCCTTCATCTGCTTCTTGGACAGGTGAAACCAGAACTTGAAGATCAGCGCGCCTTCATCGCAGAGCATTTTTTCCAGACGCTCGGCGGCGTTGATCGCCTGGTCCAGGCGTGGATCCTTGAACAGACCGTGGACCCGCCCTTGAAGCATCTGGCTGTACCAGTTGCCGAAGAACACGCCCATCCGCCCCTTGGCCGGGAGCATCCGCCAGTAACGCCAGGCCGGTGGATGCGCCAGCTCTTCATCGGTCTGCTGATCGAAGGTGCGCACCTCGATCAGGCGCGGATCCATCCACTCGTTGAGCAACTTGACGGTCTCGCCCTTGCCTGCGCCCTCGATGCCGTTGATCAGAATGATCACCGGAAAACGCTTCTGCTGTTGCAACTCGAACTGAGCTTCCAGCAGTGCTTCACGCAAGGCAGGTACAGCCGCGTCGTAAGTCTCTTTGTCGATGGCATGGCCGATTTCGGCGGATTCAAACATGGGGACGGCTCCTTCCAGGATTCAGCAAGACTAGCGGATTGGGCATGGGCGCGGCGGAGAAATTCCGCTCACTATGGCAAGTGGGATGAATGAACAAACTGTGGCGAGGGAGCTTGCTCCCGCTCGGCTGCGCAGCAGTCGCAAGATCTGCAACCACCATCCTCCAGACAAATTGTGGTCGCAGGTTTTGGGGCTGCTGCGCACCCCGGCGGGAGCAAGCTCCCTCGCCACAAAAGCCGGTGATGATCGTGCATTCGACACAAGGGTCACTTGCCATGGATCAAGCACCCTCCGCCCGATCGGCTAGAATGGCCGCCTTGTCGTTGCCGAGCCTGCCATGAAACCTGTATTGCCCCACGCCCAACTCGACTGGGATGACCACGGACGTCCGCGCTCGCGGGTGTTCGATGATGTGTATTTTTCCGACCAGTCGGGGCTGGATGAAACCCGTTACGTGTTCCTCGAACAGAACCGTCTGGCCGAGCGTTTTGCCGCGCTGCCGGCCAATGGGCGACTGGTAATCGGCGAAACCGGCTTCGGCACCGGGCTGAATTTTCTCTGCGCCTGGCAGTTGTTCGAGCAGCATGCGGTGGCCGGTGCGCGGCTGCATTTTGTCAGCGTCGAAAAGTACCCGCTGAGTCCGGCCGATCTGCAACGGGCGCTGGCCTTGTGGCCGGAGCTCAAGCCACTGGCCGATCAACTGCTGACGCAGTACGTGGCGATCCATCAGGGCTTTCAGCGGATCATTCTCGGCAACGGTCGGGTCACGCTGACCCTGTTGATCGGCGATGCGCTGGAGCAACTGCCGCAACTCGATGCGCAGATCGACGCGTGGTTTCTCGACGGTTTCGCCCCGGCGAAAAACCCCGACATGTGGACCGCCGAACTGTTCGTCGAACTGGCTCGACTGGCGGCGCCCGGCTCGACCATCAGCACCTTCACCAGCACCGGCTGGGTGCGGCGTCTGCTCAACGCGGCCGGGTTCAAGATGAAACGCACGCCGGGCATCGGCCACAAGTGGGAGATCCTGCGCGGCGAGTTTCTCGGCTGGCCGCAGGACGTCGCGCCACCGCTGCCGGACAAACCGTGGTTCGCCCGCCCTGCCCCGCTGACTGGCGAGCGGCGCGCGCTGGTGATCGGCGCCGGGCTGGCCGGTTGTGCGACCGCTGCCAGCCTCGCCGCGCGCGGTTGGCACGTCAGTCTGCTGGAGCGTCACGAGGCGGTGGCGCAGGAGGCGTCGGGCAATCCGCAGGGCGTGCTGTACCTGAAGTTATCAGCCCACGGCACCGCGTTGTCGCAACTGATCGTCAGCGGCTTCGGCTACACCCGCCGCCTGCTGGAAACCCTGCAACGCGGCACCGACTGGGACGATTGCGGCGTGCTGCAACTGGCTTTCAATGCCAAGGAAGCCGAGCGTCAGGCGCAACTGGCCGCGGCATTCCCGGAAGATCTGGTGCACTGGCTTGATCAGCCGCAAGCCGAAATCCAAGCCGGGATTGCGCTGGCACACGGCGGGCTGTTCTACCCCGAAGGGGGCTGGGTGCATCCACCCGCGCTGTGTCAGGCGCAAGCCGCGCAAGCGAACATCGAACTGCTCAAGCATCACGATGCGCTGGAACTGCGCAAGGTCGAAGGTCAGTGGCAAGCCCTCGACGGCGAGCGCGTGCTCGCCAGCGCGCCGGTGGTGATATTGGCCGGCGCGGCGGAGATCAAACGCTTTGCGCAAAGTGCCGAGTTGCCGCTCAAGCGCATTCGCGGGCAAATCACGCGCCTGCCGCAAACCACCGAGAGCCAGACACTGCGCACCGTGGTCTGCGCCGAAGGTTATGTCGCCCCGGCACGTCTGGGTGAACACACGCTGGGTGCGAGTTTTGACTTCAACAGCGACGACCTGACCCCGACCACCGCCGAACACCTGGGCAATCTGGCGATGCTCGAAGAAATCTCCAGCGATCTGGTGGCGCGCCTGCACATCAATCAACTGCCCCCGGAAACTCTGGAGGGACGCGCCGCGTTCCGCTGCACCAGTCCCGACTATCTGCCGATCGTCGGCCCCCTCGCCGACCGCACAGCCTTCGCTCAGGCCTACGCGGCGTTGAGCAAGGACGCGCGACAAGTGCCGGACATCACCTGCCCGTGGCTCGATGGCCTGTACGTCAACAGTGGCCACGGTTCACGCGGGCTGATCACCGCGCCGCTGTCGGGCGAACTGCTCGCGGCGTGGCTGGACAACGAGCCGCTGCCGCTGCCCAGAAGCGTCGCCGAGGCCTGCCACCCCAATCGTTTTGCACTGCGCACGTTGATTCGCGGCAAATGAAAAATCGCGACTGGCCGCTGGTCAGTCGCCCCCTCTTATAACTCATCGTTCTAAAACTCCCACATCTGCAGCGGGTCAGTTTCTGAGTACCGGCCATTTTGGCCTGACTTGAATCACCCCTCCCCAACGGAAAAACCGGTAAGGACTTTATGTGCGGATTAGCTGGCGAGTTACGTTTTGATCATCAACCTGCAGACCTTGCAGCGGTAGAGCGAATCACCCATCACTTGGCCCCTCGCGGCCCCGACGCGTGGGGCTTCCATGCCCAAGGGCCGATTGCCCTCGGCCATCGTCGCCTGAAAATCATGGACCTGTCGGACGGCTCGGCGCAGCCGATGATCGACAGCCAACTGGGCTTGTCCCTGGCCTTCAATGGCGCGATCTACAACTTCCCGGAACTGCGTACCGAACTCGAAGCGCTGGGCTACGCCTTCTATTCCGGTGGCGACACCGAAGTGCTGCTCAAGGGCTACCACGCCTGGGGCGAAGCGCTGCTGCCCAAGCTCAACGGCATGTTCGCGTTCGCTATCTGGGAGCGTGATGCCCAGCGCCTGTTCATCGCTCGCGACCGTCTCGGCGTGAAGCCTTTGTACCTGTCGCGCACCGGCCAGCGTTTGCGCTTTGCCTCGGCCCTGCCGGCACTGCTCAAGGGCGGCGACATCAACCCGATCCTCGATCCGGTGGCGCTCAATCACTACCTGAATTTCCATGCGGTGGTGCCGGCTCCACGCACCTTGCTCGCGGGCATCGAAAAGCTGCCGCCAGCGACCTGGATGCGCGTCGAAGCCGATGGCCGCACCGAGCAGAAAACCTGGTGGACCCTGCCCTACGGCCCACACGACGACGAGAAAAACCTGACCCTCGAAGACTGGCGCGACCGTGTGCTCGACAGCACCCGTGAGGCGGTGGCAATCCGTCAACGCGCAGCGGTGGATGTCGGCGTGCTGCTTTCCGGCGGTGTCGATTCGAGCATGTTGGTTGGCTTGCTGCGTGAAGTCGGCGTCGAGAACCTATCGACCTTTTCCATCGGTTTCCAGGATGCTGGCGGCGAGCGTGGTGATGAATTCCAGTATTCCGATCTGATCGCCAAGCACTACGGCACTCAACATCATCAATTGCGCATCGACGAAAAAGAGATCATCGAGCAACTGCCCGCTGCGTTCCGTGCGATGAGCGAGCCGATGGTCAGCCACGACTGCATCGCCTTCTACCTGCTGTCGCGCGAAGTGGCCAAGCACTGCAAAGTGGTGCAAAGCGGCCAGGGTGCGGACGAGTTGTTCGCCGGTTATCACTGGTACCCGCAAGTCGACGGTGCGGCGGATCCATACGCAGCCTATCGCGCGGCGTTTTTCGACCGCAGCTACGAAGACTACGCGGCCACCGTACAGCCGAAATGGCTGACCGCGAATGACGCGGCCGGCGACTTCGTGAAGGAGCATTTCGCTCAACCCGGAGCTGATGCGGCAGTGGATAAAGCCCTACGTCTGGACAGCACGGTGATGCTGGTGGACGACCCGGTCAAACGCGTCGACAACATGACCATGGCCTGGGGCCTGGAAGCGCGCACGCCGTTTCTCGACTATCGACTGGTTGAACTGTCAGCGCGGATTCCCGGCGAGTTCAAGCTGCCCGACGGCGGCAAACAGGTGTTGAAAGAAGCCGCACGTCTGGTGATTCCAAGCGAAGTGATCGACCGCAAGAAAGGCTATTTCCCGGTGCCGGGCCTCAAGCACTTGCAAGGCGACACCCTGAACTGGGTGCGTGAACTGCTGCTGGATCCGAGCCAGGATCGTGGCCTGTTCAACCCGGCCATGCTCGACAAATTGCTGACTGATCCGCAAGGCCAACTGACGCCATTGCGCGGCTCGAAACTGTGGCAACTGGCGGCCCTGAACCTGTGGCTCAGTGAACAAGGAATCTGATTGATGAAACCTCACGCCACAGCGATCAATCAGCGCCTGATACGCGGTCAGACACCGTCGTATGAACGCTTGCAGGCGCGTCTGGCCGAAGACGGCAGCGAACTCGGCGCCGACCCCATCGCCGTACATTGCGGTTGGGGTCGGCTGCTGATCGGCCACACTTTCCCTGACCCGGCGACGCTGGCGCAGGAACTGCTCAACGAGCAGCCCGGCGAACGCGATATCGCCCTTTATGTCGCCGCACCGCAGCAGATTCTCGGGCTGGAACCGACGCAACTGTTTCTCGACCCATCCGATACTTTGCGCCTGTGGTTCAGCGATTACCGCCAGGCCACCCGCGTGTTTCGCGGCTTCCGCATTCGACGCGCGCAAAGCGAAGCGGACTGGCAAGCGATCAATCTGCTGTATCAGGCACGCGGCATGTTGCCGATCGATGCCACGCGCCTGACCCCGCATCATCAGGGCGGTCCGGTGTACTGGCTGGCCGAAGATGAAGACAGCGGCGCGGTGATCGGCAGCGTCATGGGCCTCAATCACCAGAAAGCCTTCAACGATCCGGAACATGGCAGCAGCCTGTGGTGCCTGGCGGTGGATCCGCAGTGCTCGCGGCCCGGTGTCGGTGAAGTGCTGGTGCGGCATTTGATCGAGCACTTCATGAGTCGTGGTCTGAGTTATCTGGATCTGTCGGTGCTGCATGACAACCGTCAGGCCAAAAATCTTTACGCCAAACTCGGTTTTCGCAACCTCTCGACCTTCGCCATCAAGCGCAAGAACGGCATCAATCAGACGCTGTTCCTCGGGCCCGGGCCGGAAGCCAACTTCAACCCTTATGCGCGGATCATCGTCGAGGAAGCGCACCGGCGCGGCATCGACGTGCAAGTGGACGATGCCGAAGCCGGGCTGTTCACCCTCAGCCATGGCGGACGTCGGGTGCGTTGCCGCGAATCGCTGAGCGACCTGACCAGCGCGATCAGCATGAGTCTGTGTCAGGACAAAAGCCTGACCCACAAAGTGTTGAAAGGCGCCGGCCTGAAGCTGCCTTCGCAGCAACTGGCGGGCAACGCCGACGACAACCTGGCGTTTCTTGACGAGCATCAGCGTGTGGTGGTCAAGCCGCTCGACGGTGAACAAGGCCAAGGCGTGGCGGTGGATCTACAGAGCATCGAAGAGGTGCAGCAGGCCATCGAAGCCGCCAAGCGTTTCGACAGCCGCGTACTGCTGGAAAGCTTCCACGAAGGCCTCGACCTGCGGATTCTGGTGATCGGTTTTGAAGTGGTGGCGGCAGCGATTCGTCGTCCCGCCGAGGTGGTCGGTGACGGCCATCATTCGATCGGTGCATTGATCGAGGCGCAGAGCCGGCGTCGGCAAGCCGCTACCAGTGGCGAGAGCAAGATCCCGCTGGATCACGAAACCCAACGCACCCTGCACGCGGCCGGGTATGACTACAGCAGCATCCTGCCGGCGGGCGAGCACCTGTTCGTCCGTCGCACGGCCAATCTGCACACCGGTGGCACGCTGGAGGATGTCACGGCAATTCTGCACCCGACGCTGGTCGATGCAGCGGTACGGGCGGCGCGGGCGCTGGACATTCCGATGGTCGGCCTCGACCTGATGGTGCCGGCGGCGGATCAGCCCGAGTACGTGTTTATCGAGGCCAATGAACGTGCCGGTCTGGCCAACCATGAGCCGCAGCCGACGGCGGAGCGGTTTGTCGATTTGTTGTTTCCGCACAGTCAGCCGGCTGTTTCTTGATTCCGAGGCGTCTGGACTGACGCCTTCGCGAGCAAGCCCGCTCCCACAGGTTGAACGCATTCCAAATGTGGGAGCGGGCTTGCTCGCGAAGGGGCCGGATCAGGCACTACAAATCCTTCCCCTCATCGAAACCATCGATGCGCCTCAACTCATCAGGAGTTTCCATGACCACTCAAATCCCCGAACCGGATCTGAACTACCTGCAAAAAGTCCTGCTGGAAATGCTCGCCATTCCCAGCCCTACCGGGTTCACCGACACCATCGTGCGCTACGTCGCCGAGCGTCTGGAAGAACTTGGCATCCCTTTCGAAATGACCCGTCGCGGCACCATTCGCGCCACCCTCAAGGGCAAGAAAAACAGCCCTGACCGCGCTGTCTCCGCGCACCTGGATACCATCGGCGCCGCCGTGCGTGCAGTGAAAGACAACGGCCGTCTGACCCTGGCCCCGGTCGGTTGCTGGTCGAGCCGCTTTGCCGAGGGCAGCAGGGTCAGCCTGTTCACCGACAATGGCGTTATACGCGGCAGCGTGTTGCCGCTGATGGCCTCCGGGCACGCGTTTAACACTGCCGTAGACGAGATGCCGATCAGCTGGGATCACGTCGAGCTGCGTCTGGATGCCTACTGCGCGACCAAGGCCGATTGCGACTCGCTGGGCATCAGCGTCGGCGACGTGGTGGCGTTCGACCCGCTGCCGGAGTTCACCGACAGCGGTCACATCAGCGCCCGTCACCTCGACGATAAGGCCGGGGTTGCGGCATTGCTCGCTGCGCTCAAAGCCATCGTCGAGAGCGGTCAGGAATTGATGATCGACTGTCACCCGCTGTTCACCATCACCGAGGAAACCGGCAGCGGTGCGGCGGCAGCCTTGCCGTGGGATGTCAGCGAGTTCGTCGGCATCGACATCGCGCCGGTCGCGCCGGGCCAGCACTCCAGCGAACACGCGGTGAGCGTGGCGATGCAGGACTCCGGTGGCCCTTACGACTATCACCTGTCGCGGCATTTGCTGCGTCTGGCCGGTGAAAACGAACTGCCGGTGCGGCGCGACCTGTTCCGCTATTACTTCAGCGACGCGCATTCGGCAGTCACTGCCGGGCACGATATCCGCACCGCCCTGCTCGCCTTTGGCTGCGACGCGACCCATGGTTATGAACGTACGCACATCGACAGTCTGGCGGCGCTCAGTCGTTTGCTCGGGGCGTACATTTTGAGTCCGCCGGTATTTGCCAGCGATGCGGCGCCGGCCAATGCTTCGCTGGATCGCTTCAGTCACCAGATCGAACATGAGACACAGATGGAGAGCGATACGCGAGTACCGTCAGTGGACAGTCTGGTGGGGCAGCGTTCCGACAGTTGAATCCTTGTTGTCTGAACTATGGCTATCGCGAGCAGGCTCACTCCTACAGTTGAAATGCATTTCCCTGTAGGAGTGAGCCTGCTCGCGATGAGGCCGATACTGCCCACACAAAACTGGCAGCCAGCCACCAATCGCCGTAGCATCCCGTCATTGATTTAGCCGAGGTGCCCATGCTGATTCCCTACGACGCTCTTGAAGTCGACACCCTCACCCGCCTGATCGAGGACTTCGTCACCCGCGACGGCACCGACAACGGTGATGACACACCGCTGGAAACCCGCGTGCTGCGCGTGCGCCAGGCGCTGACCAAAGGCCAGGCGCTGATCGTCTTCGACCCGGAAAGCGAACAATGCCAGTTGATGCTCAAACACGATGTGCCCAAGCATCTGTTCGACTAGCGGACCTTTTCGGTGACCTGTTTGCGCTGGATCCGCTGATAGACTTCAGAACGGTGCACATTGACCTTCTGCGGCGCCTCGACACCAAAGCGCACACTGGAGCCGTTGACTGACAACACGCGCACGGATATGTCGTCACCGATGGAAATCAACTCGCCCACTACACGGCTGAGTACAAGCATGGAATTTATCCTTCAGGGTTAGCCAGCCCTGAAGATGCGCGGTGGGCGCGCGCTCGACAATGCACGCAGAGCAATTCAGTCTTGCCCTACACCCACAAGCGCCGCGCCCGTCAGACGTTTCCTGCAAATCGCTAAACAGCCTCGCCTCACGCCGCGGAAAATCGCGGCCCGAACAGAATCACGCTCGCGCCGATCACGCACAGCGCCACGCCGATCCAGTCCGAACCCAAAGGGCGAACGCGCTCGACCACCGCCAGCCAGCCGATCGACGCGACGATGTAGATCCCGCCATAGGCGGCATAGGCGCGCCCGGCATAAGCCGCTTCGACGCGGGTCAACAACAGCGCGAACAGGGTCAGGCTGAGCAGCGCCGGGATCACCCACAAGGCACTTTTGCCCTGACGCAGCCACATGAAAAAGGCGAAACAACCGGCGATTTCAAACAGCGCCGCGAGGAAGAACCACAGGTAATTGAGCATTGATGCGTCTCGACAGGGTGACCATTGCGGCCACCCTAACGACGCAACATCCTCGGGGCAAGTTCAGCCGTTGGTTTGTCTGGCCTTGGCGCGCATTTTATCGGCCATGGTGGTCATTTCGTTGTAGATCAGTTGCGGGTTCTTCTGTTTGATCGCCCAGGCCATGCGCCCCTGCTCGTGCGGCAGGATCATGAATTCGCCGGCGGCCACTTGCTGGTAGATATAGTCTGCAATGTCGGCAGCCGTAATCGGCGAACTTTCCAGCAACTTGCCGACCTGGGCTTTCATGGCCGGGGTCGGACCACGGAACGAGTCGAGCAAGTTGGTCTGGAAGAACGACGGGCAGACCACATGCACGCTGACTTCCTGCTGCGCCAGTTCGATCAGCAAACTTTCCGACAGCGCCACTACACCGGCCTTGGCCACGTTGTAGTTGCTCATCGCCGGGCCCTGCATCAGTGCAGCCATCGAAGCGATGTTGATGATCTTGCCTCTGCTCTGCTCCAGCAGCGGCAGGAACGCCTTGCAGCCCTTGACCACCCCCATCAGGTTGATCGCGATCTGCCAGTCCCAATCCTCCAGCGACAGTTCGCTGAAGAACCCGCCGGACGCCACACCGGCGTTGTTGACGATGACATCGATACCGCCGAGCTTCACTTCGCAAGCCTGGGCAAACGCGGTGAGCTGGCTGTAGTCACGCACGTCGCAACGTTGGGTGAAACCGTCACCACCGGCCTCGCGCACCCGCTTCAGGGTTTCCTGCAGGCCAGGTTCGCTGACGTCGGACAAGGCCAGCTGCCAGCCTTCACGCGCCCAGCGCAGCGCGATTTCGCGACCCAAACCTGAGCCCGCACCCGTGATCATCATGCGATTTTGCATAGCAGACAGCCTTGTTGTTCCGTAGGAGATGCGCGGAGTGTAGCGAAGGAACACTGGCCACCCACGCTCCATCAGATTGCTGAATACAGGATCAAAAGATCGCAGCCTTCGGCAGCGCCTACATCAGTTCCCTGTAGGAGCTGCCGAAGGCTGCGATCTTTTGATCTCGCGCTTTAAAGGAAATAAACGAGTAATCCAAATACATTAAAAAAACATTGAATTTTCTTTCATTCGCACCAGTCGGAATTTGTAAGCCGTCTGGAATTAGTTAGCCTCCAGTCGCCCTTGAACACCAAGTCTTCTCGAACGCTATAAACAAGGAAATCGACATGGGCACAATTCTTATCATTATCCTGATCCTGTTGCTGATCGGTGGTCTGCCGGTCTTCCCGCACTCCAGAAGTTGGGGTTACGGTCCTTCGGGCATTATTGGCGTGGTGTTGGTGGTGCTGCTGGTCTTGCTGTTACTTGGCAGGATATAAAACCCCAAGACAAAAAAAGAGGCCCTAAGGGGCCTCTTTTTTATGCAGCGGTTTTTCAGTCCGGCTTGCCGTTGATCACACCGGCAGTGTTGTCCATCAGACTCTTGGTCGCCGTTTGCAGGAACGCTTCCAGCTTTAGCTTCAGTTCGGCGGTACGCGGTGCGTCCGGAATGATCTCGGCAGAAGGGTTCGCGCCCAGTTGGTACTGGTAGATCTTCGGCGCCATTTCCTTCTCTTTCGGCAGCACCAGGATCTGGTCGGCAGTGACGATGGCGGTGGTCTGCTCGCTGCCCGACGGCTTGATCACACCGAAACCGGTGTCGCCGGCCGGGAGATTCAGCAGGTCGCGACCCCAGCACTGATGACGCACTTCGCCACCCAGACGACCCATGATGGTCGGCACGATGTCGATCTGCGTACCCACGGTGTGGTCACGGGTGCCGAATTTTTCCTGAATGCCCGGGGCGATCATCAGCATCGGCACGTTGAAGCGGCCCAGGTCCATTTCGGTGATCTGGCGTTCGTTGCCGAAACCGTGGTCACCGACAATGACGAACAGGGTTTCCTTGAAGTACGGCTCTTTGCGTGCCTTCTCGAAGAACTGACCCAGCGCCCAGTCGGCGTAACGCATGGCGGTCAGGTGTTCGTTGAGGCTGCCACGATCGGTCACGCGCTCGACCGGCAATGGCGTCGGCAAGGCGTACGGCGTGTGGTTGGACAGGGTTTGCAGCAGCGCGTAGAACGGCTTGCCGTTTTCCCGCGCCTTCAGCTCCTGCAGACCACGGTCGAACATGTCCTGGTCGGACACGCCCCAGGTCGGATCGGAGAACACCGGATTGACGAAGTCGTTACGGCCAACGAAGTTGGTCATGCCCTGGTTACTGAAGAAGCCCGACTGGTTGTCCCAGGCGAAGTCGCCGTTGTAGACATACACGTCGTCATACTTGCGCGCGCTGAGCAGCTGCGGCAGACCGGACAGCTTGTGGCTGCCTTCCGGGGTCTGCATCAGGTATTCGAAACCTGGCAGGTTCGGGAAGCACGCCATGGTCGCAAACATGCCCTGGTGGGTATGGGTGCCGTTGGAGAAGAAGCGGTCGAACAGCAGGCCTTCCTTCGACAGTTTGTCGAGGTAAGGTGTGATGTTGCCCGGTGCGCCCAGGGCGCCGACCGAGTGACCGGCCATGCTTTCCATCAGGATCACGACTACGTTCTTGATCGGCAGGGTCTTGTCGGCCGGCGGCGTGTAGTCACGACGCACGGCAGCGATGTCGGCATCGACCAGTTTGTCGTCCGGCATCACCAGCATCTCGCGCACCACTTTCTGCGCCTGTTCCTGCGGCAGGGTGGCTTTCCAGATGTTATCGCGGTCCTCGCCCATGCGGTCCTTGGCGGCGGCGATCAGCGACAGCGTGCCGTTGAGGCCGAGCTGGTTGGCGAAGTTCGATTCGGTGGTGTACACGTCACCCCAACGCAGCGGCGGGCCCTGACGCAGGGTGCCACGGGCGGCCACGACGCAGATCAGCAGGCAGACCACGAACACCGCCAGGCGGGTGTACCACGGCGCCACCTGACGGGTGCCGACGTTGCCGCCGCTGAACGGGCCGCGTGGACGGGTCGCACGGTCGGCGCCCTTGAAGGCCAGGGTCAGGATCACGGTGCCGATGACCCACGCCAGCAGGTAACGCACTACCGGGAAACCGTACCAGAGCATGCTCATCACGGTTTTCGGGTCTTCCTTCACGTACTGGAACACCAGACCATTGAGGCGCTGGTGGAACTCGCGGTAAAAGTCCATTTCCATCAGGCCGAGGAACAGCGCGATGCTGGACGCCACGGTCAGCCATAGACGGAAGAAGCCACGCGCAGCCATTGCACGGGCGCTGAACAGTGCCAGCACCAGCGGAACGCAGACGTAGACCACCAGGCGCAGGTCGAAACGCAGGCCGTTGGCGAAGGCTTCGAGGAAGGTCGAAGCCGGGGTATCGAGGATCATCTCGCGGTTGTAGACCAGCAGCGCGAGGCGCAGCACGGAAAACATCACCATCATGACCAGGGCACACAGCAGCGTGTAGGCCAGATGCGATTTGACGGTCGGTTGCAGCAGGCGAGTGGAAGATCGCTGCTGATTCAGGGCGTCCGGGTTTGCCATGTCGTTTTAGGACCCATTGGAAGTTGAAGTTGCAAAATACAGCGGCGCCATGCCCTCTTTTGGCCATTCCAGGCCCCGGGGCGTGCGCGGTGCGCAAATGTTGCACGATCAACGGCTGCATTGCCATTGATTACTGCCCCATTGCCCGACTCTTTCATACAAGCATTCGGACGGGGGACAAACCGAGTTGCGCGGGCGAATTGTCTGGAACACTTTGTGAAAATTTCGTCCAACGCATATCTGGAAACACAATATAACGACAAAACAAAACGCCCCGATTCGGTCGGGGCGTTTTGCTGTCAGCGCGAAGAATTACTTCTCGGCGCGTTCTTTCAGGGCTTTCAGCGTATTGAACGGCGCATCGACCACGAACTTGTTGGCAATCATGCTCGGCACGCTGCCGCCGGGCTCGGTGTGCACCTGATAGGTCACTTCGACTTGATCACCTTTGGGTACGAACTTCCAGAACCCTTTGACCTGAGCGACACGGACAAAGCCTTTCTCTTCGGGAAGGTACTTCGGCACGCCTTCGAGGTTGCGGGTCAGGCTGCCATCGGCGCCCTCAACGGTGGTGATGTGCAACACCGAATCACGTGGGGTCACTGGCCACGGCGTATTGAACTGGGTGTAGGTCCAGCTCTGATCGCCCTCGTGCTTGAGCAGTTTCTGGGTTTTGCATTCGTGAATCCAGGCGCAGGCTCCGGCCACGTCTTCCTGCAAGGCACGCAGTTTGGCAACGGTGGTCTTCATCAGGGCAACACCCTGATAGGACTTGTAATCGGAACCCGGCACTTCGGCCAGCGAGACCTTGATCCCGTCCTGTTCCTTGGCGACCTTCCAGTCTTCGGCCTGAGCCATCGAAGTAGCCAGCACAGCGGTCAAACCACACAACACAGCGATACGATGCAGCGAACCCATAGTCTTATTCCTTATTGTTGAAGTTCCGTTCGTTTGACACATCACGCCGCCGTCATCTGCTCCCACCAACCGATCAACCTGATCGCTTCTTCCGAGCTGCTGCCGCAGACTTCGACATCGGCGGCGAATCCTGAACAGACCGCCGGACGCTCCGGCTGGCCGAAAATGCTGCACAGGTTTTCGACCGAGAGCTGCACGCAACGTTCGCCCGCAGGTTTGCCGTTGGGCATGCCCGGAATGGCAGAGCTGATGGACGGGGCAATGCAGCAAGCGCCACAGCCTTCACGGCATTTCATGACGAGCAAGTCCTCGCGACGGGCAATGTGTTAAAGATACACGGACAGAGTAACCGCTAAAACGGTTGTTTCAAATTCCCTGCACCGGGGTTTTTACCGATAACTGAATGTGACTGACCAGTCTCCGACAAAGCGTCTGGTCTGCGGGTCACGGGTCGATTGAATTTATTGCTTGAACTCGAAATCCAGCGCTGCGCCTTCGACTTCGCGGCGCTCTTCGTTGCGCAGCTGCAACTGCATTTCATTGCTGAGCAGGCGGCCATTGAGCTGGAAGCCGCTGTTCTTCTCGCCAAACATCTGCGGCAGGATCGCCTCGTGTTTGGGCATCGGCACGGTACCGGCAGGTTTGAGCTGCTGGACCATGTCTTTGGGCAGGCTCAGGTCCAGTTTGGCCGGCGGCAGCCTGGTTTTAGCCACTTCACTGGCCGGTTTTGACTTGGAGGCAATCGGGGGCCGCTTCTTCACCGGGGCCGCTTTCTTCTGCGGGGCTTTCTTCGTCTGAGCTTTCTTGTCCGCAACGGCTTTGCTGGCCGTTTTACTCGCCGGAGCTGACGCCGCAGGCTTTTCCTGAACGGCGGCTGCCATGACACCGGGCGCATGGCCCATCGTCAACACACCAAGCAAAATCCAGGCAGCAGGCAAAATCGCTTTCATGAGCCCCACAACACTAACGGCAGAGGGCCATATGCTCGCCTGTTGAGCGTCACAAGACAAGCGCGGTGCGCCACTCGTTCAGAAACCGCCTGCGGTTTCCTGACACAGTTGAGTCGCCAGCAAACCGAGGGTCATCAGCGCCCTTTCCGCCTCGCGATTCCACGGCGTGCCGCAGTTCAGGCGGATGCAGTGGTTGAACTGCTCGGTATTACTGAAGATCAGCCCCGGCGCAATACTGATGCCCTGCTGCAAGGCGCGGACGTGCAATTCCTGGGTATTGACCCTGCCCGGCAGACTCACCCAGAGGATAAAACCGCCCGTGGGCCGGGTCATTTGCGTGCCTTCGGGGAAGTACTGCTGCACCGCCAGCTGAAATGCGCTGAGGTTTTTTCGGTATTCCTGACGGATGTACCGTAAATGCCGGTCATAACCGCCATTTTCCAGATAAGCGGCAATCGCCATTTGCGTGACGCTGCACGCCGAATGCGTGGTGAAGGTCTGCAGACGCTGGATTTCCTGCTGATACTTGCCGGCGATCATCCAGCCGACGCGCACACCCGGCGACAACGTCTTGGAAAAGCTCGAGCAGTAGATCACCCGATCCAGCCGATCGTAGGCCTTGAGGGCTTTGGTGCGGCCCTGTTCGAACATCAACTCGCCATAGATGTCGTCTTCGACGATCTGGATATCGAAGTCCGAAGCCAGGCGCAGCAGTTGCTTCTGCCGCTCTTCCGGCATGGTGCCGCCCAGGGGATTGCTCAGGCGAGTGGTCAGAACCAAGGCTTTGATCGACCATTGGTTGGCCGCCAGCTGCAAGGCTTCGAGGCTCATGCCGGTGGCCGGATCGCTGGGGATCTCGATCACTTTCAGGCCCAGCAGGTCGGCCAGTTGCAGCAGACCGTAATAGGTTGGCGATTCGGCGGCGATCAGGTCGCCCGGACGAGTCAGCACCCGCAGCGACATCTGCAGCGCATCGACACAGCCGTGGGTGATCACCACTTCTGACGGATCGACGACGACCCCGGCATCGCGCATGCGGATCGCCACTTGCCGACGCAGCGGTTCGAAACCCGGGCTGAACATGTAACTGAACGCGCGCGGACTATGGAATCGGGTGACCTTGGCCAGTTGTTGATGCAGCGCGCGCACCGGGAGGTAATCGACACTCGGCACCGCAGCGCCCAACGGGAACACCCCTTCGCGCCGCGATTCGACCAGCACTTGCTGAATGATGCTGGCGCGGGTGACCAGCCCTGGCCGCTCGACCCGTGCGATGTCCGGGGTCGGCGCTGTCAGTGCCGGGGTCTGGTGCACGTAGTAACCGGACTGCGGCCGTGCACGGATCAGGCCCTGATCTTCGAGATTGGCGTAGGCCTGCAACACCGTTGCATGGCTGACATTGAGCTGCGAACTCATCTTGCGCACCGACGGCACGCGTTCTCCGGGCTGATAGACACCGCGCCGGATGTCTTCCGCCAATTGTTGAGCAATACGTTGGTAGAGCAAGAGGTTGGTCATGACGCAG
This sequence comes from Pseudomonas sp. YL2, assembly GCF_023063025.1. Taxonomy (NCBI): domain Bacteria; kingdom Pseudomonadati; phylum Pseudomonadota; class Gammaproteobacteria; order Pseudomonadales; family Pseudomonadaceae; genus Pseudomonas; species Pseudomonas sp. YL2. Next base: position 75,183 of record NZ_JAJSLU010000006.1, on the reverse strand, counting down.
CACTCGATTTCACGGGCATTTTATTCTTGTGTGAAACAATACCGGAACAGTTTAGAAGTGTACTGGGACAGTTGCCACCATAGTCGACCGTACAGTGCAGTGTCAGCTACAACTGTACGGATTTGCGTGCTATTCGACAGACGTAAAAAAGCCCGGCGCTGCATGACAGGCCGGGCTTTCCAGAGACGCAGCCCTCAGCGGGCGGCGCCGAGCTGGCCTTTTTCGTCGGAGAACACAATTTCCACCCGACGATTCTGTGCCCGCCCGCGCTCGGAAGCGTTGGCGTCCACCGGGTACTCATCGCCGTAACCTTCGACATGAATCCGCTTGTCCTCAATCCCGAGGTCCATCAGCACATCGGCCACCGCCTGCGCACGATCACGCGACAGCTTGAGGTTTTCCTGCTTGCCGCCGGTGCTGTCGGTGTAGCCCTCGATGCGCACCACGCGTTTCGGGTTGAGCTGCAGAAACTGCACGATCTTCAGCACTACACGGTTGGCCGAGTTCTTCAGCTCCGCTTCGCCGGTGTCGAACAGCACGTCGCCCAAGGTCATGACCAGGCCGCGATCGGTTTGCGTGGTGGCCAGCGCAACGATCTGCTCCTCAAGCCACTTGCCCTGCTGCTGCACGCTCAGCAGTTTGGACTCGCGCAGGGCCAGTTGCAGGCGTTGACGCTCCAGCTCAAGCTTAGCCGCGCGCTCTTCGTTGAGCACCAGATTGGTGTGTTCGCGGGCGATTTCGCTGTAGCGCTGACTCAGGTAGGCGTAATGCGCCACGTCCGAGCCACTGCCCCAATAGGTCGACAGGCGATCGGCACGGGCCAGGGACTCACCGGCACGGATCACGTCCTTGGGAGCGATGCGCAGCACGTTGGAGTCTTCCTTGACCTTCTGGAAGTCGCTGCTGGCTTGTTGCAATGCGCTTTCACTGTGCTGACCGGCGCAACCGTAGAGGCTTGCACAACCGGCCAGAATCAACCCGCCGAGGGCTTTGGACTTGAGGCTCATTGGGCATCTCCCAGTTGCTTGCGCAGACGGATGATGCGGGTGTTGAGCACGTTCAGTTGCTCTTCGCTCTTTTGCGTCAGCACCTTGGCTTCGGCCAGACGTGCATCCAGCTCGGCCTGTTCGGCGCGCATGCGGGCGTTCTTGAAGGACTCGTCGGTCATGTTGCCCTTGGCCCGGTTGAACTTGTCTTCGGCCAGTTTCATTTCCGGCATTTCATCGGCGGTCGCACCGACAGCCTTGGCCTGGGTGATGGCCTGCTCGGTCAGGCGTATTTGCTCATTGGGTGCCGGATCGTTGGCGCAGCCGGCCAGGGCCAGAACGGCCATGGCCGCGAAAAGAGGTCGAATACTCACTAAGAATCCCTACTGTTTTGGGGCACTGACAGGTGGCTGCGGCTGTTGCTGCTGAGCCTTCCAGCGCTCGATGTTGCGTTGCAGCGCGGCTTCGGTCAGTCCGGACGCGGGCAATTCTGTCATCTTTTTAGCGAGCTGTCCGCGCAACCACGGATCGTTGCAGGCCGAGTTGTGCGAAACCGCGAGGAACAGCCCCGGTCGGTCAATCGGTTGCTCGAACGCCAGCAGATCATTGGCCATGCCCAATGCCTGCGCGGCGGCCATGCCCGAGTAGCGCCCGGCGAGCACATATTCGACTTCACCCAGCAGAAGTTTCTGAAAGGCCTGAGTGAGGTTTGCCGTCCGGGTCAGGGTCAGATTCTGCTCGGCAAAAGTGCCGAATGCCTGGGTTATTCGAGACTTTTCCGACAGCCCGCCGGTGTGCCCGTGCAGGTCCCTGGCTTCGCTGTAGACCAGCGTCGAGCCTTTGCGCGTCCACACCAGATAGTCGTTTTCCAGCAACGGCGGATAGATGTAGTCGAGGTTTTCCAGCTCGTTGAACATCAGAGGCGTGTCGGCCAGCATGTCCATGCGCCCGCTGCGTACTTCATCAAGGGCCTGCGCGCGTTTGCCGGCGTAGATCAACTCGACCTTGATCCCCAGATCCTTGGCCACTTGCTGCAACAGGTCGGCACTGGCGCCGATCAAGTGCTTGGGATTCTGTGGATCCTGCCACAGGTACGGCGGCGCATCCGGGCTGCCGGTGACGACAAGGCGCTCGCATTTGCCGGCGGCCGCCGCCATCCCCGGTAACAGGATCAATCCCAATAACAACCCGCGGCGCAGATCCATGGCAAAACACTCCCACGCAAATTCGAGACAAAAAAAGCCCGACCATAAGGCCGGGCTCTTTATAAGTGAAGCTGCCGGATTAGACCAGCTTCTCCAACTCAGGTACCGCTTCGAACAGATCCGCCACCAGACCGTAATCGGCCACCTGGAAGATCGGCGCTTCTTCGTCCTTGTTGATCGCGACGATCACTTTGGAGTCTTTCATGCCGGCCAAATGCTGGATCGCGCCGGAGATACCGACCGCGATGTACAGCTGTGGCGCAACGATCTTGCCGGTCTGACCGACCTGCATGTCGTTCGGTACGAAACCTGCGTCGACCGCGGCGCGCGAAGCACCGACGGCTGCGCCCAGCTTGTCGGCCAGGGCGTACAGGTGTTTGAAGTTGTCACCGTTCTGCATGCCGCGGCCGCCGGAAACGACGATCTTGGCAGCGGTCAGCTCAGGACGATCGGACTTGGCCAGTTCTTCACTGACGAAGCTGGAAGTGCCGGCGTCGTGCGCAGCAGCAACCGCTTCAACAGCCGCCGAACCACCTTCAGCGGCAACCGGGTCGAAACCGGTGGCACGCACGGTGATCACTTTGATCGCAGCGGTCGATTGCACGGTAGCGATGGCGTTACCGGCGTAGATCGGACGCTTGAAAGTATCGGCGCTTTCTACCGAGATGATCTCGGAGATCTGGTCAACGTCCAGTGCAGCGGCAACGCGCGGCAGGATGTTTTTGCCGTTGGACGTGGCGGCAGCCAGGATGTGGCTGTAGCCCTTGCCCAGCTCTGCAACCAGAGGAGCGACGTTTTCCGGCAGCTGATGCGCGTAAGCGGCATTGTCAGCGTTCAGGACTTTGCTCACGCCAGCGATTTTCGCAGCGGCCTCGGCCACGGCGCCAGCGCCCTGACCGGCAACCAGCACGTGAATGTCGCCGCCGATTTTGGCAGCAGCGGCCACGGTGTTCAGTGTGGCCGGGGCCAGCACTTTGTTGTCGTGTTCAGCGATTACCAAGATAGTCATTTTTAGATTACCTTCGCTTCGTTTTTCAGTTTCTCGACCAGTTCAGCCACCGACTTGACCTTGATGCCTGCGCTGCGTGCAGCCGGCGCTTCGACTTTCAGGGTCTTGTTGGTGGAGGCGGTGGAAACGCCCAAAGCGTCCGGAGTCAGCACTTCGAGAGGCTTCTTCTTGGCTTTCATGATGTTTGGCAGAGACGCGTAGCGCGGCTCGTTCAAACGCAGGTCGGTGGTGACGATCGCTGGCAGTTTCAGGGAAACGGTCTGCGCGCCGCCGTCGATTTCACGGGTCACGGCAACGTTGTCGCCGGAGACTTCGACTTTCGAGGCGAAAGTGCCCTGACCGTAGCCGCTCAGTGCAGCGAGCATCTGGCCGGTCTGGTTGTTGTCGCTGTCGATGGCCTGTTTGCCCAGGATCACCAGTTGAGGCTGTTCCTTGTCGACCACAGCCTTGAGCAGCTTGGCCACGGCCAGCGAAGTCAGGTCTTCAGCGGATTCGACGAGGATGGCGCGGTCGGCACCCAGAGCCAGTGCGGTACGCAGCTGTTCCTGAGCGGTGGACGGGCCGATGGAGACGACGACGATTTCAGTCGCAACACCTTTCTCTTTCAGGCGTACGGCTTCTTCCACTGCGATTTCGCAGAAAGGGTTCATCGACATCTTGACGTTGGCGAGGTCTACGCCGGAATTGTCCGCCTTGACGCGGACCTTGACGTTGTAATCCACAACGCGTTTGACAGCTACAAGAACCTTCATGGATTCCTCGTTACTCTCCGGTGAAAAGAAAGTCGCCTAGGCGAACCTGGCGGTTGATGCTCATCGGGCACAAGGGCACCTCTAAAAACGCCGGCTGGGGGCGATGACCGTTCGTCAGTGGTGACCAACGGGTCATTGAATCGCACGGTGTGTAAACTGCGCGCCGGACTTGCGCTGCGCATCACCCTGTACTGCCTGTGCCTTGTCTTTAGAGGTGCTCTTGAAACCGCCAGTCTGCCTACGGCGAGCGCAAAACCGCCCGTATCTTGACCGGAACGCCTATTCCGGTCAATACGGCAAAATGGCCGTTCATAAGCCGCGCTTCTTTGATTTCTCTGGGCTGGAGCCGATTCAAACAAACGTTTGTATTGGACGCTCGGAGTGGTGTAGATATAATGCGCCGCCTAGAGAGAAAGGTGGTTTGCCCATTATTACCCTTGACGTTAACGTAAAGGCAATAACGGATGCGACACCGAACCTCCAAATTAGAAAAAAAACTGTTGAGCCTTGAGTAGGAGATAGCCTGTGGAACGCGAATACATGGAATTCGACGTGGTCATCGTCGGTGCCGGCCCCGCTGGCCTGTCCGCCGCCTGCCGTCTGAAGCAGAAGGCCGCCGAAGCCGGTAAGGAAATCAGCGTCTGCGTGGTCGAAAAAGGCTCCGAAGTCGGCGCGCACATCCTTTCCGGTGCCGTGTTCGAACCACGCGCTCTGAACGAACTGTTCCCGGACTGGAAAGAACTCGGCGCCCCGCTGAACACTCCGGTCACCCGCGATGACATTTTCGTGCTGAAAAACGCCGACAGTGCGCAGAAAATTCCTGACTTCTTTGTGCCCAAGACCATGCACAACGAAGGCAACTATATTATTTCCCTCGGCAACCTGTGCCGCTGGCTGGCCCAGCAGGCCGAGAACCTCGGCGTGGAAATTTACCCGGGCTTCGCCGCTCAGGAAGCGCTGATCGACGAAAACGGCATCGTGCGCGGGATCATCACCGGTGATCTGGGCGTCGACCGCGAAGGCAATCCGAAAGAAGGCCTGTATACCCCGGGCATGGAACTGCGTGGCAAGTACACGCTGTTCGCCGAGGGCTGCCGTGGCCACATCGGCAAGCAACTGATCAAGCGTTACAACCTCGACAGCGATGCCGACGCCCAGCACTACGGCATCGGCCTGAAGGAAATCTGGGAAATCGACCCGGCCAAACACCAGCCAGGCCTGGTGGTGCATACCGCCGGTTGGCCGCTGGACATCATGGGCACCGAAAACACCGGCGGCTCGTTCCTCTATCACCTGGAAAACAACCAGGTAGTGGTCGGTCTGATCGTTGACCTGTCTTACAGCAACACTTACCTGTCGCCGTTCGACGAGTTCCAGCGCCTCAAGCATCACCCGGTGCTGGCTCAGTACCTGGAAGGCGGCAAGCGCGTCAGCTACGGCGCCCGTGCGATCTGCAAAGGTGGCCTGAACTCGCTGCCGAAAATGGTCTTCAAGGGCGGCGCGCTGATCGGCTGCGACCTCGGCACCCTGAACTTCGCCAAGATCAAAGGCAGCCACACCGCGATGAAGTCCGGCATGCTCGCCGCTGAATCGGTGGCCGACGCACTGTTCGCCGAGAAGGATGGCACTGAAGAGCTGACCTCCTACGTCGACGCGTTCAAGAAGAGCTGGCTCTACGACGAACTGTTCGCCAGCCGTAACTTCGGCCCGGCGATCCACAAGTTCGGCGCGATCGTCGGCGGTGGTTTCAACTGGCTGGACCAGAACATCTTCGGCGGCAAACTGCCGTTCACCCTGCACGACACCAAGCCGGACTACGCTTGCCTGAAACTGGCGGCCGACTGCAAGAAGATCGACTATCCGAAGCCGGACGGCAAACTCAGCTTCGACAAACTGAGCTCGGTGTTCATCTCCGGTACCAACCACGAAGAAGAGCAACCGTGCCACTTGAAGCTGACCGACCCGAGCATCCCGATCAGCAAGAACCTGCCACTGTACGACGAACCGGCGCAGCGCTACTGCCCGGCCGGCGTCTACGAAGTGATCACCAAGGAAGACGGCGAAAAACGCTTCCAGATCAACGCCCAGAACTGCGTGCACTGCAAGACCTGTGACATCAAGGACCCTTCGCAGAACATCACCTGGGTCACGCCGGAAGGCGCTGGCGGCCCGACTTACCCGAACATGTAAGCCGTATCGCTGAACAACGAGGCTCCCGAAACGGGGGCCTTTTTGTTGCCCAGGATTCCTTGTTGCACCACAAACCCTGTGAGGGTGTGCCCCTGCCCGCGAGAGGGGTGTCCCAGCCACCACCATCGTTCACTCACACCCCTCTCTCGCGACCAGCCTCACTCCTACAAAGGATTTGCGCAGACTCAGGCAACGCGTTCGTCGCCAGGACTACGCTCGAAGTAGCGCTTGTACTCACGACTGAACTGCGACGTACTCTGATACCCCACCCGATGCGCCACCTGCGCCACGCCCAGCCCCTCGGCGACCAGTAAGGTCTGCGCCTTGAGCAAGCGTAAACGTTTCAGATACTGCACCGGCGACAACAGCGTGCTGCGCTTGAAGTGCTCGTGGAAGGACGACACGCTCATATTCGCGCAACTGGCCAGAGTCTCGACATTCAGCGGCTCGGTGTAATGCGCATGCAGGTGACTGATCGACGCCGCCACCCGGGCGAACTGCCCCTGCTGTTCCACCAGCGCGCGCAACACATCGGCCTGTGGCCCGCGCAGCGCGGTGAACAACAATTCACGCACCCGCGCCGGCCCGAGAATCTGCCGCTCCAGCGGATCGTGCAGGCAGCGTAACAAGCGTTCGACGCAGCCGCGCATGTCATCGTCGAGCACCACCGAGGTCATCGACTCCGGCGTTTGCGCCGGAATGTGCCGCCCCGGCGCCAGCCCCATGGCCAGCACCAGCTCGCCGAGCAGCACCCGATCGATCGCTACCGATACCCCCAGCAACGGCGCATCCGGCAAGGCAAAGGTTTCGCACTCGAACGGCACCGGCAGCGCCTGAATCAGGTAGTGCCCGGCGCCGTACTCCATGGTGCGCGGGCCGAGGAACGCCAGTTTGCTGCCCTGAGCGATGATCATCAGGCTCGGTTCATAAATGTGCGGGCCACGCGCCACGTCGCAACTGGCGCGCAACACCTGCACGCCGGGCAACCCGGTCTGGCTGTAACCATCGCAGAGCGCCAGCGGCTCGATCAGCGAAACCAGTGTGGCATTGGCATCAAGGTGACGGGTCAACTGCATCGGAGGGGTCTTCAAAAAAGTCACGGAAAAAGGCATGCAAGCATCATCGCAGATCCTTTTGCCAATGCGCTTGCCCAGACCTGCATGCCGGAGGATTAGGCATGAGACCCGGAGGAATCGTCATGGCCGCAGCGGCAGACGGCGCCCAAAATGCGCCACCTCACCTGTCACTGCTTCTGCGAGGTTCCTCATGTACACCGCTATCGGTTATGCCGCCCAATCGGCCACCACTCCCCTCGCCCCGATGAAATTCGAACGCCGCAGCCCACGCGCTGACGACGTGGCGATCGAGATCCTCTACTGCGGCGTCTGCCACTCCGACATCCACCAGGCGCGCAACGAATGGGGCATCGCGGTTTATCCGTTGATGCCCGGCCACGAGATCGTCGGTAAAGTCACCGCCGTTGGTGCGAACGTCACCCAACATAAAGTCGGCGATCTGGTCGGTGTCGGCTGCATGGTCGACTCCTGCCGCACCTGCGCCGCCTGCCAGCAGAACCTCGAGCAATACTGCCTCGAAGGCCCGACCATGACTTACGCCACCCCGGACCGGGTCGATGGCAGCAACACCATGGGCGGCTACTCCGACAGCATCGTGGTCAGCGAGCACTTCGTGGTGCGCATCCCGGAGAAACTCGACTTGGCCAGCGCCGCGCCGATCCTCTGTGCCGGCATCACCACCTACTCGCCGCTCAAGCACTATGGGGTCAAGGCCGGCGACAAGGTCGGGATTCTCGGCATGGGCGGCCTCGGCCACATGGGCATCAAATTCGCCAAGGCGATGGGCGCGGAAGTCACGCTGTTCACCCGTTCGGCGAGCAAGGCCGAAGAAGGTCGTCGTCAGGGCGCCGATCACGTGATCGTCTCCACCGATGCCGAGCAGATGGCCGCCGCCGCAGGCCGTTTCGATTTCCTGCTGGACACCATTCCGGTGCAGCATGATCTCAACCCGTACCTGCAAACCCTGCGCTTTGATGGCGTGCATATCCTGGTCGGCCTGATCGAACCGATCGACCCGCCGGTGCATGCTGCCAACCTGGTGCTGGGCCGCCGCGTGCTGGCCGGTTCGCTGATCGGCGGCATCGCCGAGACCCAGGAAGTGCTGGATTTCTGCGCCGAGCACAACATCACCTGCGACATCGAAATGCTCGACATCCGCCAGATCAACGAGGCTTACGCGCGGATGATCGCCGGTGATGTGAAGTACCGCTTCGTGATCGACATGGCGACGTTGAAGCTTTAAACCTTCAGACCGAGTTCTGCCGAGAGCCGGGCTGTGACCCCTTTGATCAGGGGAATCAGCTCGGCCATTTTTTCCAGCGGCATGTACGGCACGGTGCTGGCGATACTGATCGCCGCCACAATGCGCTTGCTCGCATCACGAATCGGCGCCGCCACGCAGCGGATCGACGGTTCGTTGTCTTCCAGATCGAAGGCGTAGCCACCGGCTACGTACTCGGTCATGCGCTGCTCAAGCTGTTCCCACGACTGCTGCGGATGCTGCGGCCAAAACTGACTTTTCCCACCCGCCGGCAGGCTGATGTCGTACAGGCGCTGCCAATCCTGCGGCGCATCATCGAGCATCAACGCCTTGCCGATCCCGGTGCGCGCCAATGGCATCCGGTGGCCGACCCGCGAGCGCATTTCCGGGCCGTTACGCCCCGGATTCTTCAGCAGATACAAGACTTCGTCGCCCTCACGAATGCCCAGATGCACGGTGTCGCCGGTCAGCGCCGATAACTCGTCCAGATATGGCCCGGCCAGACTCACCAGCGGCAACTCCTCGCGCGCCTGAAACCCCAGTTCGATCAGCTTAGGCCCCAGCAAATAGCCGATTTGCGGCACCACGCGCAGGTAGCGCTCATCGACCAGGCAACTGGCCAGGCGATGGGTGGTGCTGCGCGTGGTGCCGATCAGCCGGGCGATCTCTTTCAGATCGCGGGCGCCACTGGCCACCGCCTGCACCACACCCAGTCCGCGAAGTAGCGTCTGGGTGCCGGTGGGTGTGGCGTCCTTGGTTTTTTCCGGGGCGTCTTCCTGCATATCCAGCCTTTACCGTTGAGCGAGGGAACGGGCGGCATTATGGTCGCCCGACGCAGACGACTACAACTCGATACGTTCGACCTTGCCCACCAGCAGCACGTAGGACAATGCACCGATCAGCGCCAGCACCGCGATGTAGGTGATCGCCGGGGCGAACGAATCACCACTGGCGAGGAAACCGATGACAATCGGCGTGGCAATCGCCGACAGGTTGCCGATGAAGTTGAACACCCCGCCGGTCAGCCCCAGCAACCGCGCCGGAGCGAGGGTCGAGACCAGCGACCAGGTGATCGAGGCCAGACCGTTGCCGAAAAAGGCCAACGCCAGGAAGGCAATCACCAGCGGTGTCGATTCAACGAAATTGGCGCCGATGATCGAGGTTGAAATCAGCAGCCCGCCAATGATCGGCAACTTGCGCGCAAAACCCACGCTGCAGCCACGCCGGATCAACAGGTCGGAAAAGAACCCCGAGCACAGCACGCCCACAAACGCCGCGAGAAACGGCAGCGATGCCAACAGGCCGGACTTGATGAAGTCCATGCCGCGATATTTCACCAGGTAGGTCGGGAACCACGTCAGGAAGAACCACAGCGTCGAGTTCAGACAGAACTGGCCAAGGTAGATGCCCCACAATTTGCGTTTGCTCAGGACGATACCGAGGTCAGTCCAACTGAACGAGGCCTTGGCCGTTTGCGCTTGAATGTCTACGAGTCCGCCACCCTCGCGGATCAGGTCGATCTCCGCGTCGTTGGCGCCCTTGAAGTTTCGCGGTTCGCGGTACACCGCGTACCAGATCGCCGCCCAGATAATGCCCGCCGCACCGGTCGCGACGAACACCATGTGCCAGCCGAACTCATGTTGCAGCCAGGCCAGCACCGGCGTCAGAAACGCCAGGCCGACAAACTGCCCGGAGGTGTAGAAACCAATCGCCGTGGCCCGCTCGCGCTCGGGAAACCAGGTGGTCACCACGCGGCTGTTGATCGGATAGGCCGGTGCTTCCAGCGCGCCGACCGCCATGCGTAAGACGAACAGGGCAATGAAGCTCGCGGCGAAACCGAGCAACACCGTGGCCAACGACCACAGCAGCAGCGCGACGCTGTAGAGAATGCGCGGCGGCACCCGATCCACCAGCCAGCCGCCGGGAATCTGCATCGCGGCGTAGGTCCAGCCGAATGCGGAGAAAATCAGCCCGACGTGAACCGGGTCGATGCCCAGTTCACTGGTCAGCGCGGGCGCGGCAATCGAAAGGTTGCTGCGGTCGAGGTAGTTGATGACCACGGTGATGAACAACAGCACCATGATGAAAAACCGCTTGCGGCTGGGCGTGACTAAAGACGCCTGCCCGGTGAGGGTTTGCGTTGGCATGGGGGGTGCCTCTTCTTATGATTATTTGAGGTCATTGACGCCATCTCCCATCCATGGAGATCAATTGTGGGAGGGAGCTTGCTCCCGAATGCGGAGTGTCAGTCGACATCTCTTTAGCTGACATGCCGCATTCGGGAGCAAGCCCCCTCCCACAAGGATTTGTGGTGGGTCAGAAGGGACTCACCACTCGGCAAAACTGCCATCGGCATGGCGCCAGATCGGGTTGCGCCAGCGGTGGCCGACCGCCGCACGTTCGATCACGTATTCCTCGTTGATCTCGATGCCCAGCCCTGGCCCGTTTGGAATCTTCACGAAGCCCTGGTCGTAGTCGAACACTCGCGGATCCTTCACGTAGTCGAGCAGATCATTGCTCTCGTTGTAATGGATCCCCAGACTCTGCTCCTGGATAAACGCGTTGTAACAAGCCGCGTCCAGTTGCAGGCACGCCGCCAGCGCAATCGGCCCCAGCGGACAATGCAGCGCCAGCGCCACGTCGTAGGCTTCGGCCATGTTGGCGATCTTGCGGGTCTCGGTGATACCGCCGGCATGCGAGGCATCCGGCTGGATGATGTCGACGTAGCCTTCGCTCAGCACCCGCTTGAAATCCCAGCGCGAGAACAGCCGCTCGCCAAGGGCGATCGGCGTGCTGGTCAACGGTGCCAGCTCTTTCAGCGCTTCGTAGTTTTCACTGAGCACCGGCTCTTCGATGAACATCAGTTTGTACGGGTCGAGCTCCTTCATCAGCACCTTGGCCATCGGCTTGTGCACCCGACCGTGGAAGTCGACGCCGATACCGACGCTCGGCCCGACGGCATCGCGCACGGCGGCAACGTTGGCCAGGGCCAGATCGACTTTCTCAAAGGAGTCGAGGAACTGCAGCTCTTCAGTGCCATTCATTTTCACCGCAGTAAAACCCCGGCTCACCGCCTCTTTCGCGGCGCGTGCGGTGTCGGCCGGACGATCGCCACCGATCCACGAATACACACGAATCTTGTCGCGCACCTGACCGCCGAGCAGATCGCTGACCGACACGCCGAGGGCTTTGCCCTTGATGTCCCACAGCGCCTGATCGATACCGGCCAGTGCACTCATGTGGATCGCGCCACCACGGTAGAAGCCACCGCGGTACAACACAGTCCAGATGTCCTCGATGTTGCGTGGGTCTTTGCCGATCAGGTAGTCGGACAATTCTTCAACGGCAGCGGCGACGGTGTGTGCGCGGCCTTCGACCACAGGCTCGCCCCAACCGGTCACACCCTCATCGGTTTCGACCTTGAGGAAGCACCAGCGCGGCGGGACGATGAAGGTGGTGAGTTTGGTGATTTTCATCTGTTTGTCTCTCTTGTTAGATGCAGCGCACGCAGCGCCGGATAAATCTCAGCGAAGGGCCTTCCAGGCAGCCACGTAGGCCTTGGCATTGGCCGCCACTTGCTCAACCGTCATGCCCGGTTTGAACAGGCCGGAACCGAGGCCGAAACCTTTCACACCAGCGTCGATGAACGCTTGCATGTTGTCCGGGGTGATCCCGCCGACCGGCGCCAGCACCGTCCCGGAGGGCAACACCGCGAGCCACGCCTTGACCACCGCCGGGCCCATCTGCTCGGCCGGGAACAGCTTGAGAATGTCCGCGCCCTCCTCCAGCGCCGCGAACGCTTCAGTCGGCGTCGCTACTCCCGGCGACAGGTACAGCCCCGCCGCTTTCGCTGCGCGCAGCACTTTGGCGTCGCTGTGTGGCATCACGATCACTTGGCCGCCGGCCTCTTTCACCAACTCGACCTGCTCCGGCGTCAACACCGTGCCAGCACCGATCAGGCAATCGGCGGGCAAGGTCTGACGCAGGATGCGGATACTTTCGTACGGCGACGGGGAATTGAGCGGTACTTCGATGACGCGAAATCCGGCGGCATACAGGACTTCTCCGACAGCAGCGGCTTCCTGCGGATGCAGGCCACGCAGGATTGCGATCAGACCGTTTTGTGCCAATGCTTGCTTGAGCATGTCAGGCCTCCAGTCAGGGTTAACGGGATGAGGAATCGAGCAGCCCGGCGGCCAGCGCCAGTTGCCACAGGCCACGCTCGGTGGCCTGCTCGGCCAGCGTGACGCGCGCGAAACCGCAGGCATCGAGGGCACGGCCGTAACGGGCGCAGAGTTGCGCATTGCCGATGAGGATGATCGACGGCAGATGCGCACTATTGCGTCGGCGCCGCTGGGCTGCGGCAAGCGCCACCAGTTCATGGCCAATCATCAGGCCAGAGAGGTAATCCGCTTGCGCCGTCGGCGCCAGTTCGCCGGTCAGGCCCAGGGTGCGGGCACTGAATAATGTGGAAAGCACGCCCAGTTCGCCGTCCGCCGACAGCGCCACTTGCACGCCACGGTCGAACGCCAACCCGTCGAACGCCGCACCCTGTTGCTGGGTACGCCCGAGAATGCTGTGCTCACTGAGCACAGCGAACACTTCGCCGGTCATGAAGGTGTCGAAATGAGTGATGCGGCCCTCGATCACCTCCACCCACTTGGAGTGGCTACCCGGCAGACCGATCAACAGATCGCCGCCCGCCTCGGCCGGCAGGTTCTGCAGTACGCCGAGGACCTGAGTTTCTTCGCCGCGCATCACGTTGGGCAGGCGTGAACGCTGGATCACGCCAGGCACGATGTGCACCCGGGTGCCGCGCAGACTGACCAATATTTGTAGGGAATTTCCGAGATTGGCGACATTCGCCGGCGTCTCGCAGTAAGCCGCTTCGCGCCAGCCTTGCGCGCTGCCGACCATACCGCAGGCGATCACCGGCAGATCCGGCTGCGCCTCGAGCCAGTCGCCACACGCCTCTTCGAAGGCCAGTTCAAAGCCGTCGGCGCATTCACCACCGTGGATGACTCGCGGCGTCTTCGGTAACTGCATGATCCCGGACGACAGCGCACGCTGCTCCAGCACCACCCCGCCCGCCGCGAGTTTGTAAGCACGTAATGAGGTCGTCCCCCAGTCGAGCGCGATCAATTGCGCCTGCATCGCTTCACCTGTTTTGTTTTTGGCAGTGAGTGCGACGGACTATAAACCTTGGTGCAGGAAAATCTCAATATATAAATATCATTCCCATATTATGGGATTTACAAGTGTAACAGCCGTTTCTTCGCCAAATCTCTAAAATGCCGATCCCATTCACGCGACGACCGCTCTCGACAGGTTCAAGGAAGAAAAAATGAAAACCGCTTTAAAGGCGTTACTCCTCTGCAGCGCACTCTGCTTCGCGGCGATTGCCCGCGCCTTGCCCGCTATCAAGGAGGGTGATATCTGGGCTTACAACACCCGGCCGGGTGAAGAAGCCTCGACCTTGACCATCCTCAAAATCGAAAGCTATCCGCACTACGGCAGCGTCGTGCATATCCGCGTTGATGGCATTCGGATGATCAACCCGGTCACCGGAGGCGAGTTCACCGCAATGCCCCACCTGCCTTTCCAGGCCGAGGCTTTGCAGCGCAGCCTGACTCGTCGCGTGGGAGAGACGGCGCAGATTCCGGATTTCAGTCAGGGCTACACCTACTGGAAAGCGGCCTTCGATGAAGAGAAGGCCGGGGCTTTCAAGATTTCCGTGCGAAAGACACTTGATGGGTTGCTCAGCGGTCATTGGGAATCCGCAGAGAAATGAGCATCAGAACAAGGCTTCCTGTGATCAGGCAAGAAGCCCGATCTCAGTACTTGTCAATTTCCTTTAGCAGCTCAGCAACAGGAATATTCATCGTTTCTGAATAGTAGATTTTGTAGGAGTAGGAGTTGATTCTGACTTTGCATGCGATTGTTTTTCGCCCCGCTAATACAGTGCTTAAGTCCTTGCTGCTCATCAGCGTTTCACTCGTTGAGTCTTTCACACGATAAAACATGAGATCCGCTTTGAAAGTGGATCCGTCTGCAGGCTTCAGAGGCTCAATCCATCCTTCACCATATTCATTCAGATTGCGCGACTGCGAAAAATCTCTACTCTCCCCCAAAGCACAAAGCAGCGACTGACTTATCTTGGACTTGAAGAGTTTGTCGACATCGACGTCGGACGAAAAACTGACTTGGTAAATGTTTCGATCCAAGTAGCGCTCCACCCCCAAATACTCGATTTTTGCAGTAGGTTTTCCGTGGCTGATCGCACATGAAGCACACATCGAAAACATCAAAATCAGAATTAACTTACGCACATTTCCTTCCTTTAAAATGCAACACCACCGATTCCATCAGAACATCTCTGGCTGACAGCCCGGCGCCAAGATCGGCAATATAAATGGCCCATGCATCAGCGTGGTTAACGTCAACCCTGCCATTCATGTTCGGACCGCTCTTCATATCCCACTGTTCTCCGAAATCAGCCACCAGGTCGGAAAAATTCCAGTCCTTGGCATCGGCTCTCACATTCACCCAATATTCAGCCTTAGGCGCGGGCTCTTTTTGATGCTCGCTCGCCCATCCCGTCGTCGTACACACGTTCTGTCCTCCAAGCGTGAAACCGTCGAGCCGTCGCTTTGGCTGCTCAAGCCGTTGGCACACACGGTGGCGTTGTGTCTGGTGGCGGGCAGTGCGCAGTCACTACGAGATCCTTTTTGAAATGGCGGTCCCATAAAGAGCCCGCCATTGAGTTTCAAGATTTTTAGTTCAGAGGACGGCCAATGCCGTTGCAAACGCTGGGGTTGTTGATATCGAGGTTATTGCTTGCCACACTTTGGTTGCCAAAGATGCCGCAGGCCTGCAAAAACCTGCTGTTACGTCATAGGCAGTTGGCGGAGGGCGCGACCGAACGGATGTCACGGCTGCAGCCGTTGCGGGGTGGTTGCAGATGACAGAAAGGAGAACCCGAGGATGGTGCTTTTGAGGGTCGGGTGATGCTGAAGTCCTGGTAAAAAAGTCTGAATTATTTGTTGTTCTGACGGGCGCCTTCGCGAGCAAGCCCGCTCCCACAGGTTCTTGCGGTGTGACATATATTGCATTAACAACTCTGTCCCCTGTGGGAGCGGGCTTGCTCGCGAAGAGGCCAGACCAGACGACCTCGGAATCAGCTACTGCACCAACTGGTTGATCTCAATGATCGACAACAACACCGCCATCCCGGTGGCGGCAATCACTTCAGCATCGGATTGCCATCATCTCCTCAGCCTTCGGCAAATTCGCGCAACACCTTGCCATCCATGCGATAGCGCACCCACTCTTCTTGCGGTTGCGCGCCGAGGGATTTGTAGAATTCGATGGCCGGGGTGTTCCAGTCCAGCACGCTCCATTCGAAGCGCCCGCAGTCGTTGTCGCAGGCGATTTTCGCCAGATGCCGCAACAGGGTTTTGCCGGCACCGCCGCCGCGTTGTTCGGGGGTGATGTAGAGGTCTTCGAGGTACAGGCAGTTGCTGCCGAGCCACGTCGAATAGCTGAAGAAGAACACTGCAAAACCGATAGGCACACCGTCACGCAGGCAGATCAGGCCGTGGGCGGTCGCGCCTTCGCTGAACAGGCTGCGCTCGATGTCGGTGACACTCGCAATGACTTCATGGCGGGCCTTTTCGAAATCTGCCAGTTCGGTGATGAAGGCGAGGATTTGCGGCGCATCGCTGGGGGTCGCCGGGCGGATTTCGATCGTCATGAACGGGCCTTGTCGGAAAAGGGAAAGCGCCATACTAAGGCCGGATGCGGCGCTCGTCACATGGCAGCGCAGAGAATATCCTGCGCCGATATTGCAATGTGGGAGCGGGCTTGCTCGCGAAAGCGGTCTGACAGACAACAATGATGGTGACTGGATTGACGCCTTCGCAAGCAAGCCCGCTCCCAAAGGAACTTCGCCAGTCTGAAAGGATGCTCATGAACACTGAGATTTTTATGCCCGTGGAGTCGCTTGCAGCAGCACTGCTGCCCCACGCCCTCGAACCCGGCGACGACGGTGCCCACGACCTCGCCCACCTGCAACGGGTCTGGCACAACGCGCGCACCTTGCAGGCCGAGGAAGGTGGCGACCTGGAAGTGTTGCTCGCTGCCGTGCTGCTGCACGACTGCGTGTCCGTGGAAAAAAACTCGCCGCTGCGCTCGCAGGCTTCGCGTCTCGCCGCAGAAAAAGCCGCCAGCGTGCTGGCCGATCTGGACTGGCCCGAAAGCAAAATCAGTGGCGTCACCCACGCCATCGAAGCCCACAGTTTTTCCGCCAACATCACCCCGCTGACCCTCGAAGCGAAACTGGTCCAGGACGCCGACCGGCTCGACTCGCTGGGCATGCTCGGCGTTGCCCGCACCTTCTACGTCGCCGGGCGCATGGGCAGTGCGCTGTATGACCCGCTCGACCCTGAAGCCAAGGAGCGCGACTACGACGACACCCGCTTCTGCCTCGATCACTTTCAGACCAAGCTGCTGCACCTCGCCGATGGTTTCCAGACTGGCGCCGGTCAGCGTCTGGCGCAGATCCGCCATCAACGCCTGAAGGGTTTCATGGAGCAGTTCAAGGAAGAAATCGGCCTCGACTGATAATCCTGTGTCTCGACCGTTCGTCGCTCATCAGGCACCAATCCGATTCAAGGGCAGACCAAACACAGGTAAGGAATTCAATCACTGGAGAAGCCCTATGATCCCGTCAAGGTTGACTGCCCTCGTTTTCACCGCCCTGCTGAGCCCTGCGGTTTTCGCCGCTTCTACCACCGCAGCGGGCACAGGCCCCACCGATCCGGTTCCATCACCGCGCGCCCCTGCCATTAACAGTGCCCCAGGCATGAACACCGATGGCTCCGGCGTACCCTTGATCAACCAGCCACCTGCCACTGGCACCGACCCACGCACCCAAGGCAGTGACCCCGGTCGCCAGGGTGGCATGAACACCCCTGACTCCCCCGCCACACCCGATAACGCCGGCCCCGGCATCGGCTCGAAAACCACCACCGGTGGCTCGGGCTCCGAGGGCGGCAGCCAGTAGTTCGCCGACGCGAGCGTCCTATTCACATCCATGAAGAGGTAACCATGAACGTCGATAAAAACCTGGAAAAAGAAGTCCTCACCCGCCTGCTGCATGCCCATCCGAGCGGACTGGGCAAAGAGGTGCTGGACAATTATCGCGGCGAGAAAGTGGTGGCCAGCGCCCTCGCCTCCCTGCAGGATCGCGGTTTGATCCACCATGGTCATGTGACTTGCAACGAGGCCGGCGAACACTCGTTGAATCTGCCGATCAAGCTCAGTGCGGCTGGCGTCGAAGCGGCGCGCAAGCTGGATCTGCAGTAGTCCTCAGGCCGCTCGCTGCCGGTGCGGCGAGCGGTCGAATCTGCACACAAGAGGAGAAATCCCATGCCTCGTGGAAGCAAAGACAAATACACCGCCGAACAGAAGCGCAAAGCCGAACACATCGAAGACAGCTATGAGAAAAAAGGCTTGTCGAAGGATGCAGCCGAAGCGCGTGCCTGGGCGACGGTCAACAAACAGTCGGGCGGCGGCGAAAAGGCTGGCGGTTCCGGACGCAAGAAACCGGCGAGTGCCAAGTCCGAAGACCGCAAGGAGTCGTCACGACGCGCAGTGGCCAGTCGCGAGGGACATGCGCGTGACAGCAAGGCCTCCCGGGATACTCAGACCGTAGACAGTCTGCGCAAGGAGGCGCGGGCGAAGAACATCGCCGGGCGCTCTTCGATGCGCAAGGATGAGTTGATTGCGGCGTTGCGCAAGGCCGGCTGATCCATATTTTGTGCTGAGCCGTATGGCCCCTTCGCGAGCAAGCCCGCTCCCACAAAGGGAACTGTGAACGACGCAAATCTCCCTGTGGGAGCGGGCTTGCTCGCGAAGGCGGTTGATCAGTCGCCGCAGGACTCGTGGATAAACGCATCCACCTCAGCAACTCCCGGCGAAGTCGCCGGCCCCCATCGTGTCACTGCCAAAGCCGCCGCCGCATTCGCCCGCCGCGCCGCCTCATGGGCGGGCACACCCTGCGCCAACCCGGCGACGAACACCCCGGCATGGGCATCACCCGCCCCGTTGCTGTCGACCGCTTTCACGGCGAACCCCGGCACATGCCGACGTTCACCGGCCTGCTGAATCCAGCAACCCTGCGGCCCGTCGCGTACCACCAACAGCACATCTGGCGGTAAGTGTTCGGCGAGTCGATCCAGTGCCGCGCCAATGTCCGCAGCCCCGGTAAAGCGCAACGCCTCGACGCTGTTGCTGGTCCACACGTCGATGCGCGGCAGCAGCGCCTGCATCAACACCGAGTCCGGCGACTCGACCAACGGCCCCGGATCGAACACCACGTTGATCGCTTCCGGCAGCGCCAGCGTCCAGTCCAGCAGGGCCTGGGCCTTGCCGGTATGCAGCAAGCTGTAGCCGCTGACGTACACATAATCGCCCGCCTCGGCGGCCACACTGTTCAGGTCGTCCTGCGTCACCTCACCTTCAGCGCCGATGTAGGAAATGAAACTGCGCTCGGCCGACGCATCGGTCAGCGCCACGCATATCCCGGTATCGCGTTGTGCAGGCATCTGGATGCCGATGTGTATGCCTTCATCCTTCATCGCCTGACGCGCCAAGTCACCAAAACGTCCGGAGCCATGGCGACCGAGATAAACCACCGGCAAACCATTGCGTACGGCTGCGGCCATCACGTTGAAGCCGCCGCCAGCCTCGAAAGCGGCAGACTGCGCCAGCACATCGCCGCCGACTTGCGGCAACTGATCCACGGCCATGACCAGGTCGATGATGACCTGGCCGGTGTGCAACATCTTAGGCATGTGCGTTCTCGACTTGCGCGGCGCGACGATCTTTCGCCCCGCCAAGGACGAAGTAAATGCCACCGGCCACCACGAAGGTCACGATCCAGCCGAGGCCGTTGTGGCCCAGCCACGAGTCGGACAAAAAGCCCTTGAACCAGACGTTCTCGGCGGTGGTGCCGATGGTGGTGAAACTGAAGCCGAGCACGATGGCAATCGCCCACGCGCCGAACGCGCGCCACTCGATGCCGCCGCGATACCAATAGGCGCTGCTCGGGCTGACATCGAGCAGGTCTTTGGGGCTGTAGTAGTGGCGATGAAGCAGGTCGACGACAAAGATCCCGACCCACGCAGTGATCGGCACCGCCAGCAGCGAAATGAAGGTAATGAACGGGCCATAGAAGCTGTCGGCGATCAGCATAAAGTAGATCGAGCCGGCGAAGATCGCCACGATGTCGACCACCACCGCGTACACGCGTTTGACCTTCAGACCGAGGGTCAGCGTGGTCAGACCGGCGGAGTACACAGACAGGTTGTTCGACAGCAGCAAGCCACCGAACGCGGTGATCAGGTACGGCACGGCCATCCAGGTCGGCAGCATGTCGCGGATCGCCACGATCGGGTCAGTCGCCGATGCCAGATCGTTGTTGCCCACCGACAGCAGGCCGCCAAGGGTGATCAGCAGCACCAGCGGAATCCCCGCACCGAACGCCGCCGAAGCGACCAGCCGTACAGCCTTGACGCTGCGGTGCTGATAGCGCGACATGTCCGCACCGGCGTTAGCCCAGCCGATCCCGGTGCCGGCGGCCATGGTGCCGATGCCGATGATCATCGCGCTCAGCGGCGCTGGCGTGGCGTTGAACACCGCGCTCCAGTCGATGGTCGCGCAGAGGAAGCCGCCGACCAGAATGTTCAGCGCGCCGAACACGTAGGTCGCCCACTTCTGGATCACCAGCAAGGTGGCGTGACCGAGGCCGGAAACCGACAGAGTCAGCAGGACGAAAATGGCAATGAAGATCAGCGTCAGCACTGGCGCACTTTTCGCTTCAACCGGCGAGCCGAACAGGATCGAACACAGCGACAGCAGCACGAACGCCGCGGTGGTGGTGTTGACCGTTTCCCAACCCAGCCGCGACATCAGCGAGACCAGCGTCGGGCCGATATTGCCACGCACGCCGAAGATCGCCCGCGACAGGGTCAGACTCGGCGCGCGGCCACGGCGGCCGGCAATCGAGATGATCCCGACCACGGCGAACGAACCGGCGGCGCCGACGATGGCAACGATGAACGCCTGCCAGATTGCCAGCCCGCGAAACGCCACCAGCGTGGCGCCCAATGGCAGGCCGAGAATGGAAATGTTGGCGGCGAACCAGACCCAGAACAGTTGCAGCGGATGACCGTTGCACTCGGCTTCCGGCACCGGCTCAATGCCGCGGGTTTCCAGTTGCCCGGCGCTTTGCCCGGCGTTTGTTGAACTCATGAACAGTGCTCCTGTTTGCCTTTATTGTGGTTGTGGCAATGACGCAAAACGACAAGACATCCCGGCCATCCTCGGCCTGTCTGTGCGACCCATTGCGGGGGAAAAATCCGTAACCCGCAGCGCGCCATCCGCGAGCAAGCCCGCTCCCACAGGAGATTTGTGAACGGCTCAAATCCCCTGTGGGAGCGGGCTTGCTCGCGAAGGCGTCAGCTCAGTCAACGCAGGGTCAACAGCCCCTGCACCAACGGTTCAAGCTCCAGATGATTGACCGCTTTGACCGTGGCAATCATCGGCGCCGGCCAGCTCTCAAGGCCCAGGCAGGCCCCGAGCATGGCGCCAAGAATCGCCGCGATGGTGTCAGTGTCGCCGCCAAGACTGGCGGCCATGCACAACGCATCGAATGCGCTCATCTCGCCAACGGCCACTTGCTGCGCCAGGGCGAACGACACCACGACCGATTCCTGCGAGGCCACCGAAGTGCCGATCACGTCGTACAGCAGATCCGCCAGCAGCGCCTTGTCGCTGTCGACGCTGATGGTTCTCGCCCAACTGATGCGCGAAGCGATGCGCCCGCCGGCCACCCAGTAACCATGTGCCTCGGCCTGTTGCGCAATCTGCTGGCCAAGGTTCAATGCCTCGCCCAGATCCATGCCGTTGATCCCGGCCGAGACCACCGCCGCCACCGCCGCCGCGCTGGAAATCCCCAGCGTGGTGTTGTGGGTGACCTGACAGGCCTGCACCACGGCTGCGATGAAACGCTCGGGATCAGCGACGTCTGCCGCAATGCCCACCGGAGTGATGCGCATCGCCGCGCCGTTGGTGGTGCCGTAACGCCCGGCCTCCTCCGGCGAGTGGCCGGCGAGGATCATTTCAATGGCGCGTTTGGTCGATGGGCCGAGCAGGTCCTGTGAACCCTTGGCCTGCATCTCGGCTTCCCATTCGATGAGCCGTTGGGCGAGGACTGCCGGCTCGATCTGACCCTTGCCTTCGACCAGCAACTGACCGACCAGAATCGCCTGTTCGGTGTCATCGGTGATCGAACCTTTGGGCATGTTGGCGGCAATCGGTTGCAGAGGACCGGCGTCCTGCAGATCGGTGATGTGGCCGAAGCGGGTCTTGATCGTTTCGCGATTCAGCGACTGCGTCGGCATGCCCAGCGCGTCACCGAGGGCCAGGCCATAAAACGCACCGAGGGCACGGTTGAGCGCGGTCATTTCGATTCTCCAAATTGCAGGTGCAGGCGGAAATGCACCGGGTCGAGCAGGCTTTCGACCTGCTCCATGAAACGGTTCTGCCGGTCGTAGGTGGTACGCAGGGCCTTGAGGAACACAGTGCCGACCGGGCGCCCGAGCAGTTCGGCGTCTTTGGCATTGAGTGGTTCGGCGCCGATCCACTGATCGCCGCGCTCGCCGATGTAGCCGTAGGCAGCGAGGGTGATGGTCAGGGAGTTGTCGATCAGACCGACGCGCGGCAGGCTTTCCAGGCCGCCGGTGGCCGGCATCAAAGAGCGTTCGAGGGAGACCAGCGTGCCATCGTTGGCGCGGCGACGGCGGTCGAGGGTGATGAATTGGTCGGTGCCGAAGCGCGAAAGCAGATCAGGCCGCGTCACGGCTTCCAGGCGCAGCACTTCGGTGTTGATCAGCGCCCCGCTGTCGGCCAAGGCCTGCGCCCAGCCGCTACGCTGATCGAGCGCCACACCGTCGAAGGTGACGATTGAGCCGACCCCGCTTTGCGTGGCGATGTAATTGCGCCGCTTCAGTTCGGCCAGCGCTTCGCGCAACGTGCCACGGCTGACATTGAATTCCTGAGCCAACTGATGCTCGCCGGGCAACAGAAAGCCGTCCTCCATGAGGCCGCTTTCAATGCGCCGGACAAGTTCGTCGACCACCCGTTGTTTCTTGTCAAATCGTACCTGTCTAATCATGTACAAATTGATACCCGAAACCGGCGCAGACGGGCAAGGAATATTTGGGGAAGGTGACGAGAGGCGGGAGAACGGCGCGATCTACTGTAGGAGTGAGCCTGCTCGCGATGACGTCGGCACATCCAGCAACGATGTGACTGAAAGGACGCTATCGCGAGCAGGCTCACTCCTACATGGGAGTGCGGTTTACCGTTGTTTGAGGCGGTCGATGACGACGGCCAGCAACAGAATCGAACCACGAATCACATACTGATAAAACGTATCAATGTTCTTCAGGTTCATCGCATTCTCGATGATCGCCAGAATCAGCACCCCGGCAATCACATGCCGGATCATGCCGATCCCGCCGCTCAGCGACACGCCGCCGAGCACACACGCCGAAATCACCGTCAGCTCGAAACCCTGGCCAATCATCGGCTGCCCGGAGGTCATGCGCGACGCCAGAATCACCCCGGCCAGCGCACCGATCACGCCGTGCACGGCGAAGATGATGATCTTGGTCCGGTCAACGTTCACCCCGGCGAGCAACGCCGCCTCCTGGTTGCCACCGATGGCCATGGTGTTGCGCCCGTAGGTGGTGTAGTTCAGCAGCCAGCCGAAGAACAGGAAGCAGACGATGGTGATCAGAATCGGCACCGGCACGCCGAACAACTGACCGTTGCCGAAGACGAAGAACGATTCCTGCGACACGCCCACCGCTTTGCCGTTGGCAAAAATGTACGCCAGGCCGCGAACGATCTGCATGGTCGCCAGCGTGGTGATCAACGCGTTGACCCGCAACTTGGCGATCACGATGCCGTTGATCAGCCCGACTATCAGGCCCATCACCAGCGCCGCGCTGACGCCGAGGAACACGCTGTTGGTGTCGCGCATCACCACCGCCGCCACCACACCGGCGCAGGCGATCACCGAGCCCACCGACAAGTCGAAGTGCCCCGACGCCAGACAGTAGAGCATGGTGCACGCGGCGATGCCGGTAGTGGAAATCGCCAGACCCAGCCCGCGCATGTTCAGCGGCGAGAGGAAGTTATCGATCAGCAGCGTGCAGGCGACGAAGATACCGATCGCCGCCAGCAGCATGACCCAGTCGTCGAGGAAGCGCCGCAGGTCCAGCGGTTTGCGGGGAGTCGGCAGCGCCTTGTTTTGGATGGTCATCATAGTCACCTCTCAGTTCGCCACGCCGTCAGCGCGATGGCGCGGCAAAGCCAGTTGCAGCAGGTTGGATTCATTGGCCTGGTCGCGGCTGACTTCGCCGCGCAGCGCGCCTTCGCAGAGCACCAGAATGCGGTCGGAAATGCCCATCACCTCCATGAGGTCGCTGGACACCACGATCACCGAAATACCGTCGGCGGCCAGGTTATGGATGATCTGGTAGATCTCGGCCTTGGCGCCGATGTCGATGCCGCGAGTCGGCTCATCGAGCAGCAGGACCTTCATCGGCATCGACAGCCAGCGACCGAGAATCGCCTTCTGCTGATTGCCGCCGGACAGGAATTTGATCTGCTGACCGGCGTGCGGGGTTTTGACTTTCAGCGCCTTGATCTGCTTGTCGGCGTTGCCCTTCTCCCACAGCCCGCGCAGCAGGCAGCCGAGGCTGGCATTGGCGCCGCGCGCGCTGATGTTAATGTTCTCGGCAACGCTGGCCAGCGGGATGATCCCCTCTTTTTTGCGGTCCTCGGGGCACAGCAGGATCCCGGCGGCAATCGCATCGCGCGGTGAGCGCAATTTCAATTCATGCCCCCGCAGTTCGAGGCGTCCGGCGGTGTTGCGTTCAAGCCCGCTGAGCAAGCGGAACAGCTCGGTGCGCCCGGCCCCGACCAGGCCGAACAGCCCGAGAATCTCGCCCTTGTGCGCCTCGAAACTCACCGGCTCACGCAGCCCCGGGCCAAGCAGACCGTCGACCTTCAATGCCACCGCGCCGCGTGGACGGCTGCGGTAATCGTAGATGTCCTGAATGTCGCGGCCGACCATGCAGGTCACCAGTTGATCGTGGGTCAACTGGCTCATGTCATCGAAGGTGCGCACGTAACGGCCGTCCTTGAACACCGTCACCGCGTCGCAAATGCGGAATACTTCTTCCATGCGATGCGAGACGTAGAGCACCACTTTGCCTTCGTCCCGCAGGCGACTGATGATCGCCATCAAACGGTCGATTTCGCGCGCCGAGAGGCTGCTGGTCGGCTCATCGAAGGCGATCACATGCGCGCCACGGGACAGCGCCTTGGCGATCTCCACCAGTTGCCGCTGACCGAGCGACAGGCGCCCGACCTTGGTCTGCGGATCGATTTCATCGGCCAGGCCCTTGAGGCAGGCCAAGGCATTCTGGCGCAGGACGCCATGATTGATCAGGCCGAAACTGGCCGGCAGATGACCGAGAAACAGGTTCTCGGCCACGCTCATTTCCGGCACCAGATGCAGCTCCTGGTGAATCACCGCGACGCCGCTGCCGATGCTGTCGGCGGTCGACTTGAACGCCATGGTCTGCTCGCCGATCTGCAACTCGCCGCTGCTCGGAATGTAGGCGCCACCGAGGATTTTCAGCAGGGTCGATTTGCCGGCGCCGTTCTCGCCCATCAAGGCGTGCACCTGCCCTGGATGGGCGACGAAGCTGATGGCGTCCAGCGCCTTGACCCCGGGGAAGGTCTTGCCGATCCCGTTGAAGCGCAGGCTGCCGCCGGCGCTGCTTGAGTGTGTCTGTACTTGCGCGTGCATCTGAGTCACCTCTTCACACCGATCGAGCAGCCATCAATTCCACAGGCCGATTTTTTCCAGCTCTTGCTTGAAGTTCTCGCGGGTGATCAGGGTGACGTCGTCCATCGCCGTGTACTTCGGCGGTTCTTTGCCGGTGGTGACCCACTCGTACATCATCTCGGCGGTCTTGTAGCCTTCGATGTGCGGGCTTGGCAGCATCGAACCGAAGAAACCACTGTTGGGCTTTTTCAGCTCGCCGATGGCGTCGGTGCCGTTGATGCCGATGCCAATCACATTGGCCGCAGCGAACCCGGCGGCTTCGGTGGCGCGGACGCCGCCGAGTACGGTGTTGTCGTTCATGCCACCGATGATCAGGTTCTTCGCCGCACTGGGCAGCTTGACCAGCGCCGAGTTGGTGGCGTCCATGCTGCCCGGCACGTCGAGGGTTTTCAGTGCGGCGGTCAGGATGTGGTCTTTCGGCAGACCGGCGTCTTCGAGCGCCTTCATCGAACCGTCGGTGCGCTTCTTGCCGGTGTCGAGTTCGTTGTAGGTGTTGACCACCGCGTAGGTGTCTTTCCAGTCCCAGTTGCGTTTCTTCGCTTCGGCAACCATCGCGTTGCCCTGCTTCTGGCCGACCTCAAACGCGGCCATGCCGAGGTACGGCACGTCTTCCATGAACTTGCCGTTGGCGTCGACGAAACGGTCGTCCACGGCAATCACTTTGAGGTCGTTGAGTTTGGCTTTGGCCATGATCGCCGGGCCGAGGGATACATCCGGCGGGCAGATCACGAAGCCTTTGGCACCG
The DNA here is from genome assembly GCF_023063025.1 of Pseudomonas sp. YL2. NCBI lineage: Bacteria > Pseudomonadati > Pseudomonadota > Gammaproteobacteria > Pseudomonadales > Pseudomonadaceae > Pseudomonas > Pseudomonas sp. YL2. Next base: position 48,969 of record NZ_JAJSLU010000006.1, on the reverse strand, counting down.
TTGGCCGCGAGGCTGTCGATGGCCGAGAGAGTTTTCTCGCCGTCTGGCACGGCGATCTTGATCAGTTCGAAGCCCTTGTCCTTGGCGGCTTTTTCAGCAAAAGCCCACTCGGTCTGGAACCACGGCTCTTCAGCCTGTTTGACCAGGAAACCGATTTTCACGGCATCGGCAGCGAGCAGCGTACTGCTCAGACTGAACGCGGTGACCGCCAGGGCGGCACTGCACAGGGTACGAATCCCGAAACGACGTTTCATAAGCTGACTCCTTGTTATTTTTTTTGAGCAAATTAAACAGCTTGTGGCGAGGGAGCTTGCTCCCGCTGGGCTGCGAAGCGGCCCTAAAACCGGTTACCTCGGTCAATCAAACACACCGCGCAGCCCGAATTTACGACTGCTGCGCAGCCGAGCGGGAGCGAGCTCCCTCGCCACAGGTGTGGTGGCGTGACACGTACTGCTGCAAAGCCTGTTGAAAATAGTCATATCGTATGATGATTGGATTTCACGCGGAGTTCACCGCCTGAAACCCGATCCACTCAGTCGTGGTACATCACCGAGCGCCCACCATCGATGGTGATGCACGAGGCGTTGATGAACGGCGCTTCATCACTGGCCAGAAACACCGCGGTCATCGCCACTTCGAGCGGCTGGCCGATGCGCTTCGGCGGGTGCAGATCGAATGCTCGCTGACGCTCGGCGTGCGGATCGGCGAAACCGTTCCAGTAATCGACGTTGAGTTGCGTCTCGATGTACCCCGGGGCGATGGCGTTGACCCGAACGCCCTTCGCCGCGTACTCGATACCCAGCGCCCGGGTCAGCCCAAGCAGGCCGTGCTTGGCCACCGGATACGGGAAACAGCCGGGAATGATGTGGCTGGAATGGGTCGAGGCGATGTTGATGATGCTGCCGACACCCTGCTCGATCATCTGCGGCAGCACGGCTTTGCAACCGTACCAGGCACCGTCCAGATCAATGGCGAAGCAACGACGCCAGTCTTCTTCGGTCATTTGCAGCGGGTCGCGGAACACGTTGACCCCGGCGCAGTTGACCAGCACGTCGATGCGCCCGTGCAGCTCGATCGCCCGTCTGGCCATGGCATGCAGGTCTTGCTGGCGCGAGACGTCAGCCTTGATCGCCTGCACGTCGTAGCCCTTGTCGCGCCACTGGGCGGCAACCTTCTCGACCTTCTCTGCCTGAATATCGCTGATCACCAGTCTGGCCTGCTGCGAGGCGAACGTGGCAACAATGGCTTCGCCGATGCCTTGGGCGGCGCCAGTCAGCAGCACCACTTTGTTTTTCAGACGCTCACCCTTCGGCGGCGCGGGCACCGGCGGCAAGGAAAGAGGTTCAGCCATGGATCAGGACTCCTGTTCGTCAGCACAAAAAAACCGGGCATCTGCCGATGTCCGGTCTGGAAAACTGTGAAAACGAAACAGGCAGGCGCGGCGAGCGACGCCGGGCCGTTGCGAGACGCTGACTCCGCTGAGGAGTGCGATAGAGGTTCGCTGCATCACTTCACCTGTTTTGTTCTTTTTAAGTGTGAGTGCGTGTTACTGCTGGAGCCGACTATAAACCCGACTGCCAAATAATCTCAATATATAATTTTGCATCCCATATTTTGGGATTTAGCCAGCAAAGCGCGTGCAAAGTTTGCCCGGCACATCGACCCGCATCGACAGAACTGCGCCATCCAGCGGATGGTTGTGGGGACTCTGGGCGCTGGTGATGTACAGGGTTTTCAGGTCTTCGCCGCCGAATACGCAACTGGTTGGACGGCTGACAGGCAGATCGATTTTGCGGTCGACCTTGCCGTCCGGCGTCAGGCGCAACAGGCAGCTGCCGTCCCAACGCGCGTTCCACACATACCCTTCGGCGTCGACTGCCGAACCATCCGGGCCACCGTTCTGGTCGGGGCCGTACCAGATTTCGGCGTTGCCGAGATTACCGTCGGTGTGAATGAAATAGCGATTGAGCGCCCCGTCGAGGCTGTCGCCGAACAGCAGCGTGGTGCCGTCATCACTCCACAGCAGTGTGTTGGGAATGCCGAGACCGAGCAGCAATGGCGTGACACGCTGGTCGGGATCAATGCGAAACAAGCCGCCGGAACGACGCTCGATCGGCAGGTCTTCGCCGTTGTCACCGATGTTGTTCTGCATGGTGCCGAGCCACAGTCGGCCTTGGGCGTCGCAGCGTGCCTCATTGGGCCGATTGCCCGGTTGCGGGTCGGCAATGCAGAACAGCGTAAGGCGTGGTTCGAGGCCCGGGGAATCGAGGTCCAGGCGGTACACGCCGCTGCTCAGGGTCACCAGCGCATCGCCGCTCGCACAGGGTATGAACGCGGAAACGTGCTCGGGCATCTGCCAGATCTGCACGTTGTTGCCGATCAGCCGCAGCGCCTGCTTGCCGGCGATATCGACCCAGTACAGCGCCTGGGTCGGGGCGTCCCAGAATGGCCCTTCACCGAGCCTGGCGCGGTGTTGGGTTACGGCGGTCAACGGCATATCGAATCCTTCATGTTGTTGTTTTAACTGTAGGAGTGAGCCTGGTCGCGGGAGCGGGGGGGCAGGGACGACGAGTGGGGCTGACCCACCCCCCTCCCGAGCAGGGCCACTCCCACAGGGGGAT
>NZ_JAJSLU010000006.1:0-46338 GCF_023063025.1 Pseudomonas sp. YL2 | reverse complement strand
CTTATTGTTGTTTTCTTGCGCGCGGGAGGCACCTTGCCCGCGAAACTGGTGGGCCCGTCCCAACGTTCGTGCCTCACCCCCCCCCACCGCGAGCGGGCTCACTCCTACAGGGGGATTTGTGTTTTCAACTGGCTTTTTTGTCGGCCATCACCTGCGGGTAAAAGCGTTTGATCGCCAGGTCGGCGTTGTCGATCAAGGTCATGCAGGCCCAGACCCCGCGTGCTGAATCACGGGCAGCAATGGCGTCGGCCATGTCTTTGTGGATCGGCAAGGTGCGACGCAGTTCATCGGGGTCGGCAGCGGAGACTTCAAACGACACGGCGAGCAAGGCGCCGAGGGCCGGGACCATTTGCTCGATGAACTGGTTGTGGCTGGCCGCCAGAATGCATTCGTGGAAGGACTGGTCGGCACGGTTGTAATCAACGCCGCTGTCGACCGCCCGTTCCAGCGCGTTGTAGGCCAGTTGCACCGCGTGAATCTGCTCCAGGCTGGCGCGCTCGCAGGCCCAGCGCACGGCCATCGGTTCGATGGTGCGGCGCAAGTCGAGCAGGTCATCAACAAAGTTTTCCGGCAGGCCGTTGCGTGAGAGCCAGCCGACGACTTGCGGATCGAACAGGTTCCAGCGCCGTACCGGTAACACGCGAGTGCCAACCTTAGGCCCGACTTCGAGCATGCCTTTGGCGACCAGAGTCTTGATCGCTTCGCGAATCACCGTGCGGCTGACACCCAACTGCTCGCCCAGATCCGCCTCGACCTTGATCGCCTGCCCCGGTTTGACCTGGCCAGCGGCAATCCAGCTGCCCAGCCAATCGACCGTTGATGCATGAAAGCTGCTGGACATGGACACCTCAAAGCAGTTGGCGATGGGTGTTCACGCTAATGATCATATGATTAACAGTCAATCGGGATTTTCTAATGAAACACAATCCCCCTGTAGGAGTGAGCCTGCTCGCGATAGCGTTGGATCAGTCAATGTTGCTGGTGACTGACACACCGCTATCGCGAGCAGGCTCACTCCTACAGGGGGATTGTGTTTAAGGTTCGAGGCCGATCCGGAAGAACTCGCCGCCACTCCACACACCCAACCAGCGCTGCCCATCGATCTCACGACTGACCGCCAGTTCCACCAGTTGGTAAAACACATTGCGGTGAATCAGCGCTTCGAGGTTGGTGCGCACATGCACGTAAGGCGCAGGTTCCTGGGTTATTGGGTCGATCTCGACGCGGATCGGATGTTCCGGCCCGGCCTCAGCAGTCTCTTCAACGTTGGTAGTGAAACGCAGGACCTGCGCTTCGCCCTCGCCTTCGGCTTCCACGGCAATCGCCACGAACGGCGCATCGTCGACTTTGATCCCGACCTTTTCGACCGGGGTAATCAGGAAGTAATCATCGCCGTCGCGGCGGATGATGGTGGAGAACAGCTTGACCATCGGCTTGCGCCCGATCGGCGTGCCCAGGTAATACCAGGTGCCGTCGCGGGCGATGCGCATATCGATGTCGCCGCAGAAGTCCGGGTTCCACAAGTGCACCGGCGGCAGGCCTTTGGTTTTGGGGATCTGTCCCAACAGGTCATTGGCTTTTTGCGGTCCACTCATGGCGTACTCCTTGGTTTATTGGTCGCCGACTCCCAGCAGGCTGCGCGCGTATTGCGCCAGCGGCGGGCCGATCAGGTCTTCCGGCTTGTTATCGTGGAACGTCAGTAAACCGCCACGACTCTTGATCCGTGCAGTATCAATCAAATACTGGGTGCTGGTCTCGATCAACATGATCTGAATCACCCCGCCATCGATGCCGAGGCGATCCACGGCTTCCTGATCGAGCCATTCGTCAGAGTTGCCGATGCGGTCGTCAGCCTTGGCGAAGCGGGTGTACAGCAGGTAATGCGCGCCGGCATCGCGGGCTTCGCCCATCGCTTGGTCAAGACCTTCCGGGGCACGGGCGCGGCGGACCATCGGGAAGTATTCGACAAAGCCCTTGAACGCTTCTTCAGCCACCACGTTCGGCCGTGGGTAGGAGCCACCCGGCGGTGCGAATGAACCTTGGGCGATGTAGATGAACGAGTCCGGCTGAATGCGGAAGTTGTTCACCCGACGGCTGTCGCTGTGATCCAGCAGCCCCGCGTCGCTCATCTGATAGCGAGTGCCTTCGGCCATATCGCTGACAGTCATACAGCCGCCAAGCGCCAAAACGGCCAGCAGCAAAACCAGGCTACGCATCCTCATCCTCCAAAAGCCGGTGACGGAAAACCGGCGAATGGCCGTTGGATGCAGCTTTTGCGCCAGCTCAGGATCTTCGTCGAATGATGAATCGCTTTCGCGAGCAGACTCGCTCCCACAGGATTGCGCAAAACCCAGTGGGAGCGAGCCTGCTCGCGAAAAAGAGGGATCAGCCGCCGATAATCTTCATGACGGTCGCACCACCGGAGAACGCCACTTCCTGCTTGTCGCCCAACGCCTTGACCAACAGACGCTGCAACGCCGGCAACGCCTGATGGCGAGGCTTGTCGAGCAGATCACCGACATAGTGGCGGTTGCTCGACGACAGGCAGCCATGCAGCCAACCGGTCGACGACAGACGCAAGCGCGAACAGGTGCGGCAGAACGGCACGCTTTCGTTGGCGATCACGCCGAAATGGCCGCGGCCCGGTATCGCATAGCGCACGGCCGTGGCATCCACCGGCGCATCTGCCTGGGCGTACTCGTAGCGCTCGCCGATCAGGCTCAGCAGTTGCTGCAGGCTGACGAACTGTTGCAGGAAGGCGTTGGAGTCGGTGGCGAGGTGGCCCATGCGCATCAACTCGATGAAACGCAACTCATAGCCCCGTTCCAGGCAGTAATCGAGCAGCGGCATCACCTGATCCAGGTTCTGCCCACGCAACGGCACCATGTTGACCTTGATCTTCAGTCCCGCCGCTTTCGCCTGGTCCATGCCATCGAGCACGGTCGCCAGATCGCCGCCACGGGCGATACTGCGGAACGCGCCGGCGTCCAGGGTATCGAGAGAAACGTTGATCCGGCGCAGGCCGGCATCCACCAGTAGCGGAAGTTTTTTCGCCAGGAGTTGACCGTTGGTGGTCAGGCTGATGTCTTCCAGGCCCATCTTGCCGACGGCGCTCATGAAAGATTCGAGTTTGGGGCTGACCAGCGGCTCGCCACCGGTGATGCGCAAGCGCTCGATGCCGGCGGCTTCGATCAGATAAGCCACGCCGCGGGCCATGGCCTCGGCCGACAGTTCATCCTGCGCAGCCACCAACCGCTTGCCGTTGGGCACGCAGTAGGTACAGGCGTAATTGCAGGCTGAAGTCAGGCTGATGCGCAAATTGCGAAAACGCCTGCCTTGACGGTCAACGATCATGATCACTCCGGCGATAGAATTTCGAGCCGCTAAAACTTGACTCACAAATCAAGTTTTAGCAAGCCCTATGCCTGAGTATATTCCTGCGGTACTGCGTCATGTAGCGAAATCATGGCGCAATAAGGCCGCTGAATGATTCAGCTGCTCGGTGTTTCCGGGTCGCGCTTGCGCTTGTTGCCCATGCGCACGCCGATGTCCATCAGGAACTGGAAGAAACCTTCCTGATCTTCCAGAACATTGCTCCAGAACGGCGAGTGATACAGCGCCACCGCGCCGTGCACCAGCGCCCAGGACGCGCAGTAGTGGAAGTAAGGCGGCACGTCTTCGAGCTTGCCTTCGCTGATCCGGCCCTTGATGAGCAAGGTCAGGCGTTCGAAGTTCGAGGCACGGATCTTGTGCAACTCCTCGACCATTTCCGGCACCTGATTGCCTTTTACCACCTTCTCTTCGAGACGGTCGAACAGGCGGTAGCGCTGCGGGTCGCGCATGCGGAATTCGAAGTAGGCACGGGACAGCGCTTCCTTGTCCTTGTCGACATCGGCCGAATGCAGCAACTCATTCAAATCACGCTCGTAATCGAGCATCAGGCGCAGATAGATCTCGGCCTTGGATTTGAAATGCTTGTAGATCGTGCCTTTGCCGATACCCACGGCATCAGCAATCATCTCGACGGTGACGCTGTCTTCACCTTGTTCGAGGAACAGCTTGAGCGCGGTATCGAGAATTTCTTGCTCGCGGCGACGAAACTCACGGACCTTACGAGGTTCTTTGTGCATAAGAAAAGGTCTGTAGGGGTCAAAATTCGAAGCCGCGTATTATGCCTAACTTGCACAAAAATGCACGGATCATCCGACCATATCTGCGTTTCTTGTTCATTTTGCGAACGCCAGGGGTGCAATGAGAACTCAACTGAAGCGCACGTATTCCAAATTTGTTTAAAAACCCCGACCGGCTAACTGGACTGAACGCCAGACTGATCAATACTTGAACTGTCGGGCGGCATCTCCCCCAAGTGCCGTGCCGGTAAAGGTACCAAGGGACCGCGTGCCTTTGTTTTACTCCTAATGGTCTTAACCCGGATTCACCCCCCAGAACCCGGGTTTTTTTTGCCTGCGATTTGGCGGTGACCTACATGGCAGATTTGACAGAGGCCAGCGGAAACAGGCGCTTGAAGTTCTCGGTCGTCTGCTCGGCAAACCGCTCGTAGCTCTCCCCACGCAGCATCGCCAGAAACTCCGCCACCTCGCGCACGTACTGCGGCAGGTTCGGTTTGCCGCGATACGGGATCGGCGCCAGATACGGCGAGTCGGTCTCCACCAGCAAGCGATCGGCCGGCACCTTGCTCGCCACATCACGCAGGGCGTCGGCATTGCGGAAGGTGACGATGCCCGACAGGGAAATGTAGTAGCCCATGTCCAGCGCGGCTTTGGCCATGTCCCAGTCTTCGGTGAAGCAATGCAGCACACCGGCCTGGGGCAACGCCGCTTCTCGCAGCAGCTCAAGGGTATCGGCACGGGCGCCGCGGGTGTGGATGATCACCGGCTTACCAGTCTGCTGTGCGGCTTGCAGGTGCAGGCGGAAGGATGCCTGCTGCAGCTCGGCGGCTTCCGGTTCGTAGTGATAATCCAGACCGGTTTCACCGATCGCCACCACTTTCGGGTGATTGAGTTCGTGCAGCAGCCAGTCAAGTGCAGGCGCCGCGCCCGGTTGCACATCCAATGGGTGCACACCAACCGAGCAATCGACGTCGTCGTAGCGCTCGGCGAGGGCTTTGACGTCGGCGGCGTTATCGGCACTCACGCCGATACACAGGAAGTGACCTACCCCGCGCTGGCGAGCCGCATCGAGTGCAGCATCCAGCGAACCGTCATGGGCGGCGAGGTCGAGGCGATCAAGGTGACAATGGGAATCTACGAGCATAAAAAAGACGGCTACTTACATCGTATGAGTGGGACGGTCGGATTTCAGTGCTCCGGCCAGATGGGTTTCGATGCGACTGCGGGCGGTGTTGTCGCCTTCATTGAATTGCACGCCGACGCCGGCTGCGCGGTTGCCCTGAGCACCTTTGGGGGTGATCCAGGCGACCTTGCCGGCCACCGGAATCTTCTCCGCCTCGTCCATCAGGTTCAGCAGCATGAACACCTCGTCGCCCAACTTGTAGCTCTTATTGGTCGGGATGAACAGGCCACCGTTCTTGATGAACGGCATGTAGGCGGCGTAAAGCACCGATTTGTCCTTGATCGTCAGGGACAGGATGCCGTTGCGCGGCCCGGGGCTGATGGCTTCATTCATGTTGACCTCCACTGCTGATGTTCAGAGTCTAGGTACACATTCTTATCTTTGACCAGGCAATCCCGCCCATTGCACCAACAACGCTTCCAGCAGCAGTGCCGGGTTGAGGTTGGCTTTGCTCAGGACTTTCTGCCGCTGGGCGAGAATCCAGTCCTGAATATCGAGGACTTTGCCCTGGGCGCTTTTCTGCGCCAGGTACTGCACGACTTTGCGCATGTCGCTCAGACCGAGACCGGATTCATCCTGGGTCAGCTGATAGCGCAAGATCAGGCTCGACCAGTCGCAGAACCAGTCAAACAGACGCAGCATCGGAATGCTTTTCCACTCTTCGGCCAGTTGCGTCGGCGATTGCTGCTGCTTGAGCAGCTTCTTCACCCCTTCGACCACCTGCGCCCGCTGTTCACGCACGCCCTGGGACTGCAGGCTGACTGCCGCCAACGGCGAACCAGCCGCTAGCGTCAGCAATTCGACGCGTTCCTCTTCGGAACACTCCGGCAGCGCTTGCGCCAGCCACTGCAGGCTCATGGCCTCGCCCGGCAGCGGACATGCCTGCTGCACGCAGCGGCTCTTGATTGTCGGCAGCAAACGGCTCGGCTGGTGGCTGACCAGCAACAGCACGGTATCGCCGGACGGCTCTTCGAGGCTCTTGAGCAAGGCGTTGGCGGCGTTGATGTTCATCGATTCCACCGGCTCGATCAGCACCACCTTGCGCCCGCCCAGCTGCGCGGTCTGCACCACGAAACTGACCAGATCGCGGACCTGGTCGACCTTGATCGCCTTGTCGGCTTCTTCCGGCTCAAGGATGTAATTGTCCGGATGGCTGCCGGCCTTGAGCAACAGGCAGGATTTGCACTCACCGCACGCTTCCGGCGTAGGACGCTGACAGAGCAGGCTGGCCATCAGGCGCTCGGCCAACGCGCGCTTGCCGATCCCGGCCGGGCCGTGCAGCAAGTACGCGTGGGCGTGCTGGCTACGTCCGGCCAGTTGCTGCCAGAGGCTGTCCTGCCATGGATAGGCCTCAGCCACGAATCAGCTCCAGCAAGTTCGGAATCAAGGTATCCAGCGCTTGCTGAACCTTGACCAATGACTGACCGGCATCGATGCGCACATAGCGCGCCGGATCAGCCTCGGCGCGTTGCAGAAACGCATTGCGTACCGCTTCGAAAAACGCCCGGCCTTCCAGTTCAAAGCGATCCAGCCGACCACGGGCACTGGCGCGGGCCAGGCCGATTTCCACCGGCAGATCGAAAATCAGCGTCAGATCCGGACGCAGGTCGCCCTGAACGAACGTCTCCAGCGCAGCAATGCGCTCCAGCGACAAACCACGACCGCCGCCCTGATAGGCGTAAGTCGAGTCGGTGAAACGATCGCATAGCACCACCGCGCCGCGAGCCAGCGCCGGACGGATCACTTCGGCCAGATGCTGGGCGCGCGCGGCGAACACCAGCAACAGCTCGGTATCGGGGTTCATGACTTCATCGGCCGGGGCCAGCAGCACATCGCGAATGCGCTCGGCGAGTGGCGTACCCCCGGGTTCGCGGGTCAGCACTACTTCGACACCTTCGGCGCGCAGGCGCTCGGCGAGGTATTCGCGGTTGGTGCTCTTGCCGGCGCCTTCCGGGCCTTCCAGGGTAATAAACAAGCCAGTCACAGGCAGTCCTTAATCAAAGTCATTGCGCGTTCTGCGGTGCGGTCGTCGCGGGTTCGGCAGCAGGAGCCGGCGTCGGCGCGGGTTCCTGAGCGGGAACCTGTGGCAGCGCTTCAGGCGTGGTATCAGGAGATGCCGCAGGAGTCGCCTCCTCGGTCGCAGTAGCCGGAGCGGCCGGCGTATTTGCCGGGGCCGGGCTGGAGCGGTAATCGGCGCGGCGCTTGAGCTGGAACTCGCGCACCGCGCTGTTGTGCGCATCCAGATCATCGGAGAACACATGGCTACCGTCGCCACGGGCAACAAAATACAGACTGTTACCTTCCACCGGATTGAGCGCGGCATGAATCGCCTCGCGACCGACCATGGCAATCGGCGTCGGCGGCAATCCGGGGATCACATAGGTGTTGTAGGGCGTCGGCTCCTTGAGATGAGCTCGGGTCAACTTGCCGGTGTAGCGATCGCCCAGGCCGTAGATCACGGTCGGGTCGGTCTGCAACTGCATGCCCAGCGCCATGCGACGCACGAACACGCCGGCAATCTGCCCACGCTCCTGCGGCACACCGGTTTCCTTTTCCACCAGCGAGGCCATGATCAGCGCCTGATATGGCTCGCTGTACGGCGCATCAGCCGAGCGGTTCTCCCACTCCTTGGCCAACACCTCGTCGAGGCGGTCGAAGGCTTTCTTCAGCAATTCGACGTCGGAAACACCGCGCACAAAGCGGTAGGTATCCGGGAAGAATCGCCCTTCCGGGAACAGCCCGCGATGGCCGATTTTCTCCATCACTTCGCTGTCGCTCAAGCCCTTGAGGGTCTGCTCGATCTTTTCGTCTTTTGCCAGCGCGGCACGGACCTGGTGGAAATTCCAGCCCTCGACCAGTGTCAGGCTGTACTGCACCACTTCGCCACGCTGCCACAAGTCGATCAGACCGTTCACGGTCATGCCCGGCTGCATGCGGTATTCGCCGGTATGGATCGGTGTGCCAGCCAGATTGAAGCGCCAGTAGATGCGCAACCAGAAGGCGTCCTTGATGACCCCATCGGTTTCAAGTTGAAGAAAGGTACGGGTCGGTGTCGAGCCTTTCGGCACATCCAGCAGTTCTTCCTGCGTGATGTTCAGGGGCTGTTCCAGCGCCGAATGAATTTTCCAGGCGCTGGCGCCCATCAGCAGCCCTGCCAGAACCAGTCCGGTTTCCAGCAGCAGCAAGAGTTTACGTCTCACGAATCAGGCATCCAGTAGCGCACGGGCAATGGTTTGCAGTTTACGGGTGAGCGGGCCAACCGGCCAGCTCAGTGCAGCGTAGGCGCGTACCGGCCAGACGCCATACACGCTGTTGCAGATAAAGACTTCATCAGCCCATTGCAGCTGTTCGAGGCTGATGTCGGTGATTTGGATGGGGATGGCCAATGACTCGGCCTGAAACAATATTTCAGCTCGCATCACACCGGCCACGCCACAGCGCTTCAGATCCGGGGTGATCAGTACGCCGTCGCGCACCAGAAACAGGTTGCTGAATACGCCTTCGATGACGCGCCCGGCCTGATCAAGCATCAAGCCTTCGGCATGTTCGCCATCGTGCCATTCGGCGCGGGCGAGTACTTGTTCCAGACGATTCAGATGCTTGAGACCGGCCAGCAACGGCTGGTTGGATAACCGCGTGACGCAGGGAAACAGGCGCACGCCCTGCTCGCCATGCACGGCAGGATAAACAGCAGGCGGGGTGCCTTGCAGAATGCGTCGGCCCTGCGCCGCAGGATCGGGTGCATAGCCGCGCAAGCCGTCGCCTCGGGTGAGAATGAGCTTGAGCACGCCCTCGCCCATTGCCGCGGCATAAGCCAGTAGCTCGCTGCGAACCCGCTCGATATCCGCGGCGATGGCCAGACGCGAGCAGCCCTCGGCCAAACGCGTCAGGTGACGATCCAGCAATACCGGCTGGCCGCCGTGCACGGCAATGGTCTCGAACAGACCATCACCGTAAGCCAGGCCGCGATCTTTCAGCGACAGAGCGTCAGCCGGTTGACCGTCGACCCAGCTGTCCATCAACCGGCGAACCGGCGGAATGCCAACGTACCGTTGGTGCCGCCAAACCCGAACGAGTTGGACAGTACGACATCGATGTCCATGTTGCGCGCAGTGTGCGGCACGAAGTCGAGATCGCAGCCTTCATCCGGCTCATCGAGGTTGATGGTCGGCGGTGCCACCTGACTGTTGATCGCCAGTACGCTGAAGATCGCCTCGACCGCGCCCGCCGCACCCAACAGGTGACCGGTCATGGACTTGGTGGAGCTGACCGCCAGGTTGTAGGCGTGCTCACCGAACACGGTCTTGATCGCGTTGGCTTCGGCAAGGTCGCCGGCCGGGGTCGAAGTACCGTGGGCGTTGATGTACTGCACCTGGTCGATGTTGATCTTCGCATCGCGCAGCGCATTGGTGATGCAGCGGGCTGCACCGGCGCCATCAGCGGGTGGCGACGTCATGTGGAACGCATCGCCACTGGTGCCGAAGCCGATCAGCTCGGCGTAGATCGTGGCGCCACGGGCCTTGGCGTGCTCGAGTTCTTCGAGTACCAGCGCACCGGCACCGTCAGACAGCACGAAGCCATCACGACCCTTGTCCCATGGACGACTGGCGCGAGTCGGCTCGTCGTTGCGGGTCGACAGCGCACGGGACGCGCCGAAGCCGCCCATGCCCAGACCGCACGCGGCCATCTCGGCACCACCGGCGATCATTACGTCGGCTTCGTCGTACATGATGTTGCGCGCGGCCATGCCAATGCAGTGCGTACCGGTGGTACAAGCAGTGGAAATGGCGTAGTTCGGCCCCTGTGCACCCAGGTGGATGGACAGAAAACCGGAAATCATATTGATGATCGAGCCTGGCACGAAGAATGGCGAAATTCGACGCGGGCCCATCTCATGCAGGGTACGGCTGGTTTCTTCGATGTTGGTCAGACCGCCGATGCCCGAGCCCATGGCCACGCCAATGCGCTCACGGTTGGCGTCGGTGACTTCCAGACCGGCGTTGCGAACAGCCTGAAAACCCGCGGCCAGACCGTACTGAATGAACAGGTCGAGCTTGCGTGCTTCCTTGACCGACAGGTATTCCTCGACATTGAAGCCCTTTACCGAGCCGCCAAAACGGGTGGAATAGGCAGAAAGGTCGGTGTGTTCGATCAGACCAATGCCACTGCGGCCAGCCAGAATGCCCTGCCAACTGCTCGGCACATCCGTGCCCAGTGGCGACAACATACCCATACCGGTGACTACGACGCGTCTACGCGACACAGCACTCTCCTTTTTCAAATGACGACTTTGCATCAGGCCTAAAGAAAAAACCGCACGCCATGATGGCAGTGCGGTTTTTCCATGACAGCAGACAACGATTACAAACTATTACGCCTGGTGGCTAGTAACGTAGTCGATTGCAGCTTGTACAGTAGTGATCTTCTCAGCTTCTTCGTCAGGGATTTCGGTCTCGAATTCCTCTTCCAGAGCCATCACCAGCTCAACGGTGTCAAGGGAGTCGGCACCCAGGTCTTCAACGAAGGAAGCAGTGTTGACCACTTCTTCTTCTTTAACGCCCAGTTGCTCGGCAACGATTTTCTTGACGCGCTCTTCGATGGTGCTCATACCTTGTTTTCACTCCTAATGGACAAATTCAGGCAGCTGGCCAGTGGGTAAGTGTATAGAAAGGCTTTTCAGCTTTTCAACTGAAAGCTTCACTCCTCAAACCCTGCGGCCCTCTGCCTATAAATAGATTGCAGCTTTATAACGGATTTTAGACAGCTCGTATGACATTTTTTTGAAGCAATCCGTCACATTTTACTTACATGTACATCCCACCGTTCACCGGGATTGTAGCCCCGGTGACGTATGCCGCACCGTCGGATGCAAGAAAAGCGACCACCGAGGCGATCTCTTGAGCTTGCCCCAGACGGCCCAGCGGAATCTGCGTCTGCAAGGCTTCACGCTGTGCTTCAGGCAGTTCGCGGGTCATATCGGTGTCGATGAAACCCGGGGTTACCGAGTTGACCGTAATCGAACGCGAACCGACTTCACGCGCCATCGCACGGCTGAAACCTTCCAGACCGGCCTTGGCGGCTGCATAGTTTACTTGGCCTGCGTTGCCCATGGCACCCACCACCGAGCCAATACTGATAATTCGGCCCCAGCGCGCTTTGGTCATGCCACGCAAAACGCCCTTGGACAGGCGATACAGACTGTTCAGGTTGGTATCGATCACGTCATACCATTCATCGTCTTTCATGCGCATCATCAGGTTATCGCGGGTGATGCCGGCATTATTGACCAGAATCGCCGGCGCGCCGAACTGCTCCTGAATGCTCGCGATCACGGCGGCAACGGATTCGTCGCTGGTGACGTTCAGTTCCAGACCGGTACCTTGAATGCCGTGCTCCTTGAGCGTGGCAGCAATTGCCTCGGCACCCTTGGCGGAGGTCGCGGTGCCAACAACGATGGCGCCCTGACGACCCAGTTCCAGTGCGATAGCCTGGCCAATACCGCGGCTTGCACCGGTGACAAGTGCAACTTTACCTTGCAGACTCATGCAAGTTTCTCCTGATTCAGGCCAGCGCTGCACGGGCGGCAGCGAAAGCGTCTGGGGTGTTGAGGTTGGAAGTCGAAACGCCTTCGGCGCAACGTTTGTTCAGACCGGCCAGCACTTTGCCCGGGCCGCACTCGACCAGACTGGTAGCGCCTCTGGCAGCCAGCGTCTGAACCGATTCAACCCAGCGAACCGGCTTGTACAGTTGTTCGAGCAGATCACGCTTGAGGGTGTCCAGGTCGGCCGGCACTTGCGCGCTTACGTTCTGTACCACCGGGATCTGCGGCGCCTGCCAGTCGATGGCGGCGATGGATTCGGCAAAGCGCTCGGCAGCCGGGCGCATCAGTTCGCAGTGCGAAGGCACGCTCACCGGCAACGGCATGGCACGCTTGGCACCACGGGCCTTGCAGCCTTCGATGGCACGCTCGACCGCAGCCTTGGCACCGGCGATAACCACCTGGCCTGGCGAGTTGAAGTTCACCGCGCTGACCACTTCGCCCTGCGCCGCTTCGGCACAGGCCGCCAGCACATCAGCATCTTCCAGACCGAGGATCGCAGCCATGCCGCCCTGCCCGGCCGGAACGGCTTCCTGCATCAACTGGCCACGGCGCTCAACGAGCTTCACCGCGTCGGCCAGGCTCAGGCTGCCGGCAGCAACCAGCGCGCTGTATTCACCCAGGCTGTGACCGGCAACAAATGCCGGACGCGCGCCACCTTCAGCCAGCCACAGACGCCACAGGGCGATCGAAGCGGTCAGAATGGCCGGTTGGGTTTTGTCGGTTTGATTGAGCAGCTCTTCCGGGCCCTGCTGGGTCAGTGCCCACAGGTCATAGCCCAGAGCAGCGGAGGCTTCTTTGAAGGTTTCGAGGATCAACGGATATTCCGCGCCCAGCTCGGCCAGCATGCCGAGGGACTGCGAACCCTGTCCTGGAAAGACGAATGCGAGGGAAGCAGACATGTAACAAGCCCCTAATGATCTTGTCGTCGAAAATGACGCCCCACTGGGGGACGCAAGAAACTGACAGTTGGATGGCCCTTTGAACCGGGCGGTCACATTTAAGCATTGTCCGACGAAAACGCCTAAGACAACAGATCCTCCAGACGGCCGTGGAGGCGTTCGGGCAGGTTCTCCTGAATCTCGATCAGCGCGCGCTGAATTGCACTCTGAAAACCCTGAACCCCGGCCGAACCGTGACTTTTCACCACGATACCCTGCAAGCCGAGGAAGCTTGCGCCGTTATGTCGCGCCGGTGCGAGATCCGCCTGCAGGCGCTTCATCAATGGCAGGGCCAAAGCACCTACCACGCGGGAAGCAAAGTTTTTCCTGAACAAGGCCTCAATGCGCGCGGCGATCATCGTCGCCAGGCCTTCGCTGGACTTGAGCAGGATATTGCCGACAAAACCGTCACAGACCACCACATCCGCCTCGCCGCGATACAGGCCATCGCCCTCGACAAAACCGATGTAGTTAATGCCGCGCGCCGCCTGCAACAAGGTCGCCGCCAGCTTGACCTGCTGATTGCCCTTGATGTCCTCGGTGCCGATATTCAGCAACGCGACACGCGGCCGGGCGATGCCCAGCGTCTGCGCCGCCACCGAGCCCATCACCGCGAACTGCAATAGATGCTCGGCGCTGCAATCGACGTTGGCGCCCAGGTCGAGCAACTGGCAATAACCCTTCTGCGTCGGAATCGCCGCCACCATCGCCGGCCGATCAATCCCCGGCAAGGTCTTGAGCACAAATCGCGACAGCGCCATCAACGCCCCGGTATTGCCGGCACTGACACAGGCCTGAGCCTTGCCATCACGCACCAGTTCAAGGGCGACACGCATCGACGAGTCCGGCTTGCCACGCAAGGCCTGGGTCGGCTTTTCGTCCATGGTGATGACTTCAGACGCCGGGACAATCGTCAGGCGCGCGCGATCGGCAGCCGATTGGCCGTTGA
This sequence comes from Pseudomonas sp. YL2, assembly GCF_023063025.1. NCBI lineage: Bacteria > Pseudomonadati > Pseudomonadota > Gammaproteobacteria > Pseudomonadales > Pseudomonadaceae > Pseudomonas > Pseudomonas sp. YL2. The sequence continues at coordinate 32,537 of NZ_JAJSLU010000006.1, read as the reverse complement.
TCAGTTCTTCAAGTAGGGAGGGTTGACCGACGAGGGTCAGGTGCAGCGAGGGCGTAGCAGAAAGGCAAGCAAGGCTGGCCTGAACAATGCTGCGGGGACCGAAGTCCCCGCCCATTGCGTCAATCGCGATGACTTGAGCGGACAAGTGATTACTCGTCAGCGCCCTTGTCGATCACTTTACGGCCACGGTAAACGCCTTCTGGCGATACGTGGTGACGCAGGTGAACTTCACCGGTGGTTTTTTCTACAGACAGGGTGCTAGCCTCGAGAGCGTCGTGCGAACGGCGCATGTCACGGGCAGAGCGGGATTTTTTGTTCTGCTGAACAGCCATAATTGATTAACTCCTAAACGTTTGGGTCACGCTTTAACTGCGCCAATACACTGAACGGGTTGGACCGCGTTACCTCGTCCTCGCTCGGTTCGGGTTCATCTGCTCCCGCCGGCTGCTGGCATTCTTCCGGATGATGAGCAGGCACAATGGGCAAGGCGAGCAGAAGCTCCTCCTCGATCAGTGACTGCAGATCCAATGGATCTTCGCCCAGTTCCAGCACGTCATAACCTTTCGGTAACGACTGGGTATTCGCACCCTCCTTCACTACAGCGTAACTGCATTCGCTGTGGATCGGCAGGGTGACCAGCTCAAGACAACGCTGGCAAACCATTTTGACTTCGGTGTCGATAAAGCTGTGGATCACCACAGATTTACGTTCATCTCGTTCAAAAACGAATTTGGCCTGCACCGTACCGACATCGTCGGAAAGCGGGTCGCAGAGTCTCTTCAAATCGGCCAGCAGCAGTTCACCTTGAAGGGTGGTGCCACGGTCAGCCAATTTGCGCGGGTCAACGTGAGGTGGAATCGGGTCATTCAACATAGGCGCAGCATTATAGGGATGCACCCACCCATGTCAAAGGAAATTGTGCCCTGTCCGTCACTTGCGTGCCTCCGCTAGAATTCGCGCCTGCCTCAGGAGACGCCAATGCTGCCTTTATTACTCGCCTCAAGCTCGACTTATCGCCGGGAATTACTCGCCCGCCTGCACCTGCCGTTCGTCTGCAGCTCGCCGGATATCGACGAAAGCCACCAGCCGGGCGAATCCGCCATCGAACTGGTCAAGCGCCTCGCCGAACAGAAAGCCCGCGCACTCGCCGCGAGCCATCCCGCTCATCTGATTATCGGCTCGGACCAAGTCGCAGTGCTCGGCGATCAGATCATCGGCAAGCCACACACCTTCGACAAGGCTCGCGAGCAGCTACTCGCCGCCAGCGGCGCCAGCGTGACCTTCCTCACCGGCCTGGCCCTGCTCAACAGCCAGACCGGCCACTGTCAGGTCGACTGCGTGCCATTTACCGTGCACATGCGTCAGCTCGACGAGGCGCGAATTGAACGCTACCTGCGCCTGGAGCAGCCCTACGACTGTGCCGGCAGCTTCAAGGCCGAAGGATTGGGCGTGAGCCTGTTCCAATCCACGGAAGGGCCTGACGCCACCAGCCTGATCGGCCTGCCACTGATTCGCCTGATCGACATGTTGCTGGCCGAGGGCGTGCAGATCCCTTAAAGCAAAAGATCGCAGCCTGCGGCAGCTCCTACAGGCTTCATGCCACCGCGAAAACGCGATCGGACGTGAAACATGTAGGAGCTGCCGCAGGCTGCGATCTTTTGATCTACCGGTAAATTAACGCAACGATGGCCCGTGGAACCCCATCCACATCGCCAACTGCTCAGCCACACTGGCGCCAAGTTTCTTCGAGAAGCGGTCGAACGGCGATTCCTGCACAGTGAAATCCACTAGCTCTTTCTCGCCAATTACGTCGCGCGCCACCGAACTGGCATTGCCCAGGCCATCGATCAAGCCCAACGGCAGCGCCTGCTCGCCGGACCAGACCAGCCCGGAGAACAGCTCCGGATGCTCCTTGTCCTTCAAGCGATCGCCACGACCCTGCTTGACGCTATTGATGAACTGCTTGTGCGTTGTATCCAGCACGGTCTGCCAGAACGCAGTCTCGTCAGGCTTCTGCGGCTGGAACGGATCCAGAAACGACTTGTGCTCGCCCGAGGTATAAGTGCGACGCTCGACGCCGAGCTTGTCCATGGTGCCGACAAACCCGTAACCGGCCGCCGTTACACCAATGGAGCCGACCAGACTGGCCTTGTCGGCATAGATCTGATCCGCAGCACTGGCGATGTAATAGGCACCGGACGCACCGAGATCGGAAATCACCGCATACACCTTGGTATCCGGGTGCAGACCGCGCAGACGCTTGATCTCGTCATACACATAACCCGACTGCACCGGACTGCCGCCCGGACTGTTGATCCGCAGGATCACACCCTTGACCTTCTTGTCCTCGAAGGCCGCACGCAGGCTGCCGACGATGTTGTCAGCGCTCGCAGGCTCCTTGTCGGCAATCATGCCGGTGACGTCGATCAGCGCGGTGTAGTTCGGGCCACGGGTGGCGCTCTTTTCCATGTCCATCAGCGGCGTGAACAGGATCAGCGCAACAAACAGATAAACAAACGTCAGCAGCTTGAAGAAGATCCCCCAACGCCGCGAGCGACGTTGCTCCTGCACACTGGCCAGCAAAGTCTTTTCCAGCAGCTTCCAGCTTTTCTCGTCACCGTCGTCGGCACTTGCCTTGGCCGGTGCTTTCCATTCGTCGGTCATGCGCTGTACCCCAGCAAAAACGTATTAAGCCTGCTGCCCCAGCCAGGCGTGCAATTCACTAAAACGGTCAATCGACAGGCGCGGTTCGAACTGCTGCAGCGACTCGATCGACTGCGCGCCGTAGCTGACCGCCACCGACGCCATGCCCGCGTTACGCGCCATCAGCAGATCGAAGGACGAATCGCCGACCATCAGCGCCTGCTCGGGACGCACGCCGCAATGCGCGAGAATCTGCTCGAGCATCAGCGGATGCGGCTTGCTTGCGGTCTCGTCGGCGGCGCGGGTGATATCAAAATAATCTTCCCAGCCATTGGCCTTGAGCACCCGATCCAGTCCGCGACGGTTCTTGCCGGTCGCGACCGCCAGGTGATAGCCCTGCTCGCGAAACGACGCCATCGACTCCACTACGCCCTCGAACAGCGGCGAAGGCACGGCTTCTGCCGCGATGTAGTGGTCGGCGTAATACTCGCGAAACAGGGTCATCTCGGCATCGCTGATGTCCGGGTACAAGGTGCGGATCGCCTCGGGCAAGCCCAGGCCGATGATGCCCTTGACGGCAAAATCATCACGCAACTCGAAACCGGAACGCGCGGACGCAGAATGCATCGCTTCGACAATCCGACCAATGGAATCAGCGAGGGTGCCGTCCCAATCGAAAATCAGCAGTTTGTAATCAGATGGGCGCACTCAATCGCTCCACGGTCTTGGCCCACATTTCATCCACCGGCGCCTGCAACTTGAGCTCGCCGCCATCGGGCAGCGGCACGGTCAGCATGTAGGCGTGCAGGAACAGACGCTTGCCGCCCAGATCACGGATCTCCTTGCTGAAACCGTCATCGCCGTACTTGGTGTCGCCGGCAATGCAGTGCCCGGCGTGCAACGTATGGACGCGGATCTGATGGGTGCGACCGGTGATCGGCTTGGCTTCGATCAGAGTGGCAAAGTCGCCGAAACGACGCAGGACCTTGAACACGGTCACCGACTCCTTGCCCTCCTCCTCGTCGACCTCGACCATGCGCTCGCCGGAGCGCAGATTGCTCTTGCCCAGCGCCGCACGGACTTGCTTGATCGAGGTCGCCCAATTGCCGCGCACCAGCGCCATGTAACGCTTGTCGACACCGTCACCGCGCAAGGCGGCGTGCAAGTGCCGCAACATGCTGCGCTTCTTGGCGATCATCAGCAGGCCGGAGGTGTCACGGTCGAGACGGTGAACCAGCTCCAGCTCTTTGGCATCGGGGCGCAACTGACGAAAGGCTTCGATGACGCCGTAATTCAAGCCACTGCCGCCGTGAACCGCAATGCCGGCGGGCTTGTTGATCACGATCAGGGCTTTGTCTTCGTAGACAATCGAGGCTTCCAGGCGCTGTAACAGACCCTGGGCCAAGGGCACCGGTTCGTCGCGTTCAGGCACGCGAACGGGCGGCACGCGCACGATATCGCCGGCCTGCAGCTTGTATTCTGGCTTGATCCGCCCCTTGTTCACGCGCACTTCGCCTTTACGCAAAATGCGGTAAATCAAGGTCTTGGGCACGCCTTTGAGCCGGGCTAGCAGGAAATTGTCGATTCGTTGGCCGGCATACTCCGGCGAGACTTCAAGCAGTTGAACGCCTGGAGTCGAAGGGGCAGTAGTTGTCATGCCGCGGATGATAACAATTTTTATGGAATTGAAGCACTTAATCATTGCTGCTATAGTCGCGAACGCCGCCAAAAGCGGCCTGGACAGCGGAACCACGGTCAAAAACCGGCCCTGACCAACGCAATTCACCAGGACGCGAGGCCGTCCTACGGGGCTTTCGCTACGTAACGGTGGAGTTTGCAGTTGTAACAAGCGCAGGTGACATGAGGCCTGAATTACACCGTCGAGCAGAGTTTTCACTCGCCTGACAGGCACACATTCAAGGCCAGTTCACAAAGTGCAGTCAGCTGCAGATGACCCCGAGCAAAAGCTTCGGAAACATCGCCTGAATTAGCCATGATGCGTGACCTCCCCTTTCGGAGCTCACGGTAAATGCCAACCCGCTGCGGATTCTGCGCGCGGCAGCACCCGAATTATCAGGGATACGTGTAGGGTGGAGATGCACAACCGCCGGACTGTGTAGCAATAGGCTTTATCAAGACGCTTCATCTCGTCCACAGCCGCTGGTTGATTCCTCCTCCTGACTGAGTGCTTAAGTAGCCACAGCAAGCAGGACGCGTACGTCGCGATATCGGCCCAATTGGCCTGACATCGCTGGACACGGGAATGGCCAACCACTCCCGACGCACCTGACACCGACCGTGAGAAGTCGTGTGTGCCGAACGCCGTTTCCGGCAGCCCGGAAACCGACGGTACTACATGAAAAGAATGCTGATTAACGCAACTCAACCCGAAGAGTTGCGTGTTGCACTGGTAGATGGCCAACGCCTCTACGACCTGGACATCGAATCCGGTGCACGCGAGCAGAAAAAGGCCAACATCTACAAAGGCCGTATCACTCGCATCGAACCAAGCCTTGAGGCTGCCTTTGTCGATTTCGGCTCCGAGCGCCACGGCTTCCTGCCCCTCAAAGAAATCTCCCGCGAATACTTCAAGAAAGCCCCTGAAGGCCGCGTCAACATCAAGGACGTCCTGAGCGAAGGCCAGGAAGTCATCGTTCAGGTCGAAAAAGAAGAACGTGGCAACAAGGGCGCCGCCCTGACCACCTTCATCAGCCTGGCCGGTCGTTACCTCGTGCTGATGCCGAACAACCCGCGTGCCGGCGGTATCTCCCGTCGCATCGAAGGCGAAGAGCGCAACGAACTGCGTGAAGCGCTGAACGGTCTGGTTGCTCCAGCCGACATGGGTCTGATCGTGCGCACTGCCGGCCTGGGCCGCAGCAGCGAAGAAATGCAGTGGGACCTCGACTACCTGCTGCAACTGTGGACTGCCATCAAAGAAGCCTCGCTGGATCGCTCCGCGCCATTCCTGATCTATCAGGAAAGCAACGTGATCATCCGCGCCATCCGCGATTACCTGCGCCAGGACATCGGCGAAGTGCTGATCGACAGCGTTGAAGCCCAGGACGAAGCCCTGACCTTCATCCGCCAGGTGATGCCGCAGTACGCCAGCAAGATCAAGCTGTACGAAGACAGCGTGCCGCTGTTCAACCGTTTCCAGATCGAAAGCCAGATCGAGACCGCTTTCCAGCGCGTCGTCGAACTGCCTTCCGGCGGCTCCATCGTCATCGATCCGACCGAAGCCCTGGTGTCCATCGACATCAACTCGGCGCGTGCCACCAAAGGCAGCGACATCGAAGAAACCGCCCTGCAGACCAACCTTGAAGCCGCCGAAGAAATCGCCCGTCAGTTGCGCCTGCGCGACATCGGCGGCCTGATCGTCATCGACTTCATCGACATGACCCCGGCCAAGAACCAGCGCGCCGTGGAAGAGAAAGTCCGCGAATGCCTGGAAGCCGACCGCGCTCGCGTGCAGATCGGCCGCATCTCGCGCTTCGGCCTGCTGGAAATGTCCCGTCAGCGCCTGCGTCCATCGCTGGGCGAAAGCAGCGGCATCGTCTGCCCGCGCTGCAACGGCACCGGCATCATCCGTGACGTCGAATCGCTGTCGCTGGCGATCCTGCGCCTGATCGAAGAAGAAGCCCTGAAAGACCGCACGGCCGAAGTGCGCGCTCAGGTGCCGATCCCGGTCGCCGCGTTCCTGCTCAACGAAAAACGCAACTCGATCACCAAGATCGAACTGCGCACCCGTGCCCGTATCGTCATTCTGCCGAACGATCACCTGGAAACCCCGCACTTCGAAGTTCAGCGTCTGCGTGACGACAGCCCGGAAGCTGCGACCAACCAGTCCAGCTACGAAATCGCTGCTGCCGCTGCCGAAGTCGAAGAAGTCCAGCCAGCCGCTGCGACCCGCACCCTGGTTCGCCAGGAAGCCGCGGTCAAGACTGCGCCGGCCCGTGCCAATGCGCCGGTGCCGACCGAAGTCGCCGCGCCTGCCGCTGCTGCACCGGCTCCAGTTGCCGCGCCAGAGCCAAGCCTGTTCAAAGGCCTGGTGAAATCGCTGGTCAGCCTGTTCGCGACCAAAGAAGAGCCAGCCGCTCCGGTCGTCGTTGAAAAACCGGCCACCGAGCGTCCGGCCCGCAACGAAGAACGTCGCAACGGTCGTCAGCAGAGCCGCAACCGTAACGGTCGCCGTGATGAAGAGCGCAAGCCGCGCGAAGAACGTGCACCGCGTGAAGAGCGCGCCCCACGCGAGCCGCGTGAAGAGCGTCAGCCACGTGAAGCCCGTGAAGTCCGCGAGCCGCGTGAAGCCCGCAGCGAAGCACCGGCCGCTCGCGAAGAACGCGCACCCCGCGCTCCGCGTGAAGAACGTGCACCACGTGCGCCGCGCGAAGACCGCAAGCCACGTGGCGAGCGTGAAGAGCGTGTACGTGAACTGCGCGAACCACTGGACGCCGCTCCGGCTGCACCCGTAGCGGCTGCCGCTGCCGCTGTGGTCGCAGAAGAGCGTCCGGCCCGTCAGCCACGCGAAGAGCGCGCTCCACGCCCACCGCGTGAAGAGCGTCAACCGCGTGCCGAGCAGGCTGCTGCCGTTGCTGAAGAAGAAGTGAACAGCAACGAAGAGCAACTGCCGGAAGACGGTCAGGACAACGCCGAAGGTGATCGTCCACGTCGTCGCTCCCGTGGTCAGCGTCGTCGCAGCAACCGTCGCGAGCGTCAGCGTGATGCCAACGGCAACGTGATCGAAGGTTCGGAAGAATCCGAATCCGGCGAAAACGCTGAAACAGCACCAAGCGCCGCCGATCTGGCTGCCGGCCTGGCCGTCACTGCCGCTGTTGCCAGCAGCGTGATCAGCGCTCCGGCCGAAGCACAGGCTCACGAGCAAGCCGAACGCGCCACCGCCGCTGTTCAGGAAACCGCCCCAGTGGAAGCGCCGGTCGTTGAGGCCACCACCCCAGTGGAAGTGGTGGCTGCTCCGGAAGTCGAAGTGGCACCGGTTCAGGAAACTCTGCCTCAGGTTGAAGCCGCTGCACAACCTGCCGTTGAGGCGCCAGTCTTGGCCGCAGAGCCGGTTGCTGAAACCGTCGCTGAAACCGTGACCGAAACCGTGCGTGAAGTTCGCGAAGAACAGACCGCGTTCAACTGGGTTGCCGAGCCTGCCGTCGCTGAAACTCCAGCGCCAGTCGTTGAAGCCCCAGTGGTTGAAGAAGCCAAGGCTGCCGCGCCAGTGGTCGAAGCCGCTGAACCTGCTCCAGCGCCAGTGGTTGAAACACCGGTGGTCGAAGCGTCAGTGGTTGCCGAAGCCCCTGCTCCAGTGGTTGAAGCCGCTCCGGTCAGCGCCCTGACGCCAAACGGCCGTGCACCAAACGACCCACGTGAAGTGCGTCGCCGCAAGCGTGAAGCCGAGCGTCTGCAGAAGGAAGCCGAACTGGCTGCCGCTGCTGCTCCGGCTGCTGAAGTGGTCGAGGTTGCTGCCGTGACTGAAGAAGCGGTGGTTGAATCGGTGATCGCCGAAGCACCACGCTCCGTTCAGGACGCGGTCGAGCATCACCAAGCGGCCGAGGAAAAAGAACACGAGCCTAAACCGCTCGTCTGATTCCGCAAGCCATAAAAAGCCCCGCCTGAGCAATCAGGCGGGGCTTTTTCATGCCTCCAGTTCAAGCATCGCCCCGACTCCTACAGAGGATTTATGCAGGGCTCAGGATTGAGGAAATACCAGAGACTCAGGCACATCGATATCCCACAACACCCCGGGATCATCCACCGCTACCTCAATCACCCTGCCCTGCTTGAACAAAGGCCTGGCGCCGCGATCACCACTCAATGCCTGCAAGCCCGGCCCGAACGAACGCCCGAACCCCACCGGATGCCCAAATTCGCCCTCCTGCACCGGCACACTAACCGCGTCATCGGTCATTGTCGCCACCACCCGCTCAATACTCGACGGCAGGATAAACGGCATGTCCCCCAACACGACCAGCCAGCCATCTGCATCCGGACAAACCGCAACGCCAGCCGCAATACTGTCACCCATCCCGGTCGATTCAATCGAGACCACGTCACAGCCATAAGCCTGAGCCATGCGCATCGCCTGCGGCCGCGCTTCAGTGGTCACCAGCACCCGCTTGTCGAGGTTGGCCGGCAGATTCAGCAACACTTGCTCGATCACCGAGAGCACCGCGCCATCACGCCCGGTGCAATCGGCCAGCAACTTGTCCTTGTCGGCACCGGCAACCTGGCGAAAGCGACTGCCCTCGCCCGCCGCCAGCACAATCACTGCGATAGATCGACTCATGTGCCCTCCACGACTTTCTTCTGTTTCAACTCGACGCCGTTCTTGATCGCGACGATCTCCGCCAACAACGACAGAGCAATCTCCGCTGGCGAATGACTGCCGATGTTCAGACCGATCGGCCCGTGCAATCGCGCAATGGCAGCTTCTGACAAGCCCAGCTGAGCCAGATTGTCCCGGCGCTTCTGACTGTTGATCCGCGAACCGAGTGCACCGACATAGAAGGCCGGCGAATCGAGCGCGGTGAGCAACGCCATATCATCCAGACGGGGATCGTGAGTCAGCGCGACGATGGCTGTGCGCTCGTCCGTCTGAATGCTCAACACCGCGTCATCCGGCATACCCGGGACGAACCGTCCGTGGTGCTCTTCCCAGCCATAAACGAACTCGGTACGCGGATCGCAGATCAGCACTTCGAAATCCAACAGCCGGGCCATATCGGCCACATACCGCGAAAGCTGTCCGGCGCCGATCAGCAGCAGGCGCCAGCGCGGGCCATAAATAGCGCGCAGGGTCTTGCCGTCGAATTCCAGCACATCGGATTTGCTCGCCGCTGACAGCAGCACTTCACCGGTTTCAATGTTCAGCTCGCGGGCGACAATCTCGTGCGCGTCACATCGCGCGAGCAACTCGGCGACCCACGCCGGATCAGCGACCCGCTCCTCGGTCAGGCGCAGCGTGCCGCCACAGGGCAAGCCGAAACGCGCCGCCTCCTCGCGGGTGACGCCATAGGTAATCAGTTGCACCGGTGGCCCGTCGCTGGCGATGCGCCCGTCGTGCAGACGGGCGATCAAGTCATCCTCGACACAACCGCCGGACACCGAGCCGATCACCACGCCGTCCTCACGTAACGCGAGCATCGCGCCGGGTGCCCGGGGCGCAGTGCCCCAGGTCTGCACCACACTGAACAGCACCACCCGCTGCCCGGCGCGGCGCCATTCGAGCACGCTGCGCAGGACGTTGAGATCGGCGCTGTCCATTACGCCTGCGCCTTCTGCCAACCCTGCAACTGATAACGCACCGGCAAGTTACGGATGCGCTGGCCGGTGGCGGCGAAGATCGCATTGCACAGTGCCGGCGCAATCGGCGGCACGCCGGGTTCACCGACACCACCCAACGGCACGTCGCCCGGCGGCGTCACCAAATGCACCGCGATTTCCTTCGGCGCCAGCGACATGCGCGCCACTTCGTACATATGGAAGTTGTCCTGCTGGACCTTGCCATCCTTGAAGCTGATTTCACCCAGCACCGCGTTGCCCAGGCCCATCACGCACGCGCCCTCGAACTGCGAACGGATACGTTCAGGGTTGATCTGCGGCCCGCAATCGACGGCGATGTCAGCCTTGTGCACGATCAGCGTACCGTCGTCCTTGACCTCGACTTCGATCACCGCCGCCACATAGGTGACGAAGCTGTAATGCACCGCCAGACCGAGGCCTCGGCCCTTGGGCAATTGGCGCCCCCAGCCGGCAGCCTTGGCCGCGGTTTCCAATACCGTGCGCATGCGCCCGGTGTTGATCGGGTAGCGCTCGGGGGATTCGCCGTAGTTCCACTCCTCACTCAGGGTACGCGGATCGATCTGCCGATCCGGGCCGAGCAACTTGATCTGGTACTTGAGCGGATCGACGCCAGCCTTGTGCGCCAGTTCGTCGACGAAACTCTGAATCGCAAAACCGTGAGGAATGTTCGACACCGAGCGATACCAGCCGACGCGGGTATGCACCGTGGCTTCGGGGTTTTCCAGGCGCACGCTGGGAATCGCGTAAGCCATATTGGTGAAACCCATGCCCAGTTCGAACGCCGCTTCATGGTTCATGCCCGGGGCGAACAGCGCCGTAATGCTCGGCGCCACTGTGCGATGCAGCCAGCCGGAGGGCATGCCGTCCTTGCCAACAGCGGCTTTCAAATACTCGGCGGACACCGTGTGGAAATACGAGTTGTGGATGTCATCCTCGCGGGTCCATTGCACCCGCACGGCTTTACCGGGGAACTCCTTGGCAAGGATCGCTGCTTCGACGACGAAATCCGGCTTCGATTTACGGCCGAAACCGCCACCGAGCAGCGTGACGTTGAAGGTGACATTGTCGAACGGCAGCCCGAGGCGCTCGGCGATGCGCTCGCGAGTTACCTGCGGCGCCTGACTCGGCGCCCACGCTTCACACACACCTTTGTCGTAGCGCGCGATGGCGACCATCGGCTCCATCGGTGCCTGCGCCAGATGCGGCAGATAATAGGACGCTTCGAGGCTGCTGGCGGCGCCGCTCAGGGCTTTGTCGATATCACCAGTGTTGCGCACCACTTTGCCGGGTTTGCGCGACGCTGCTTCCAGTTCCTTGCGATAAGCGATCGAGTCATAACTGGCATTGGGGCCGTCGTCCCATTCGATCTTCAGCGCCTCACGCCCCTTGATCGCCGCCCAGGTATTGCTGGCAATCACCGCTACGCCGCCCAGCGGCTGGAATTCCGAAGGCAGCGGACGGCTCTCGATCTGCATGACCTTCAGCACACCCGGAACCTTCAGCGCGGCGCTGTCATCCAGCGACTTGACCTTGCCGCCGTACACCGCCGGACGGGCGATGGTGGCGTAGAGCATGCCGTCGAAATGCACGTCCGCGCCGTACACCGCGCGCCCGTTGACGATATCGGCACCGTCGATGGCTTTGGTGCCTTCCTTGCCGATGTAGCGGAACTCCGACGCCTGCTTGAGGCGCAAGCTGTCACGGGCCGGCACCGCCAGCGCACTGGCGGCAGCGGCAAGTTCGCCGTAACCCAGCTCGTGACCGGACGGTTTGTGCAGGACTTTGTGCAGCTGCGCCTGGCACTCGCCCACCGGCACCTGCCATTGCGCGGCGGCGGCTTGTTCCAGCATGGTCCGGGCCGCGGCGCCGCAACGACGCATCGGCTCATACCAGTGACGCATGCTGCGCGAACCGTCAGTATCCTGGTTGCCGAAACGTACTTCGTCACCCGGCGCCTGTTGCACTTTGACTTTGGCCCAATCGGCGTCCAGTTCATCAGCGACCACCATGCTCAAACTGGTGCGCACGCCCTGGCCCATTTCCGAGCGGTTGCAGACCACGGTGACCGTGCCATCCGCGGCGATGCTGACGTAGACCTTGGGATCGTCGATCCAGCCATTGGGCATGCCGTCGGCACCGAACTTCTTCGGCGCGTCTTCAGCCAGTGCATCCTGCCAGCCCCAACTCGCGGCCAGCACCAATACGCCCGTAGCGCCAACGCCTTTGAGAAAACCGCGACGGCTGAGATTGCTCAGGGCGAAATCATTCGGCAAGCGGCTCATGCCTTGGCCTCCTTCAAGTGAGTCGAGGCCTGGCGGATCGCGGTCTTGATCCGGTTGTAGGTGCCGCACCGGCAAATGTTGCCGACCATTGCCTCTTCGATCTGCTCGTCGCTCGGATCGGGGTTGGTCTTGAGCAACGCGGTGGCGGACATGATCTGCCCGCCCTGACAAAAACCACACTGCGCCACGGCGCTATCGAGCCAGGCTTGCTGCACCACCTGCCCGACTGGATCGGCGTGCAGATTGTCGATGGTGGTGACGTTTTGCCCGACCACCGAGCCGATCGGCGTGATGCAACTGCGCGCCGGCAAGCCGTCGATATGAATGGTGCAGGCACCGCACAGGCCCATGCCGCAGCCGAATTTGGTGCCGTTGTAACCGGCGACATCACGAATAGCCCACAGCAGCGGCATGTCTTCCGTGACATCGAGGGAATGGTCTTGACCGTTTAGTTTCAGGGTAATCATGGGCACGCCCGCATATTTTTAGTGGTTATGGGGTCGAGCAGAACTGGCGGTGGTTCACGCAGATCGACTCAGGCTAATGGGCCAATACACATCAGTGAAGCCGAACACTGAGCCTGTGGCGAGGGTGCTTGCTCCCGCTGGACTGCGGAGCAGGCCCTTCTTGAAAGCGGGGCCGCTACGCGCCCCAGCGGGAGCAAGCTCCCTCGCCACAGGATCATCGCTGACTTATATGTGGTTGGCACAGGCTCTCTTGTGCCGACGCGAACGTCTGCACCGGGCCTTTGGTGGAGCAAATGACGGTTATCGTTAGCTGGCTAAGTTAACCCACCGTTAACAAAAAAGCCCTGCACTTTTTGTTCAGTGCAGGGCTTTGGATACCGACCTGAAGCGTAGCCTCAATAGCGATTCGGCTCCATTTCCAGTTCGACATTGAAACGTTCGGCAATATCTTTCTGGATGCGTTGCGCCAGCTCCAGCAATTGCAGACCGGTCGCGGTGCCGTAGTTGACCAGCACCAGCGCCTGCAATTTATGCACGCCGGCATCGGCCTCGCGGAAACCTTTCCAGCCAGCGCGCTCGATCAACCAGCCGGCGGCCAGTTTCATCTGCCCGTCCGCTTGCGCATAGGCCACCAGATCCGGGTGCTGCGCCTTGATCTGCTCGACCAGCGCGGCCGACACCAGCGGATTCTTGAAGAAACTGCCGGCATTGCCGAGCACCGCCGGATCCGGCAGTTTTTCGCTGCGGATACTGCAGATCGCGCGGCTGACGTCGCTGGGTGTCGGTTGCTCGATGCCTTGCTCGGTCAGGCGCTGACGCACCGGGCCGTATTCCAGATGCAGATGCGCAACACGATCGAGCTTGAAGCGCACCCGCAGGATCAGCCAACGCCCCGGCTGCTGCTTGAACAGGCTGTCGCGGTAGGCGAAGTTGCATTCTTCCAGGCTGAAGTCGCGCAGCTCGCCGGTCTGGCGATCCAGCGCGGTCAGCCCGGCGAACACATCCTTGATCTCGACGCCGTAGGCGCCGATGTTCTGCATCGGTGCCGCGCCCACGGTGCCGGGGATCAGGCTGAGGTTTTCCAGACCGGAAAAACCCAGCGCCAGCGTGTGCTGCACGAACGGGTGCCATGGCTCACCGGCTTCAGCCTCGATCACCACGCGGCTGCCGTCATCGCTGATCAGCCGAATGCCACGGCTGGCCATGCGCAGCACCAGCGCGGGGATATCAGCAGTCAGCAGCAGGTTGCTGCCGCCGCCGATCACCAGCAATGGCAGGTCATGGGCAGTTGCATAGGCCAAGGCTTCGCGCACGTCGGCATCGCTGTGGGCCTCGGCGAACAACTGCGCGCGAACGTCGACGCCGAAACTGTTGAACGGTTTCAGCGAAACCTGTGATTGAAGCTGCAAACTCATAACCGGCCCTTCACTTCGATCAACAGTTGGTCACAGGCTGCTTCAATCAGATCCAGTACCTGCTCGAAACCCTGATCGCCGTCGTAGTACGGATCCGGCACTTCATCGACCACACCGGCATAACGGCGCAGGAACAGGTCCAGCTCGGCCTTGCCGGTGGACGGTTGCAGCGCCTTGAGGTTGCGCAGGTTGCTGTTGTCCATGGCCAGAATCAGGTCGTAACTGGCGAAATCGGCACGACTGACCTGCTGCGCGCGTTGCGCCGACAGGTCATAACCACGCACTTTGGCTGCAGCCTGGCTGCGCTTGTCCGGCGGATTGCCGACGTGCCAGTCACCGGTGCCGGCGGAGGCCACTTCGACCTGATCCGCCAGCCCCGCTGCGCGCAGTTTGTGACGCAACACGCCTTCAGCGGTGGGCGAACGGCAGATGTTGCCCAGGCACACGAACAGAACGCGCATCAGGCCTCCAGCAGGCGACGAACGCGCTCGAGGTCTTCAACGGTGTCGACCCCGGTCGGCGGCGCGATCAACGCATCGGCGACATGAATCCGCACGCCATGCCACAGGGCACGCAGTTGTTCGAGGGATTCCGTGTTTTCCAGCCAGCACGGGCCCCAGCTCACGAAGTCCTGAAGGAACCCGGCGCGGTAGGCGTAAATGCCAATGTGGCGACGGTACGGCACGCCTTCCGGCAACACGTCGCGGCTCTTGGCGAAGGCATCGCGGGCCCACGGCAAGGTGGCGCGGCTGAAGGTCAGCGCCAGACCATTGAGGTCGCTGACGACCTTGACCACGTTCGGATTGAACAGGGTTTCGACGTCTTCGATCGGCTCGGCCAGGGTGGCCATGCGCGCTTCGGTGTGGGCGGCGAGGTTGGCCGCGACCTGATCGATCACGCTCGGCGGGATCAACGGCTCATCACCCTGCACGTTAACCACGATCGCGTCCGGCGCAAGACCCAGCTTCGCCGCGACTTCCGCCAGGCGGTCAGTCCCGGAATTGTGATCTTCACGGGTCAGCACCAC
Source organism: Pseudomonas sp. YL2 (assembly GCF_023063025.1). NCBI lineage: Bacteria > Pseudomonadati > Pseudomonadota > Gammaproteobacteria > Pseudomonadales > Pseudomonadaceae > Pseudomonas > Pseudomonas sp. YL2. The sequence goes on along the minus strand of NZ_JAJSLU010000006.1, from coordinate 17,395 downwards.
TTCAGCGCCGAACGCCTTGCAGGCCTCGACGATGCGCGCATCGTCGGTCGCGACCACCACACGGCTGGCGCTGCTTTTGCTCGCCTGCTCCCAGACATGCTGGATCATCGGCTTGCCGGCGATATCCAGCAGCGGTTTGCCTGGCAGGCGGGTCGAGGCGTAACGCGACGGGATGACAACGGTGAAAGCAGTGGTCATTTATCCAGACGCTCGTCAGTGGTCAGGGTGCGCGCTTCGCTTTCGAGCATCACCGGGATGCCGTCGCGGATCGGATAGGCCAGGCCGGCGCCCTTGCTGATCAGTTCGGTCTTGTCGGCGCTGAGCTTGAGCGGGCCTTTGCAGATCGGGCACGCGAGGATGTCGAGCAATTTGGTGTCCATGAACATTCCCTGGATAAAGAGTTAAGGCAAAAGACGATCGGGCAACAGGCGCATCAATTGGGTGTCGAACCAGGCCACGAAGGCCGGTGACGGCACGGCATCGACCGCCAGATACCACCAGTCGTCTGCTGCGAAGGCACGGCACTTCACCGCGTCCTTTTCGGTCATCACCAACGGCAATGACGGTGTGAAATTCAAGGCCTGCACGCTGTATTCGGCGTGGTCGGCAAACGCATGGGGGACTGCTCGCCAGTCTAGCGCTTCGAGGGTATTGAAGAAACGTTGCGGATTGCCGATCCCGGCCACCGCGTGCACCGATTGACCGGGCGAAAAATGATCGAGCGGCTTGCGCTCGCCACTGCGCAGATTGACCAGCGCCGTCGGTTGCAGGCGAAACGCGAAGCCATCTTCGCGATCCGCAGTGGCACCGTTGAACAGCACGCCATCGACGCTTTGCAGGCGCTCGATCGGCTCGCGCAACGGACCGGCCGGCAGGCAGCGCTTGTTGCCCAAACCACGGGCGGCGTCGATCAGCACCAGCTCCAGATCTCGCGCCAAGCGGTAATGCTGCATGCCATCATCGGAGAGGATCAGGTCCAGCGGCTCACTGGCGAGCAAGGCTTTGACCGCTGCGCTGCGATCAGGGTCGATCATCAGCGGTACGCCGGTGCGCTGCACGATCAACAGCGGTTCATCGCCGGCGACGTCGGCGCTCTGCTCGGCGGTGACCCGCCACGGCAGTTGCGGCGGTTTGGCGCCATATCCACGACTGACCACACCAACCCGCAGACCGGCGCGTCGGCAATGCTCGATCAGCCACAAAATCATTGGCGTCTTGCCGGTGCCGCCGACGGTGATGTTGCCGACCACGATCAACGGCACCGGTGGCTGATAGATCTGGCCGTCACCGTCGAGAAAGCGCTGACGCTTGTTGACCACCACGCGGCGGTAGAGCATTTCCAGCGGCCGCAGCAGCGTCAGGGCCGGATGCCCCTGATACCACGCGGCGAGCAAACGATCGGACAGGCTCATCAGGATTTGGGCGCCGCCTCGACCGTGGTCATGCGCAGATGGCTGAAACCGAGCTTGCCGGCCGCGTCCATGGCGGTGATCACCGATTGGTGTTGGGTCTTGCCGTCGGCGCTGATCGACAACGGCATGTTGGTGTCACCGTTGGCTTCTTTCTGCATGGCTTCCATCAGCGTCGCCAGGTCGTTTTTCGGCAGAATCTTGTTGTTCACCGAGAACACGCCTTCGGCGCTGATCGCGACATCCAGTTGCTTGAGCTGCTGGTCTTCGGCAGGTGAACCGCTGACCGATTCCGGCAGATCGACGCGCAACTGGGTTTCGCGGGTGAAGGTGGTGGTCACGACGAAAAACAGCAACAGGATGAACACCACGTCGATCAGCGACGCGAGGTTGATGTCGATCGTTTCCCGGGGTTTGCGACGGAATTTCACGCTTTGTCCCCGGCCAGATCGACGTCACGGTCGCCCTGCACCACTTCGACCAGTTTGATCGCTTCCTGCTCCATGCCCACCACCAGCTCATCGATGCGGCGTTGCAGGAAACGGTGGAAGAACACCGACGGAATACCGACCATCAGGCCCGCCGCCGTGGTGATCAGTGCCTTGGAAATACCGCCGGCCAGGACCGAGGCGTTGGTGGTCATGCCGGAACCGGTGAAGGCGCTGAAAATGTCGATCATGCCCAATACCGTGCCCAACAGGCCCAGCAACGGCGACATGGCGGCAATCGTGCCCAGCGCGTTGACGTAGCGTTCGAGCTCGTGAATCACCCGCGCGGCGGCTTCTTCGATGCATTCCTTCATGATCTCGCGACCATGCTTGGAGTTGGCCAGGCCCGCGGCGAGGATTTCACCCAGCGGCGAGTTGGCGCGCAATTCCTTGAGCTTTTCTTTATTGAGCTGCTTGTCCTTAATCCAGACCCAGACCTGACCCAGCAGATGCTCGGGGGTGACGCGGCTGGCGCGCAGGGTCCACAGACGCTCGGCGACAATCGCCATGGCCGCGATGGAACTCAGAATGATCGGCAACATCATCCAGCCGCCGGATTTGACCAATTCCCACACAGTGACAGTCCCCTCGAAAAAGTGCGCCACTTTACCATACCGGTTGGCGATTAAGACTCGCTGCCCCGACGACCTGATGCCGCATTCGGCGATCCTGCGATCAATGGTGTTTCAGCGCCAGAAACGCCGTTGTTGACGCATCAGCCACGGCGCCTGAAAGCTGCCCAGGCGCAGCTGAATGGCGCCGTGCTGCGCGCTGTCGTAGATGCGCAGCCCTTGCTGGCGGTAACGCGCGAGCACCAGCGGGTGTGGATGACCGAACGAATTGCCCTGCCCCCTGGAGATCAGCACCGAATGCGGGCGTAATGCCCGCAGCAAAGCCATCGATGAGGAACTGCGGCTGCCGTGGTGGGGTGCTTGCAGCCATTGCGTCGGCAGCGCCAACGGACTCTCCAGCAACACCCGTTCGGCAGCCGTGTCGATATCACCGGTCAGCAGCAGACGCTCGCCATTGGCCTCGATCTGCAACACACAGGAGCGCTGATTGCTGTCATGGGCCGCCGACCATTGCCACAGCTGAAACCGGACCCCGTCCCACTGCCATTGGCGCCCGCTTTCACAGGCCTCGGCCCGCAGGATGGCGGGCAGACCCGGCGAATCGCCGCTGATCACCCGCGTCACTTTCAGGCCCCGCGATACTGCCAACGCACCACCGGCATGGTCGGCATCGGCATGACTGAGCAGCATCAGATCGATGCGGTTGACCCCCAGTTTGTGCAGCGCCGGCAGCACCACCCGCTCCCCCAGATCGAATTCGCCGAAGCGTGGACCGGCGTCGTAGAGCAACGCGTGATGACGCGTGCGGATCAGGATCGCCAGGCCCTGACCGACATCGAGCTGCCAGACATCGGCCTGGCCCTCGGCCACTCGCTCGCGCGGCGGCGCCAGCAGAATCAACAACAACGGCCAGCCCAACGGTCGCAACGGCACCCCACGCGGCAACAGCAACAACACGGCGCCGAGACAGCCAATCAACAAGGCCCACCACGGCAGCGACGGCGAGATCCACGCTGGCCAAGCCCCGGCGATCAGCGACAAGCCACGAAACAGCCAGTCGATCAAACCACCGGCCAGCCACAACAAGCCTGCACCGACGTAAGGCACCGGCAACAACAGCGTGCCGAGCAGCGCCGGTGGCAGCACCAGCAGACTGACCCACGGCACCGCGAGCAGATTTGCCAATGGCCCGCTGAGGCTGATCGGCAGGTTCAGCGCCAGCAGCAGCGGGCACAGACCCAGCGCAATCAGCCATTGCGCGCGGGTCCAGGTCTGCCACCATTTCCACGCACCGAGTCGCCCGCCGAAGGTGAAAATCAAAATCCCCACCGCGGCGAACGACAGCCACAAACCCGGACGCAAACTGGCTAACGGGTCGAGCAACAGCAACGCATCGAATGCCAGCAACAGCGGCCACCACGCGCCGAGATGGCGAAAGCGCAGGCGCCACAACAACACCAGCCCGACCATCACGCAGGCCCGTTGCACCGGCACGTCAAACCCGGCGAGCAAGCCGTAACCGAGCGCCGCGGCAAACGCCAGGCCGCAGGCCCATGGCAGCCATGGCCAGCGCAGCGGCCACCAGCCGTAGCGCGCCAGCCCGGCGACCAACAGATAGATGACCGCCGCCAACATCCCGATGTGTTGACCGGAAATCACCAGCAGATGCACGGTGCCGGTGTCCTGCAGGATCTGCCAATCCTCGCGACTGAGCCCGGAGCCGTCGCCGAGCACTAGCGCCGCCAATGCACCGCCCCGGCCTTGGGCATCGACTGCCATCAAGCGCTGACGAATGCTGTCGCGCCATGCCCAGTTTGCCTCGGCCAGGCGCTGACCATCCTTGATCGTGCCGGTCGCGCCGATGCGTTGCGCCAACAGCCAGGCTTCGTAATCGAAGGCGTCGGGATTGAGCAAACCACCGGGGCGCCTGAGCTTCACCGCCAGGCGCCAGCGCTCGCCGCTGTTGAGCGGTGGTCCGGCGTACCACGCCAGACGCATCAACGACGGCAATTTCTCGTGGCGCGAACGAGCATCGGCCAACTCGAAACGCACCACGCCCTCGCTGTTTTGCGGCAAACCTACCACCCGCCCCTCAACCCAACGGGTTTCGCCATCAAGCACTGCGGGCAGACGATCATTCAATGCCCATTGCGCACTGACGCACGCCCAGGTGAAACCGAACAGCAGAAACGCCAGGGGATAGCTGCGAAACGGCAGCAACATCAGTCCCACCAACGGCAACAACATCATCAACCCGACCGGCGGTAAAACCGGCAAAAAAACCGGAACCAGCAGACCGACTGCCAGCGCCATCATCCCTGTGCGCATAAGCCCGTCCTTGAGAGTTCGTGCATTAGGCGTAGCCGGTACGAAGGCGGGTCGTCGTCAACAATTGTCACAAAGTCTGAATGGGCGCTTCGTAGAATCCAGACATACTTGCCGCCTTAACCGACCGAGAAGCCTTATGCCCCGGCGCTTATTCAAACGTTACATGCCCGATCCGACGAGCATCAGGGAACACAAATCCTTACGCTTTCTCGGCAAGTTGCTGCATGACCCGAACCTCTGGCACCTCAATCGGCACTCGGTGGCCCGGGCGATGGCCGTCGGCCTGTTCGCCGCGTTCCTGCCGATTCCGGCGCAGATGCTGGTGGCGGCGGCACTGGCGATCACCGTGCGCGGCAACATGCCGATTGCCGTCAGTCTGGTCTGGCTGACCAACCCGATCACCATGCCGGCGGTGTTTTTCTGTACTTATCAGGCCGGAGCCTGGTTGATGAATGTGCCCGCCCGCACCCTGCCCGATTCGTTGACCTGGGAATGGATCAGTGGAGAGTTGTCGACCATGTGGCAGCCGTTTCTGCTGGGATCGGTGGTATGCGGGCTGCTACTCGGCATCCTCGCCTACTTCACGGTCATGCTGTATTGGCGCTGGTGGGTGGCGCGGCAATGGGCGCGGCGCAAGAAAAGCCGCAAGTCTTGAATGCAAAACGGCCTCCGCAGTGGAGGCCGTTTTTTTGTAGCGTCTGAATAGGCCCCATCGCGAGCAGGCTCACTCCTACATAGGAACGCGCCCTTCTGTAGGAGTGAGCCTGCTCGCGATGGCAGCGACGCGGTTTCGGATCAGGTCCGCATCCCGCGTCCACTCACCAGCAACCGCGCACAACCGAGGTACAACACCACCGTCGCCACCAGCATGAAGGTGATCGCGATACCGATGCGGATATCCGATACGCCAAGAATGCCGTAACGGAAGGCATTGACCATATGCAGCACCGGGTTGGCCAGCGATACGGTCTGCCAGAACGGCGGCAGCAAGGTGATCGAGTAGAACACGCCACCGAGGTAGGTCAGCGGGGTCAGCACAAACGTCGGGATGATCGAGATGTCATCGAAGTTGCGCGCAAACACAGCGTTGATGAAGCCCAGCAGCGAGAAGATCGTCGCGGTCAGCACCACCACAAGGATGGTCACGCCCAGGTGATGCACCTGCAGATGAGTGAAGAACAACGACAGGATGGTCACGATGACCCCGACCATCAAGCCACGCAGCACGCCGCCAATGGTGAAGCCGATCAGAATCGTATGCGGCGACACCGGCGAGACCATCAGTTCCTCGATGGAACGCTGGAACTTGCTGCCGAAGAAACTCGAGACCACGTTGCCGTAGGAGTTGGTGATCACCGACATCATGATCAGCCCCGGCACGATGTACTCCATGTAACTGAAGCCACCCATGCCGCCAATCTGCTTGCCGATCAGGTTACCGAAGATCACGAAGTACAGAACCATGGTGATCGCCGGCGGCAGCAGGGTCTGCGGCCAGATCCGGGTGAAGCGTTTGACCTCGCGATAAACGATGGTCTGCAGGGCGACGAGGTTGGGGCGGAACTCGGAACTCATACCGCCACCTTCGACAGATTTTTCTCCACCAGGGACACGAACAGCTCCTCGAGACGATTGGTTTTGTTACGCAGGCTCAGCACTTCAATATTCTGCTGCGCCAATTGAGTGAACAGCGCGGTGATGCCCATGGATTTGTCGACCTGGACTTCCAGGGTATGGCCGTCGAGCAACCGGGCGGGATAGCCGATCAATTGCGGCGCGGCGTGCAAGTCGTTTTTCAGATCCAGCAGGAAGGTCTCGACGTGCAACTGGCCCAGCAGCTGTTTCATGCTGGTGTTCTCGACAATGGTGCCGTGGTCGATGATGCCGATGTTGCGGCACAGCTGCTCAGCCTCTTCCAGATAGTGCGTGGTGAGGATGATGGTGATGCCTTTCTGGTTCAGCTCGGTGAGGAACGTCCACATCGAGCGACGCAGTTCGATGTCGACGCCAGCGGTCGGCTCATCGAGGATCAGCAGGCGCGGCTCATGCACCAGGGCGCGAGCAATCATCAGTCGGCGTTTCATGCCGCCGGACAGCGAACGCGACGGCACATCGCGCTTGTCCCACAGGCCGAGCTGGGTCAGGTACTGCTCGGCGCGTTCCTTGGCGATCTTCGCCGGGATGCCGTAGTAACCGGCCTGGGTCACGACGATGTCGAAAGTCTTTTCGAACTGGTTGAAGTTGAATTCCTGAGGCACCACACCGATCGAGCGCTTGAGCGCGGCGGGGTTCTTGTCCAGGTCATGACCGAAGATATTCACCGTGCCGCTGGTCTTGTTGACCAGGGTCGAGAGAATGCCGATGGTCGTGGATTTGCCGGCGCCGTTGGGGCCGAGCAAGGCGAAAAAGTCACCTTCGGCGACGTCCAGATCGATACCACTCAAGGCCTGGAACCCGTTGCCGTAGGTTTTGGTTAGCTGCCGGATGGACAGAGCGGAACTCATATCGGATTTACGCACCAAGAAGGGAAGAAAAGGAAAGATTGGGCCGGGCGGCGAACAAAACAACCACGGCGCATGAGCGCAATGGTGCTTGCCGCCGCCACACAAGTACAGTCAAGAGTGTCGATAGTTATTATCAAGTCAACGCGGTCATGACTGCTTTCTGATAAGCCGGACGCTGCTTCAACCGTGCATACCAAGCCTGCAGATGCGGCTGCGCGGCACGTTCGATGGGCATCTCGAACCAGGCATAAATGAAACTGCCCAGCGGAATATCGCCCATGCCGATTTCGCTGCCGGACAGATATGGCTGGCTGGCGAGGGCCTGATCGGCCATGGCCAGTAGCGCGGTGCATTCCTTGATTGCGGCGTTGATCGCCGGCCAGTCCTGCTGGTCCGCTGGGGTACGCAACACGCCCCAGAACACGGTGCGGAACGGCCCGGCAAAACTCGAGGTGGTCCAGTCCATCCACTTGTCCGCGATGGCCCGGGCTTGCAGGTCTGCCGGATACCAGGCGCTGTTCGGCGCATGTTTGGCCAGCAGGTAACGGACGATCGCATTCGATTCCCACAGCACGAAGCCGTCATCCTCGATCACCGGCACCCGGCCGTTCGGGTTCATCGCCCGGTATTCAGGCGTGTCGACCACACCAAAGGCGCCACCGGCGTCAATCGCCTCGTAGGCCAGGCCCAGCTCTTCGGCGGCCCACAGTGGCTTCCTGACATTCGATGAGTTTTTCCGTCCCCAGATCTTCAGCATGACCGCCTCTTTTCCAATGCGTGGGCAGGCAGCATACGCCGGATCAGACCCGACTCAAATCACTCTGCATATCGCCCAAGACCTTCGCCTGATGTTCGCCGAACAGATGCGGGTAGCACTTTTCCAGGTGTTCGAAAAAGAAATGCTCCGGCACATCGGTGAACTGGCCATGATCGACCAGATACTCCATCAGCAGTGCGCCGTCACGGTTGTACGGGTGGAAAACGCTGTCATTGATGCCGTCAAAGTCCAACGATGCGACGTTGAACAGCTCACAAAGTTGCTGATTGAAGGCCGGCGTGGCCTTGACCCAACGGTCATTGAGGAACAGCTCGGTGTAGCCGTGCATGGCAAACACATCGCTGCGCAGCAGTTCCAGCAGACGCGGGGTCGACAGGTGATTCTTGACGTCGGCCAGACCGATGCGTGCGGGAATGCCGCAATGCCGTGCGCACCCGGCCAGCAATGTGGCCTTGGGCACGCAATAGCTTTCCCCGGTGGCCAGCGCATAGCTGCCGCACAGGGTCTGCGGGTCGAGGCTGAAGGTATACGGGTTGTAGCGCACCGCTTCGCGCACGGCGTAATAGAGACTGATCGCCTGCGCGAGCGGGTCGCGGCTGGCACCGCGGTGTTGTTCGGCGAACTCCACCACCGCCGGGTGGTCACTATCGATGAAGCGGCCGGGACTCAGATACTCGTGCATGACGATGTTCTCCTGGGTGAGCCCCGAGTCTAGCGACAGCTCAAGCACAGAGATAACGACGTTTCGGCCAAACATGCACGCGAAGACGCGGGAGCGGCGAACGATTTCCCACGGGTGTTGCCCACCGAACCTACGAAAACCATCCGGGGTTTCCCACGAGTTCAATCACCATGTTCTGACCACCCCGTTTTACAGATGCCGTCTACGCTCTGAAGGGTCGGTTTGCCTTGGTTCACGGAGGATTACATATGCTGTTGTTGTGGATACTGGTTCTGATCGTCGGTGTGGCGTATCTCGCCCACCGCCGCATCGCCCCCCTGCCCGCGTTGGGTATCGTCGCCGTATACCTGCTGGCGATGGGCATTTTCAGCCATGCCCCGGGCTGGCTGCTGCTGGTATTTTGGGTGGTGCTCGCGGCGGTTGCCGCGCCGCTGCTGCTGCCTGACCTGCGCCGCAAACACTTCACCGCGCCGCTGTTCAACTGGTTCCAGAAAACCCTGCCGCCGATGTCGCAGACCGAACGCGATGCGATCGATGCCGGTACCGTGTGGTGGGACGGTGAGCTGTTCAGCGGCCGTCCGGACTGGGACAAGTTGTTGTCCTACCCGAAAGTGCAACTGACCGAAGAGGAACAGGCCTTTATCGACGGCCCCACCGAAGAACTCTGCGCGATGGTCACTGACTGGCAGATCGGCCAGTCGATGGACCTGCCGCCCGAAGCCTGGAGCCACATCAAGGAACACGGTTTCTTCGCCCTGATCATTCCCAAGGAATTCGGCGGCAAGGGCTTTTCGGCCTATGCCCACTCGCAAGTGGCGATGAAACTCGCGACCCGCAGCGGCGACCTCGCCTCCACCGTGATGGTGCCCAACTCCCTCGGCCCGGCCGAACTGCTGCTGCATTACGGCACCGACGAACAACGCAATCACTACCTGCCGCGGCTGGCCCGTGGCGACGACATTCCGTGCTTCGCCCTCACCGGCCCACTGGCCGGTTCCGATGCCGGCGCCATGCCGGACACCGGGATCATCTGCAAAGGTGAATGGGAAGGCCAGGAAGTCATCGGTCTGCGCCTGAACTGGGAAAAACGCTACATCACTCTCGGCCCGGTCGCGACCCTGCTCGGTCTGGCCTTCAAAGCCTATGACCCGGAGCATCTGCTGGGCGACAAGGAAGATCTCGGCATCAGTCTGGCGCTGATCCCCACCGATACACCGGGTGTGGAAATCGGCCGTCGTCACCTGCCACTGGGTGCCGCGTTCATGAACGGCCCGAACTCGGGCAAAGCCGTGTTCATCCCGCTGGACTACCTCATCGGCGGCCAGGACATGCTCGGCAAGGGCTGGATGATGCTGATGAACTGCCTGTCGGTCGGGCGTTCGATTTCGCTGCCGGCAGTCGGCACTGGCGCGGCCAAATTCACCAGTCTGGTGACCGGTCAATACGCGCAGATACGTGAGCAGTTCAACGTCCCGCTGTCGGCCTTCGAAGGCATTCAGGAAGCCATGGCGCGCATCGGCGGCAACGCCTGGATGATGGACGCCGCACGCATGCTCACCGCCAACGCGGTGGATCTGGGCGAGAAACCGTCGGTGCTGTCGGCGATCCTCAAGTATCACCTGACCGAACGCGGCCGCGAGTGCATCACCCACGCCATGGATGTGCACGGCGGCAAGGCGATCATCATGGGGCCGAACAACTACCTCGGGCGCAGCTGGAACGGCGCACCGATCTTCATCACCGTGGAAGGCGCGAACATCCTCTCGCGCAACCTGATGATCTTCGGTCAGGGCGCCATTCGTTGCCATCCGTTCGTACTCAAGGAAATGGCCCTCGCCGGCCGTGAAGACAAGGAACAGGCACTGAAAGAATTCGATGGCCTGCTGCTCAAGCACATCGGTTTTGCCGTCGGCAATGCCGCCAGCACCCTGGTGCTGAACCTGGGCTTCGGCCACTTCGAACATGCACCCGGGGACAGGATCAGTCAGGGCTACTTCCGCGCACTCAATCGGCAGGCAGCGGCATTTGCCATGCTGGCCGACTTCAGCATGATGCTGCTGGGTGGCGAACTGAAGCGCCGGGAACGCCTGTCCGCACGTCTTGGCGATGTGTTGAGCAACCTGTATCTGGCCTCCGCTGCGCTCAAGCGTTATCACGATCTGGATTCGCCGGCGCATATGGAGCCGCTGTTCCGCTGGGCCATGGAAGAAAGCCTCGGCCAGTCGGAACGGGCGCTGGATGAGCTGCTGAGCAACTTCCCGAACAAAGTATTTGGCTGCCTGCTGCGGGTGATCGTGTTCCCGTTCGGCCGTCGCCACAAAGGCCCGTCGGACAAGCTCGGCGCCGAAGTGGCAGCGGTGATCGGTCGTGCCAAAGGCGATCCGACCCTCGAAGAACTGCTCGCCGGCTGCTATCGCCCGCAGTCCGTCGACGATGCCGTCGGTGCCCTGCAACACGCCAGCGATTTGCTGAATGCCGCCCAACCGCTGCACAAAAAACTGCACACCTCGCTCAAGAGCGGTCAGATCAAACCGGTGGCTGGCGAACACGCCATCGACGCCGCACTGGAGGCCGGGGTGTTGCAACCGCAGGAAGCACAGACCCTGCGCGATGCCGAAGCGGCGCGGCGCAAGGTGATCGACGTCGATGATTTCGACAAGGAAGAACTGAAACAGGCTGAGGGCAAAGTCCGCTGATGCCGACGACCGTGTAGCTGTTTATTTGTGAAAAACGGGCACGAGAGCTTTATACTCCCGCGCCCGTTTTGCTCTTGAGGACTTATCTCGTGTCCAACGTCGTTGCCGATCATCTGGTTTTGCTCGACCATCTGCGCAGTATCCTGGTCGCCGTAGGTGAGGCCGAACAGGTTCCCGAAGAAAGCCATGCCTTGTTCCTGGAGCGCTTTGACGAACTGCTGGCGTCCCTGCCGATCGATCCGATCGAAAGCCAGTACCTGGGCCAGGACATCCTGACCCAAGTGATTACCCGCTATCCGCAAATTGCCCACCTGATCCCGCGGGATCTGCTGTGGTTCTTCGCTGGTGACTGCCTGCACTACTTGTCTGATGAAGAAATCGACCTGTATCAGGCACTGGAAGAACGTCGCTACGAGGCCGAACAGAACGACGAACCGTTCGACTGGAATCAGGAAAAACAGTTGCTGGCGATGTCTGCCCAGGACAGCAAGCACTAAGCGTCCAAAGATCAAAAGATCGCAGCCTGCGGCAGCTCCTACAGGGATTGTGTAGGAGCTGCCGCAGGCTGCGGTCTTTTGCTTTTAAAGCAGCCCCTCGCTCTCCGGCAATTCATACGCAAGCGCCAGATTATTCGGCGCCCCCGCCTTGCCCGGCTTGCTCAACGTCGGCTCCTTCTCCAGGCACTCCACCAGATAATCGATGAATACCCGCAGCTTCGGCGGCAGGTAGCGCGTGGGCGAATGCAGCAACCACAGACCACCGTGGTAGGAAGCGAGAAATGTCCACTCCGGCAACACCTGCACGATCAACTTCTGCTCAAGCGCATAACGCGCGGTGAAGTACGGCAGGCTGCCAATACCAATGTGCTGCAACACTGCCCCGAGCCGCACGCCCGTATGGTTGGCGGCATAACGGCCACGTACGCCGACGGTCACCGCTTTGCTGCCCTTCTTGAATTTCCAGCGCGCATCGCTCGGGGTTTCACCCAGATAGATGCAGCTGTGATTGAGCAAGTCATGCGGGTGGGTCGGCGTGCCATGTTCGGCCAGGTATTGCGGGGTGGCGCAGAGCAAATGGTCGATGGTCAGCAACTGCCGTCCGACCAGCCCGGCCGGCGGTCGATCAGTGATACGAATCGCCAGGTCGACATGATCGTCAATCAAATCAACCTGGCGGTCTTCCAGCAGCAACTCGACATCGACTTTCGGATAACGCCGCAGAAACTCAGGCATGTGCGGATGAATCACGAAACGCCCGACCGCTTTCGGCACACTGACCCGCACCAGCCCTTCCGCCTCGTGGGTGAACTGCCCACTGATCTCCATCACCGATTTGGCGGCGCTGACCATCTCCTGACAGCGCTTGAACACTTCCTCGCCACCGTCACTCAAGCGCAGTTTGCGCGTAGTGCGCTGCAGCAAACGCGTGGCCAGGGCCTTTTCCAGCCGGGAAATGCTGCGACTGATCGCCGACGGCGACGAGCCCAACTGGCGGGCCGCCTCGGAAAAACTGCCGGTCTCCACGACCTTGACGAAGATCGCCATTTCACCGAGCAGTGGCAGCGGAAGATTGATGCTCACAGCGCACAAGTCCTTTGATGTTTGAACGGATTATCACGTTATTGCACGATTCATATAATAAAAACAGACACTTTAATAAGGGCATGGAATATGACGCTTCGCCTCTTTTTCCATAGTGATGACCTCAAGGCTAATGTGGAAGTCCTCGACTGCACGCCCCACGAGAACGAATTTGCCGTGGTGCTGCGCGCCACGTTGTTTCATCCGCAAGGCGGTGGTCAGCCTTGTGACACCGGCATGATCGGCGAAAGCCAGGTGCTGCGCGTGGTGCAGGAACCTGACCGGATCGTGCATTACGTCGATCGTCCGGTAAAACCCGGCATGACCTGTATTCACGTGGATGAACAACGTCGCCGCTACAACACCCGCATGCACTCGGCCGGGCACCTGATCGGGCATTTCGTGCAGGCCATGGGCTGGACGCCGATCAAGGCGCACCACTGGCCGGACGAGGGCCGAGTGCAATTCAAGCCGGGCGATGCCGCTCAGGAAGTCGACGCGCCAACCGTTCAATACGGTATCCGTCAGTGGATCGAACACGATCTGCCGCGCCTGACCTCGCTGCGTGAAGGAGCGCGGGAAATCGGTTTTGGCGAGCTGCCGGCCTATGGCTGCGGTGGCACCCATGTACGCAGCCTGAAGGATTTGGGCACAGTCACGATCGCCTCGCTTTCGCAGAAGAAAGGCACGTTATCCGTCCACTACAGCGTGGATTAAGCTTCTCGGGCGCTGCTCCGCGCAGCGTCCGACGCCGGGGGAACCGCACTCGCCGGTTCCGTTGACTATCGATAGATGGACCTAAAAAAAATGATGCTAGACGTCGAGCGTCTCGATGAGACGTGCATAAAAAAACTGGCCAACGAAGATGTCCTCGCCATCCGCGTCAAAGGCTTCTTGCCCGAGCCGCTGGCGATCGAGATTGGCGACAAGATTCTTGCTCCGGGCTTCGAGGGTTACATCAACGCGCCGAGCATCGGCCGCATCGGCATGGCGTTTTACGAGGCGGAAAACCAGCCGCTGCTGATCGAGGACTACTTCGAGCGCGCCACCCGCAACATCGCCGAACTGCGCGAGCGCTGTGCGCCCTATTCCTCGCCGGTCGACACCCTGCGCTGCATGCTCGACGAGTCGTGGCCGGCCGGCGCGCATCTGGAAAACCTCTATGGCCGCAAGATGTATGTCGGCCTGTCGCGGGTGGTCAAACCCGGCGTGTGCTTCCTCGCCCACCACGACATTTTCGCCAAGGACGCCCCGGACAGCTTTCAGGCCCGCAGCCTGGAGGCGCAGTTCGCCTGCAACGTGTACCTGAACATGCCGACCGAGGGCGGCGCACTGCAGATGTGGGACGACGACATCACCCCGGATCAGTTCGACCAGATGCGTGGCGACAGTTACGGCATCGACCCGGCGCTGCTCGGCCCACCGACCCTGGAAGTGCGGCCGGAGCCGGGCGATTTCATCATGTTCAATTCGCGCTGCATGCACTCGGTGACCCCGGGCGTGGCGGATCCGCGCTTGAGCCTTTCGTTCTTTGTCGGCTATCGCGGCAATGCTTCACCCCTGACCTTCTGGAGCTGAGATGTTATCGAACTACCTGGGCGAGTTTCTGGCGCTGGCCACCATTCACTTTCTGGCCGTGGTCGCTCCCGGCCCGGACTTTGCCGTGACCATTCGCCAAAGCGTGCGCTTCGGCCGACTGGTGGGCATCTGCACCGCACTGGGCATCGGCGCCGGCATTTCCGTGCACGTTCTCTACACCTTGCTCGGCGTTGGCGCCCTGATGCACACCACGCCGTGGTTGCTGACGGTGGCCAAGGTGATCGGTGGCGCATACATCTTTTACCTCGGCATCAGCCTGATCCGCAGTAAACCGAAGACCACGCTCGAAGGCGAAAAAAGCGCTGACGAACCGCTGGTCGAGCAGTCGCTGTTCAAGGCGTTCAGCACCGGTTTTCTGACCAATGCCACCAACCCCAAGGCCACGCTGTTCTTCCTGGCGATCTTCACCACGATCATCAGCGCCAGCACCCCGCTGAATATTCAGGCGCTGTACGGGGTGTGGATGTGCTTCGTCAATGCGCTGTGGTTCGTGATCGTCGCGCTGTTTTTCTCCAGCAGCCGGGTACGCACCCTGTTCATGCGCATGGGCCATTGGTTCGAGCGCAGCATGGGCGTGATCCTGATTCTGTTCGCCGGCAGGCTGGTGCTGTCGATGTAAAAACGACACTCAAAGACAAGGCCCGGTCAGTTGCACACTGCTCGGGCCTTTTTCGTTTGTGCGCCGCTTTTGCATTTCTGTGCGACGGATCCCACTTCAGGGGCTCCCCTTCAACACCTTCGCGGTGTTAGTTTGGAAAAGATTTGTTTCAACTTTCAAACACTTCCACTCAACTGCCTGCAAAGGAATGCCCACCGCAATGAATTTTTCTCTCAAGCGACTGGCTGCTGCCAGCCTGGCTCTGGTCAGTCTTTCGTCGTTCACCCTGCCTGCCCAGGCCAACATCACCCCTGAGCAAAGTGCTGCGATCCTTAAGACCTTCAGCGATACGACGGCCAGCGATTTTCGTCAGTTTCTCGGTGCCGTAGCGAAAAGCGATCTGAGCAAGACCGACAACCTCGCCCCGGCGATCAATGGTTTTCTCGACAACAAGACCCTGACCGCCGAGCAACAGAACGAGATCAATCGCCTGCTGGGCATCTACACCCGCGCCAAGTACGGCAAAGCCGCCCTGGAAACCCTGCGCGAACTGGTGGAAATCCCGACCTTCCAGAAAGAAGGCGTGGCCCAGCACGACAATCCGGAGTTCATCAAGATCGCCGAAAAGATCAAGAACCTCGCCGAATCGTTCAACCTGAAGTTCCGCAACGTCGACAACCGCGTCTATGAAATTTCCCTCGACGGCAGCGGCGACGAAGTCGTGGGCATTCACGCGCACGCCGACGTGGTGCCGGTCACCCCGGAAAACTGGGTGCTGAAGGACGGCACCAAACTCGACCCGTTCAAAGTCACGCTGATCGGCGACCGCATGTACGGTCGCGGCACCGAGGACGACAAGAACGGCATCGTCGTCGCGATGTACGCGATGAAAGTGATCAAGGAAGAAAAGCTGCCGCTGGCACGCAACTTCAAACTGCTGGTGGACACCACTGAAGAAACCACCGGCGACGCGATCCCGTATTACTTCGAACACAACCCGACACCGAACTACAACATGGCGCTGGACGGTGGCTACCCGGTGGTTATCGCCGAGAAAGGCTACGGCACGGTCATGGCCAACTTCCCGCTGCGCAAGGCTGAAGGCAGCGGCGCAGAAATCATCTCGATGACCGGCGGCCTGGCAACCAACCAGATTCCATCGGTCTCGGTGGCGACACTCGTCACCGACAAGCCTGAGCAACTGGCTGCGACTCTGCAGAAAGCCGGCAGCGAATACGCGAAAAAACACGGTGGTGACTTCCAAGTCGCGGCCAAGGTTGACGGCAAAGACGTCAAGCTGAGTGTCACCGGTGTGTCCGCGCACTCCTCCGAACCCGAGTCCGGCGTCAACCCGGTCGCGCGGATGCTCGACTTCATCAACAGCCTCGACGGCAAGGTGGCGCTCAAGCACAACCAGATCACCGACGCGGCGCGCTATGCGTCCAACAACTGGGGCCTGGATTACCTCGGGAAAAAACTCGGCGTGGACTTCTCCGATTCGTTCATGGGTCCGCTGACCACCTCGCTGACCTACGTCGGCGTGGACGACAAAGCCTTCAAACTGGCAGTCAACCTGCGCGTGCCGAAGGGTAAATCGCCAGAAGTGCTGAAGAAGCAAATCGCTGACAAACTGGCGGCCTGGAGCAAGAAATCCCACGTTGCCGTGGACTTCACTTACTCGATCGCCGAACCGATGTACCGCAATCCGGAAGGCGAATGGGTCAAGGCACTGCTGGCGGTGGCCACTGAAAACCTCGGCATGAAGCACGAGTTCGGCACGTCTGCCGGCGCGACCTCAGTGCATGAACTGCCGAACGGCGTGCAATTCGGCCTGGCCCGGCCTGAAGTGAAATACACCGGGCATACCGATGGCGAGTTCAAGACGGTTGACCAGTTCCTGCTGGATCTGCAGATCGTTACTGAGATGATGGGCCGTGTCGGCCAGCTACCGAAGCTCTGATAAGGCATGGGCCCGTGATTCAGCGGGCCTGACGTGAAAACAAAAAAGGACCCGAAGGTCCTTTTTTGTTGCGCGCTGAATGCTGCACAAACAAAAACGCCGATCATCACTGATCGGCGTTTTTGTGAAATTGGAGCGGGAAACGAGACTCGAACTCGCGACCCCGACCTTGGCAAGGTCGTGCTCTACCAACTGAGCTAT
>NZ_JAJSLU010000005.1:346446-385984 GCF_023063025.1 Pseudomonas sp. YL2 | reverse complement strand
GCTGACCGCCCGGAGGAGAGCACAAAAAAAGCACACCCAACCCCCGAGACAAAAAAGGGCGCCGCGACCCAAAAAGACCGCTTCCCTTTTTTTGCCTTCAGCTAACGCCGATCAAACCTCATCCAGCTCCGGCTCATCGGCTTGCACATTGACGGTGGCCTTCACCACATCATGCCGGCGGATGTACTTCCAGTCCGCCTCGTCGATGTAGATCCCCGCCGGGCCGCTGCCGCCTTCCAGGTCGATGGCGACACTGGCGCAGACCTGCGGCTTCACACTCGCCAGAATCGGCACGAAGCCCAGTTGCAGGCTGGTTTCCAGCAGCGCTGCCTGGTTCTTCTCGTCGATGTCCGCCGCCTCGTCGAGGTAGTACGGCAGGCGCACGCGACCAGCCAGATCACGGTCCATCAAGTGCAGCAACAAGTACATGTTGGTCAGCGCCTTGATGGTCATGGTGGTGCCGTTGGACGCCGCGCCGTCGATGTCGGTGTGGATCACCGGCTGACCATTGACCTTGGTGATCTCGAACGCCAGTTCGAACAAGTCCTTGAGGCCGAGCTGATTGTGGTTCGCCGCCACCAGCCGTGCGAGGTATTCCTTGGCCTCTTCGTTCTTGTTGTCCTGCTCCGCGCTTTGGCTCAGATCGAACACCGACAGGGTTTCGCCTTCTTCGTACTGACCGGCGCTGTGAATGATCTGGTCGATGTGCTTGAGCGCTTCCTTGTTCGGCGCGAGGACGATGCGGAAGCTCTGCAGGTTGGAGACCTGACGCTTGTTGATCTCGCGGTTGAACAGCGCCAGTTGATGCTCGAGGCTGTCGTAGTCGCTGCGGATGTTGCGCAGGGTCCGGGCGATGTCGGTGACCGCCGCACGCCGGGCCTTGCCCAACGTCAGGGCTTCGTCGGTACGGTGCGCGTAAGCGTTGATCAGCAGCGACAGACGGCGCTCCATGTCGTCTTCGCTGTCGAACTTGGCCACGCCTTTGAGGCGCACCTGCGCGTACAGCGCTTCGATCTGCCCGTCAGCGCGCAGCAAGCCTTGCCAGCTGTCCTGATAGTCGTTGAGCAGCGGTAGCAGGTTGTCCATCGAATCGTCGACCGGATCCATGAACGGCGTACCGAACGGCAGGTCCGCCGGCAGCAGCTGACGGCGGCGCAGGGCGTCGTCGAGGGTGCGCTGCTTGGCTTCCATGTCGGCGATCTGCCGACCGACCAGTTGCAGCTTGGCCGACAGTTGCTGGACGCGCTCGGTGAACGCATCGCTGGAGCGCTTGAGTTCGTCCTGCGCCGCTTCCATCTGCGCCAGTTGCTCGAGCTTGTCGCTTTCTTCGGCGCTCAGGGTCTGGGTGCGACGGAAATCTTCCAGGGCTTTCTGCGCATCCAGCACTTGCTGGTACAGCGCTTCGGTCTGGGTCTTGCTCGCGGCGCGGTCGGCGGCCACGGCTTGCTGGGTCTTGAGCTGCTTGAGTTCTTTTTCCAGACGCTCTTTCTGGTCACGCAGCGCGGCGCGGTCGGCCAGCGCTTGCAGAGCCGGCGGCTCGATGTGCGAGATGTCGATCGACAGCCCCGGCACTTCGAAACGCTCGCCCTTGAAGCCATCGAGGATCAGCTCGACCGATTTGACCCACTCGCCATCCTCGTCGAGGGTGATGCCGTGCTCGCCCAGCGGCAGGCTGAACAGCGCACTGTTGAACAGGCGCATCAGGCGCTCGACGTCCTGCTGCGAGAACTCCTCACGCAGGCGCGCATAGCTGTTGTTGTCGGCGTGATCGAGTTGCTGCTTCACCGACTTCAGACGTTTTTCCAGATCGCGCAGACGCTCTTCCAGATCTTCGGCGCTGAACTGCCGGGACTGTGCCAGCGCACCAGCCAGTTCGTCGTGGGCATCCTTGGCCGCGAGCAGTTGTTGCTCCAGCACTTTGACGTCATCGACCAGCGCAAAGCGGTTCTTCAGCACCGACAACTCGCCGAGCCAGCGCTGGATGCCGGAGATTTCCCGCTCTAGACGCATCAGCTCCTGGGTGCCGCCACGCTGGTCGTTTTGCAGATCGTCCTGCTCGCGACGGTAGTGTTCGGCCTGAATCGTCAGTTCTTCCTTGCGTGCATTGGCGTAGTCCGACCAGGTGCCGAGCAACGAGTCGAGCAGCGGCGACAGGCGATGCAGTTTGCCGCGCAGCACGTCGCGCTGTTTTACGCCGTTGGCCAAGGCTTCGACCAGTGGGCCGGCGGCGACCAGCGAGTTGTAGTCCTGCTCCATCCGGCGCACATCGCGGAAGGCTTCTTCGCACGCGGCGATGTAGTCGACGCTGCCGGAACGCAGGCTGTGCTCGAAGGCATCGAGGAACAGTTGCTTCAACTTGGCCGCAGTGATTTCACGCATGTGCAGCAGGTTGATGAACAGCGCGCGGAAGGTCTTCAGGCTCTGCTCGCTGGTGGAGCGCAGCGGAATCAGGGTCAGATCCAGCGGGATCGAGGTGTGACCGCCCACCAGCAAACGACGCAGTTCGTCCGGCTTGAGTTCGTAGGCTTTTAGGCCTTCTTTCTCAAGGTTGCTGAACAGCTCTTTCTGCCGCAGGCAGGTGTCGTTCTTCTGGTAATGCGCCAGATCCAGCTTGCCGGCGTAGGCGAAGAACTGGTGACCGAAACCACCACCCGGGCCGCGCCCGACCACGCCGATCACGTGCGGGCCGTGCGGTAGATTGACTTCGACGAGGATGTAGCTGGTGTCGGAAGCAAAGTAGAAACGCCGCGATTGTTCCAAGCTGTACTTGCCGAAACTCATGTCTGACATGCGCGCCAGAATCGGGAACTGCAGAGCGTTGATCGAGGCGGATTTACCGAGGTTGTTCGCGCCGTAGACCGACAGCGGTTCTTCCAGCGGGAACAGGCCGAGGCTGTAACCGGCAGTGTTCAAAAGGGCAAAGCGGCGGATGCCGTAGCGTTCCTGGCTCATGCGTCGGACTCCTGTTCTTCGGCAATGGCCCGGGCCAGTGCGTCTTCTTCGCTCTCTTCTTCAAACTCGCTGAGATCGAGCGGATCGTCGGTCTCGAGGAATTTGGCTTCGGCTTCTTCGTCGATCAGCACCGGTGCCGGCAGCGGCAGCACGCTGTGTACGCTGGCCGCCAGATCGCGGTCCTGCTGCACCGACAAGCACACATCGAGGAAACGGTGCATCGGCGGCAGGAAACGGTACACGCCGTTTTCTTCGCCGGCGAAACCGAGCTGAGTCATGCGGCGCATGATTTTTTCTTCGAGTTCTTCGACGGTCTGCACTTCGGCCTGGATGAACAGGTCGCGGTATTTGTCCAGCAACGACGGCAGCTCTTCACGGCCGAGGCTGCCACCGTCGAGCACGGCGATCGGATCGCGGCCCTGATCGGCCAGATGCTCGACGAGAATGAAGGTGAACAGCGCCAGACGCTGAGCAGTCTTGTTCACCGCCGCAGCGGCCATGTCCGGCACGAAGTAATAGAACCCACGGGTGTCGCAGACCAGTTCGAACCCCAGCGCCTTGAACAGCGTGCGGTATTGATCCTGGAAGTTTGACAGTTGCGCGTACAGTTCCGGGTCGCGGCGGCTGACGTGATAGCCCTTGAACAGCTCGCGGAAGATCGGCGCCAGTTGGGACAGTTCGGATAGATCAAGATGCATTGGGGATGCTCGCAGAATCCTCGGCGGCGGAGTCGCGGGCCGAGAGCAGGGCGAAGGAGCGCAGGCTGACCTGATGCTCGTGAGTGTGGTATTCGCGGCGTTCCAGACGCTCGCGGGTGAAGCGTTTTTCCCGCGACAGACGCGAGAACCAGTAGAGCAATTCGTCGGTGGCGCCGTCCGGTTCCTGCTCCAGCAACCAGGTCATCAGATCCGGCATCGGCAGGGACTCTTCGCAACGCTCGACCATCTCGCGCACGGTGCGCGGTGCACGCGGGGCATCGCCGGATTTCTGGGTCTTGTGCGCCTTGGGGAAGCGCGCCGGTTTCGGCTCGAAACGCGCCAGGGCGTAGACGTAGGCCTCGACCTGACTGGCGCTGCCGAGGAAGGTGCTTTGCGGCCGGGTGAACAGCGGCATCGCCGCTTGCGGCACGGCGTCGATGCCTTTGCGGCGAATCGCCGCCAGCGCCAGCGCTGCACCACGGGTCACGGCGTTGTGCCGGCGCGCCTCTTCACGCAGCGGCAGCAGCAGTTCGCGGGCGTGGCGCAGGGTCAACTGGGCGCTGGTCTGCATTTCGAGGATGCGCGCGTGGGTGCGCAGCAGCATGTCGTCATCGACCAGATGGCCGAGGCGCTGCTGTTCGCTGAGCATCTTCAGCAGCACGGTTTCGACCTTGCGCACGCCTTGTTCGAAGGCGCCGTCGGCATTCACCAGATCGATCATCGGCTCGACGTATTCGTCCCAGGTCGCCAGCACTTCGGCGTATCGCTGACGCAGCGGAATCTGCCGGTCGCTGGTCTTGGCCCGTTCGGCCACGGCGACCAGGGCCTGCTCGTCGTTGTCGAGTTTCTTCAGCACGTCGCGCACGCGCATGTCGAGCAAACGCAGCTGACGGGCGAGGTCGTTGCCGTCGCGCACATCGAACGCGTCCTGAATGTAGCCGGCCAGACGTTCGAGGTGACGCAAGTAGGCTTCGATTTCCAGGCACAGGCCCAGACGGTGCTCACGGCGCAGGTAGGCAAGGAAGTCGTGGATCTGCGCGTTGAGCTCGAAACGGTTCGGGCTTTTCGCCACGGGCACCAGAATGTCCAGGCGAATCCACACGTCGAGCAGGCTGGTGATGTCCTGCGGCGTGCTGTCCAGTTGTTGGGCGGCCAGTTGCGCGCGCAGTTCGTTGAGGCTCAGGGTGCCTTGGTCGAAGTGCTCGCACAGTGGCTCCAGAAGTGCCCAGTGTTCAGCGAGGGCGCGCAAGACGCGCTTGGGTTCGATCATCGGAATGGCCGGCTGGTTGGCGATTAAAAGCCGCGATTGTACTGCATCACGAGGGGCGCGATTCACTCTCGGGACGGGCTGTCGCATTTTCTCAGGGAGCGAGCCCAGGTAAAGGCTATCGATCAACAGCAAGCGATCTTGAACGAAGGGCTGTAGAATCAGCCCACTTCAGTTATCCACAAGTGGCCGACCCTTTGCTTATCGAGTCCCGCCGCCGCGCCTATTTGAACGCCATGCAGGTGGTCAACTGGCTGCCGCGCACCGAATTGCCTTTCGCCGCCCCGTCGCGGCCCGAGCTGCTGGACATGCCCGAGCCTGAGCCAGAGGTCGTGGTGATGCCGGTTGTGCAGGCCGAAGCTCCGGTGCAGCCTGCCGCCCGTCCGGTCGAACGGCCGAAGATCGAAGTGCCACGCCCGTCGCTCGCCAGTACCCGCAATGGCGCCAAACCGGTGGAAGAGGTCGAGGAGGCGCCAGTTGTCGCCAGACCCGCGCCCGTGCCGCCACCGCGTTTTGCCCTGCAATTGCTGCGCGCCGGGGCTTGCCTGCTGCTGGTCGAGTTACCCACAGGCGAAGCGTTCCAGAGCCGCGATCCGGCCTATCTGCTGCTTAAAGACATGTTGCGCGCTGCCGGTCTGCCGGATGCGCCACAAATCGTCGGCGAGCCGGTGCGCTGGCCGTGGCTGAACCGCGGCACCATGGATCAGGGCCCGGAAGCGGCGCGCGACTTTGTTCAGGGTTTCCTCTCGGTACAGATGGAAGCGGCACCCTGCGCCTGCCTGTGGCTGATCGGCCTGCCGGCGGTGCGCTTTGCCGGTGAGGTGGACGCTGAAGCGTTCAATAGTGAATTGCAGATCGAAGGCCTGGGCCTGGCATGGGCCATCCCCGGTCTGGAATTGTTAATGGAAGAGCCACAGCGCAAAGCCGCTGTGTGGCAAGCCATGCGTCGGCTGATGGCGCGCTGGAAACCATCGAATGAGTGAAGCTGTATCGTTCCGCCCGATGACCGAGGCGGACCTGGACGCGGTATTGAAGATCGAATACGCGGCGTACAGCCATCCCTGGACGCGGGGGATTTTTCTCGACGGGCTGGGCAAATACCAGATCTGGCTGATGTTCGAAGGCCAGCAGCAGGTCGGCCACGGGGTGGTGCAGATCATTCTCGACGAGGCGCATCTGCTGAATATCACGATCAAACCGGAGAATCAGGGGCGTGGGCTGGGGCTCACGCTGCTCGAACATCTGATGTCGCGGGCGTATGCGGCCGAGGCCCGGGAATGTTTCCTGGAAGTGCGCGACAGCAATACTGCTGCGTTCAGGTTGTACGAGCGCTATGGCTTCAACGAGATTGGCCGGCGTCGCGATTATTATCCGGCGGTGGGCGGGCGCGAAGACGCCGTAGTGATGGCCTGCACCCTGGTCGACTGATCTTGTTTAAAAGCTTCGCGAGCAAGCCCGCTCCCACATTGGTTTTGAGCCGAGTCTCAATTCCCTGTGGGAGCGGGCTTGCTCGCGAAGGCGTCCTTACAGGCAATACAGATCAGCGATTGCCATCCAGCGGATCACGCCGCGCCAGCTCCGCCTCATCCAGACCATTGCCGCCGCCGATGTCATCCTCATCAACAATGCTCAGATCCCAATCGGCCTGATTGCCCTCGCCAGCCTCTTCGGCATCGCGTGCGCCATCCTCGTGAATCAGTGTTTCCGGGCTCAAGTCATCGTCGGTCGGTTCATGATCAGCCGTCGATGCACCGGTAAGCCCGGCCTCGCGCACCCGTTCAGCGGGCATCAGTTGCTCGCGTTCACGTTCCGGAATCTCGTCACCGATTTTCGCGCTGGGTTCGTCTTCATCGAAATCCAGCTCATGCACCGAGCCCATGCGGTCTTCGTTGTCATCGATGGGTTCCGGTTGCACCGCATCGAACGGACGTCGTGAATCAGTCATGGCAAATCCTCATACTGTGGGCCTTACTGAGTGGACTCACCGGGCACCCGAGAATTCCAAAGAAAAACACCTGCGGTTCTTGCGTGACCCCGACGGGCGGTCGTCTGTCATACCAGCGCATCTTTCTTGAGGCCTTAACCATGCACGACTTACAAGACCTGATTGATAACAACGAGCGTTGGGCTGACGCGATCACCAAGGAAGACCCGGATTTCTTCGCCAAGCTGGCGCGCCAGCAGACCCCGGAATATCTGTGGATCGGCTGCTCCGACGCACGGGTGCCGGCCAACGAGATCGTCGGCATGCTGCCGGGCGATCTGTTCGTACACCGCAACGTCGCCAACGTGGTGCTGCACACCGACCTCAATTGCCTGTCGGTGATCCAGTACGCGGTTGATGTGCTCAAGGTCAAACATATCCTGGTTACCGGCCACTATGGCTGCGGCGGTGTGCGCGCCTCGATGCAGGATCGCCAGTTCGGTCTGATCGATGGCTGGCTGCGCTCGATCCGTGACCTGTATTACGAAAAACGAGAAGAACTGGCCAAGCTGCCGACCGAGGAAGAACAGGTCGACCGGCTGTGCGAGCTCAACGTCGTCCAGCAAGTGGCCAACGTCGCCCACACCAGCATCATCCAGAACGCCTGGCACCGCGGCCAGAGCCTGTCGATTCACGGCTGCATTTACGGCATCAAGGACGGTCGCTGGAAAAGCCTGAACACCACCATCAGCGGTTTCGAGCAACTGCCGCTGCAATATCGTCTGCGTCCGGTCGGGGCGTTGTAATCCCGATCATTGTGGATGCCGCCAGTGCTGCAGAAAGTGCTGGCCCTCGATACTGGGTGGCTCATCGTAGCCGGTGATCCACCCACGACAGCGCGGCGAGCCACAGGTGCAGGCGAACTGTTGCAGCAAACGGTCTTCGGTGGCGGCGAAGTCGATGGTCAGGCGTTCACCCGGCTGAATGTCGCGAAGTGCCCACAGCCACAGCTCACTCATGTCCAGAAACACATTCGGATCGCAGGCGTGTTCGAGCAACCCGCAAAAGCGCGGATCGTAGAGATGGATGCCGGCCAGTAACTGGCGCGTCTGTCGACAACGATAGGGCAGCAGTTGCCCGGAAACCCGACACATCCGGGTGATGCGCAAGAACGCCCGGCGCGCCACGACTGCCGCGTGACCGTGGTGGTCCTGCACGATTTCGAAATCCTCGGTGGATGGGAAACCCAGACGCACCGGCAATCCGGCAAACGGATAGATCCCGGGTGCGTCGCGTGGGATGTTGTGTTGATGGGCCTGATTATTCATAACGTTCCCTGTCGGCCAAATGCTGCGACTTCCCTGGTCTGACGTCCTGTCAGCGCTGCAACATGTTTGGATCCAATATTCCGGTGTATCCCTCAAACTGTCTACTGTCAGATCTGACAGGCGTGATTGGCTGCTCCCCGCGTCAGCATTGACTGACACGGGAAGCTTTTTCAGCGGATCAGAGGTGTGGTGCAGGAACGGCGGTGGCCGGCAATTCGCCCTGAAGCTGTTGCAACTGGGCCTTGATTGGCGTGGTCGAGCACTTGGCGGCGGCCTGTGCCGGGGTCAGGTTGCGGATCGAGGTGTAGAACAGTTCGCAGGTCTTGCCCTTTTGCGTCACTTGCCAGGTCTGCGTGCAGCTGTTGAGCAGGGCTTTCGCATCGGTGCCCGGTTTACTGCCCATCCCGGCTTGCCAGCAAGCGGCGCTCAAGTCCTGACCCATGACCTTCAAACCGGCGGCATCGGCCTTGGCCTCATCGCCGTCATAGCTGGCCGGGTCGGCGGCGTACCAGATGTAGCTCGGATGGTTCGATCCCAGCACCGGCACGTTCACCCCAGCACTCGGGCTGATGGTCGCCAGACCCAATACGGCCACGGTCGGGCCGTATTGCAGCTTGATCCAGTTACGCACCGGCGCACCGAACGCGACCATCGGCAGGGTGGTGCCGGCGCTGGTCTGGCTGAACTGCTTGACCAGCGTGGTCTGATAATCCTTGAAGTAGTCGTAGACGCCCTCCAGATCACTACCGGCGTTGGACGGCGCGGCGATTGGCGCGATGTCGATGATGGTCTGATAGGCCGGCGTCTGCTCGGCCGGAATGCCGTTGACGGTCAGCAGCGTGGCCCAGCGGTCGGTGGTGTTCGAGCGCAGGTAATCCTGCGCCTGAGTCAGCGAATAGTCCGGCGGGAAGTGCAGCAGTTCGACGCTCTTGCGGTTTTCCAGGGCCATGCCCAGCGGCAGGAACAGATACCAGCTGTACGCCCATTTGCCATCGGCATTGAGCTTGCTGGCGCCGTTATAGGCCAGATCACCGGCATCGAGCAGCGCCGACAGCGGCTTGTCGTAACCTTTGGGCACGCCGCTGATCTCGGCGTAAATCTGCCCGTTATCGTTCTTCACCAAGACTTTGGCATTGCTGTAACCATCGCGCTGCACGCTCTGGCTCAGGTAATGGGCGACGGTCTGCTCCAGGGACCAGTTGCGATAACAGATCACGCTGCAATTGTTGGGGTAGGCGAAGAGGCGGGTGACGCGCTCGGTGCTGCCCAGCTTCAGGTCGACATCGGCGTGGGCAGCCGCGCTCAGGGTGAGCGCGGCGAGGGTGAGAACTGCGGGGGTAAATCCTGCGAGTTTGAACATGCTCAGATCCTTTTCAGCGTGGGTTCCCCGGGTTCGGGGCGCTTCATATTGGATCAGCCGTGTTGCACAGAGAAGCGGTCATTCACGGATTTTTGCGTCAGCTCGCAGAACTCGGTTTCACGCCTGAAAATGCAGGGCGTTGGTCAGATCGCCCATCGGTTTCTGGCCACGGGCGATCATTGCCTCATCGCGCTGCTTGAGGCCGTCGAGGGTTTCCAGTTGGAACACTCGGGTGATCAGGCGCAGGATCGACGCCGTGTCGTAAACCGTGTGATCCACCGTGCCTTTGCGGGCGAATGGCGACACCACCAGCGCCGGCACCCGCGACCCCGGGCCCCAGCGATCGCCCTTGGGTGGCGCCACATGATCCCACCAGCCGCCGTTTTCATCGACCGTCACGACCACCACCATGTTTTTCCACTGCGGACTTTCGCGCAGCACCTTCAGGGCGCGGACGATGTGCCGGTCGCCTGAAGCCACGTCGGCATAACCGGCGTGCATGTTCAGGTTGCCCTGCGGTTTGTAGAAAGTTACCGCCGGCAGCTTGCCGGCCTCGGCATCGGCGAAGAACTTGTTGGTGCTCGACTCATCGCCCAGGCCGGCATCGCGCAGGCGTTTGTTGCGCTCTTGCGGGTTCTCCGGGCCTTGCTGCTTGAAGTAGTTGAACGGCTGGTGGTGGTACTGGAAGTTGGGGATCTTCGGAATCCCGCCCGAGTCCTTGTACTGCTCCAGCGTCGCCTGCCAGGCGCCGGCGTACCAGGCCCAGTCGACATTCTTCTTCGACAGCTTGTCGCCGATGTGCTCGTGGGTCTGCGGCACCATCACATTGGGCAGATCCGGCTTGGAGTACGCCGGACGCTCCGGGTCGCGAATCCACGTCGGCCAGTACGGCGGGGCGAGGGTGTTGACGCCGAAGCCGTCCGGGGTCAGCGCACTCGGGCCGAACTGCGGCGGGCCGGTCATGGCGCTGGCGGGTGACTGTTCCAGTGGCTTGAGGCGTGGGTCAGTCGGATCATCGCTTTGCAGGGCGGCAATCTGTGACTTGGCCACCGAATTGGCTGCATCCGGATAGAACGGCGCGGTGGCGCTGATCAGGTATTGGTGGTTGAGGAACGAGCCGCCGAAAGCACCCTGGAAGAAGTTGTCGCACAGCACGAATTCCTGCGCCACATCCCACAGGCGCAGCGAGTAGCGGCTCTGGGCGTAGTGCCCCATGGTCAAACCACCGGAGTCGGCCCAGGCGACAAAACCATCGTTCTTGCCGCCATTGATCTGCATCTGGTTCTGATAGAACACGTGCCACAAATCGCGGGTCACCAGACCGAACGGCAAGTCTTCGCCGTTCGGGCCCTTGAGGGCGAAAGGCGCGTTGGGCAGGTTTTCCTGAAACTGCGTGGCGCTGGGGTAGGTCACGCCATCAAGCGTTTGCGGGCCGATCTGCAGCACGCCACCCCAGACGGGCGGCAGCGTCTGCAACAGGCTGCCGTCGCGGTCACGTTGCTGGTAATCGGCAGGCTTGAGCGCCGACAGCGGCTTTTCGACACCGGGGAAATCACCGAACAGGTTGTTGAAGCTACGGTTCTCGGCATAGATCACCACCACGGTTTTCACCTGATCGCGCAGGGCCTTGTCCAGCTCGGCTGGCGTCAGCGGGCGCTCGACCGGTTTGCCCGGCGGGTTGCTGGCGTTACCGCAGCCGGCGAGCGTGGCCCCCACGCCGAGGACGGCAACACCGCCGAGGAAGCGGCGGCGGCTGGTGTCGGTGGGGTTGTCGGATTCAGGTGCGTCAGTGCCGTCAATCTCGTCTTTCATCTGTCAGCCCGTTCAGCTTAATTGTTTCAGTTTGTTTCGGGCGGACGCTAACAATTGAATGTGACGGTTGGGTTACAAAATGGTGCGGTGTCTACGGCCCCTCGGCACTGCTAGACTGCTGCGATATAGAAACTGGCCTGAGTGAACCATGAAGCCTTCCATTGCTCTTGATCTGCAACGAGCTGCCGTTCGTGAGGTTGTCGGCAGATTCCGTGTGGCCAATCCGCGCGTGTTCGGCTCAACGGTGCTGGGTACCGATATGGAAGGCAGTGACCTTGATCTGTTGGTCGATCCATTGCCCGGTGCCACCTTGTTTGATCTCGGCGGGCTTCAGGTTGAGCTTGAAGATTTGCTGGGCGTTACCGTCGACCTGTTGACACCGGGGGACCTTCCGCTGAAATTTCGTCAGCAGGTTCTTGAACAGGCCCGTCCCGTATGATCGAGAACCGGCTGGGCGATTACCTTGAACATATGCGTCAAGCTGCGAGCGATGCGCTGGTCTTCGTCGAAGGTCTGAGCAAGGAAGAATTCGTCGACGACAAACGGACGCAACAAGCGGTCATCATGAGCCTGGTTATCATTGGCGAGGCGGCAACCAAAATAATGGATCGGTTTCCGGAATTCGCGGCTCAGAACACTCAAACTCCCTGGCGCAGCATGCGCGGGATGCGTAACCGGATCGCTCATGGCTACTTCGACATCAATCTGGATGTCGTCTGGGACACGGTTCAGGTTGCTTTGCCTGAGCTGTTGAGATTCCTGCCCTGCGAGCAACATTGATTGCACCTGCCATGAGGCAGGTGCAACCTCGTCAATCTACGGCATCACCGGCGGCGTATACGCCAATGTCGTCCCCAGCACCCACAACAGGAACAGCACCAGCGGCGTGTGCACCAGCAATTGCACGAACGAGAAGCCGATCAGGTCGCGCGCCTTCAGGCCGAGCACGCCCAGCAGCGGCAACATGTAGAACGGGTTGATCAGGTTCGGCAGGGCTTCGGCGGCGTTGTAGATCTGTACCGCCCAGCCGAGGTGGTATTGCAGATCGTTGGCGACTTGCATCACGTACGGCGCTTCGATGATCCACTTGCCGCCGCCGGACGGGATGAAGAAACCGAGAATCGCCGAGTACACGCCCATCAGCAACGCGTAGGTGTCGTGGGAGGCGATGCTGACGAAGAAGGTCGAGATGTGATGCGCCAGCGTCTGCGCATCGGCGCCTTTGACCGTGGTCAGCAGCGCGGCGATCGAGCCGTACAGCGGGAACTGGATCAGCACGCCAGTGGTGGTCGGCACCGCCCGGGCCACCGCATCGAGGAAGCTGCGCGGGCGCCAGTGCAGCAGGGCGCCGAGCATGATGAACAGGAAGTTATAGGTGTTGAGCCCGGAAATCGCGGTGATCGCCGGTTTGCTCGAAAACTCGTGGAACAGCCAGCCGGCGGCCAGCAGCACCAGCAAGATGATCAGCAGCGGACTGTGCTCCAGCCATTCGCCGGGCCGGGTGCGCGGTTGCAGCGGTGGCAGGTTGAACGCCGGGTCGATGCCACAATCCTTGGCATCGCGCGCAGAGTTCGGGCCGGGTGCGGTGGCGTAGGCGACGATGATCGAAATCACGATCAGCGCCAGCAGCATGGCGCCGGATTGCCAGAGGAAGATGGTCTGCGTGAACGGAATCACCCCGGTGATCGACAGGATCGCCGGCGGCAGGCTCGCCGGGTTGGCCTGC
This sequence comes from Pseudomonas sp. YL2, assembly GCF_023063025.1. Lineage (NCBI taxonomy): Bacteria > Pseudomonadati > Pseudomonadota > Gammaproteobacteria > Pseudomonadales > Pseudomonadaceae > Pseudomonas > Pseudomonas sp. YL2. The sequence continues at coordinate 372,917 of NZ_JAJSLU010000005.1, read as the reverse complement.
AACTGCGCCGCCGATGAGGACAGGCCCAGCGCCCAGACCGCGCCCAGGCCCAGATACGCCGCTGCACCGGCCGCGCGGTAATCCATTTTCAGATCGGTGCGGCGGGCGAGGGCGCGCACCAGCAAACCGCCGAACACCAGCGACAGGCCCCAGTTCAACAGCGAGGCGACCATCGAGATCAGCGCGACCCAGGCCACGGCAGAGCGGCCGTTTTTCGGGATGCGCGCCAGTTTGTCGATCAGCTTGACCGCTGGCGGCGAACTGGCGACGACGTAGCCGCCAATCACCACGAAGGCCATTTGCATGGTGAACGGGATCAGGCTCCAGAACCCGTCGCCGAACGCCATCGCGGCATCGGTGGGTTTGGCGCCCATGGCCAAAGTGGCCAGCGCGACAATGATCACCGCCAGTGCGGCGAATACCCAGGAGTCGGGGAACCAGCGTTCGGCAAAGCTTGAACAGCGCAAGGCAAAGCGCGCAGAGCGGCTATCTTCGATATCAACGGCCACAGGGAGTACCTCGGATTTTTATGGTTATTGTGGGTCTGCAGGGCGATAAGTGCTTTGGTGGGTGAGGGAATGGAATTGAATGGGAGTTGTGAGGTGGCGTGGGTTTTGATGCTGCACCCGCTTGTCGTGGTTGGGCCCCTCTCCCACAGGTTTTCACCAGGTGCGGCAGGAGACTGGTCTAAACAGTAAATCAAGCCAGGCTGTTTTGTGAGCAGGTTTTGCGAAACCGGGACTATGGTCTAACGGGTTGTCCCCAGGCGGATTTGCGTAGACCATGGGCGCCTTGGTTTTTTGCCTGCCAGAGTTCTTTGCCATGACTGCCCAATCCACAGCCCGACCGGCGCCGTTCAGCCGCTCCGACTACAAGACCCTCGGTCTTGCGGCACTCGGCGGGGCGCTGGAGATCTACGATTTCATCATTTTCGTGTTCTTCGCCCTGACCCTCAGCCAGTTGTTCTTCCCGCCGGAAATGCCCGAGTGGCTACGTCTGCTGCAAAGCTTCGGGATCTTCGTCACCGGTTATCTGGCGCGCCCGCTGGGCGGGATCCTGATGGCGCATTTCGCCGATCGCCTGGGCCGGAAAAAGGTCTTCAGCCTGAGCATCCTGATGATGGCGCTGCCGTGCCTGCTGATCGGGATCATGCCGACTTATGCCCAGATCGGTTATTTCGCGCCGCTGCTGTTGCTGGCGCTGCGCATCCTGCAAGGCGCGGCGGTGGGTGGGGAAGTTCCGAGCGCCTGGGTGTTCGTCGCCGAGCACGCGCCTGCCGGGCATCGCGGTTACGCGCTGGGCTTTTTGCAGGCCGGGTTGACCTTTGGTTACTTGATTGGCGCGCTGACCGCGACTTTCCTTGCACAAGTGTTCACCCCGGCGGAAATCCTTGATTACGCCTGGCGGTATCCGTTCCTGCTCGGCGGTGTGTTCGGCGTGATCGGTGTCTACTTGCGGCGTTGGTTGAGCGAAACCCCGGTGTTCATGGCCATGGAAGCCCAGCGTGAAGCGCGGGTCGAACTGCCGCTGCGCACGGTGCTGCGCGAACATCGTCTGGCGATGTTGCCGGCGATGCTGCTGACCTGTGTGCTGACGTCGGCGGTGGTGGTGTTTGTAGTCATCACTCCGACCATGATGCAGAAAACCTTCGGCATGACCGCCAGCCACACCTTCGCCCTGAATGCGCTGGGCATTGTCTTCCTGAACATTGGCTGTGTGATTGCCGGATTGCTGGTCGATCGCATCGGTGCGTGGCGCACGGTGATGCTTTACAGCCTGTTGCTGCCGCTGGGCATCGGCGTGCTGTATGCCTGTCTGATTGCCGGCGGTGACTGGGTCGGTCTGGCCTACGCTGTGGCGGGGCTGGCCTGCGGTGTGGTCGGCGCGGTGCCGTCGGTGATGGTCGGTCTGTTCCCGGCGCGTATCCGGGTGTCGGGCATCTCCTTCACCTACAACATTGCCTACGCCGCGTGGGCGAGCATCACACCGCTGTTGCTGATTGGTCTGATGCCGTGGAGTCCGTGGATCTGCGTGATGTTCTGTGCGGTGATGGGCGCAGTCGGCATTGTCAGCGCGGCGTATTTCGGTTCGCGCATGAGCAGTGTCGGGCGCCAAGCCGTGGCGCCCTGTTCCTGACGAGTGTCAAGTCAGCCAGTGCCACCACAATAACGTCCCCACCAGTCCCACCACCGAGACAATGGTTTGCAGAATCGACCAGACCCAGATCGTCTGTTTGAGTTGCAAGCCAAAGTACTCGCGAACCATCCAGAAGCCGGCGTCATTCACGTGGCAGAAGAACACGGAGCCGGCGCCAATCGCCAGCGCCACCAGTGAGCTTTGCGTCGCGGCGAGCCCCGCCATCATCGGCGCCAGAATCCCCGCTGTCGTCGTGGTCGCGACTGTCGCCGAACCCGTAGCCTGACGCAGTGCCACGGCAATCAGCCAGGCCAGCAGCAGGTACGGCATGTGCGCACCCTCGGCGACTTTGCTGATGGTCTGGCTGACGCCGGCATCCAGCAAGGTCTGCTTCAAGCCGCCGCCGGCACCAATCGTCAGCAGCAACACGGCAATCGGCGCCAGGCTTTTGCGCAGCATGCCGCCGACTTGCTCGCGCGGCATGCCGTTGGCCCAGCCGAGGCAGATCACCGCCGCCATCACCGCAATGCCCAGCGCCACCAACGGTTCGCCGAGGAACTTCAGGGTCAGGGCGACGCTGCTTTCGGGGGGCATCGCGACTTTCGCCAGGGTGCTGCCGAGCATCAGCAGCACCGGCAACAGAATGATCAGCAGCGACAGGCCGAAACTCGGCTGGCGCGGCGCTTTCGGCGGGGCGCTGAACAGTGCGCCGAGCTCTGCCGGTTCATCGATGTGCATGCGTTTCGACAGCCAGTTGCCGTACAGCGGCCCCGCCAGAATCACCGCCGGAATCGCGATGCTGAAGCCCAGCAACATGGTCAGCCCAAGGTCGGCATGCAATGCGCTGACCGCGATCAGCGGCCCGGGATGCGGCGGCATCAGGGCATGCAGGGTGGTCATCCCAGCCAGCGCCGGAATGGCGATTTTCAACAATGGCTGACCCGAGCGACGGGCCATGACGAAGATGATCGGCACCATCATCACCAGCCCCACTTCGAAGAACAGCGGCAGGCCGATCACCATCGCCACCAACGCCATGACCCACGGCAGGGACTTGCCTTTGCCCAGCCCGAGCAGCGTCGAGGCGATACGGTCGGCAGCGCCGGACTCGGCCATCAGTGCGCCTAGCATCGAGCCCAGGGCAATGATGATCCCCGCTTCTCCGAGAATCGCCCCTGCGCCTTTGCTGAACGCCTTCGCTACATCCTCTGGCGGCAAACCTGCGCCGACACCGGCAATAAAAGTGCCGATCAGGATCGAGAGAAAAGGTGGAAGTTTGGTGGCGCTGATCAACACGATAATCGTCGCAATCGCCAGCAGGCAGCAGAGAATCAGGCGGGTGTCATGCACCATCCAGGCAGCGGTCGATAAATCCAAAACGGCACTCCTTATCGGGCGGTTACCTGCAACATGTTGTTGCAATTTGGCCTGAGAATACCTGAAGTGGCCGGGCCAGAGCGGCGGCTTTTGTAACGGCTCAGTGGAGTGATCGATAGGAGTAAAAGCCCGGCGGGATTATTTTTGACTGGCCGGTCTCAAACGCTCTTCAGAAAAGTTTTCCAAGGCCGATGGTTAAGCTGCATCCCGCTTTCTACCCTGCCTATCGGTACTTTCCCATGTTCAACAACCGCCTCAAGCAAGAGCTGGCCACTCTTCGTGAAGAACTCTCCAGCCTGCTGCAGGTGAAGGAAAGCCTGGAAAGCGAGATGCTGGTGCTGACTCTGGAACCTGATGGCCGGATTCAGTCGGTCAATCAGAACTTCCTCGGCGAGATGCTCTACAAGAGCCAGGATCTGGTGGGGCGCGCCATTGATGACATCGTTCCGGCGCACGTGAAGGCCGACGACTTTCATCATCGTTTCAAGGCCGCACTGACCCGTGGCGAACATTTCGCCGGAGCCGTGCGCCTGTTGCGTGGTAATGGCGAAGAGGCGTGGCTGCGCTCCATCGTGCAGCCGGTGCGCTCTTCGGACGGGCGGATCAAGCATTTCTCGATCTTCTCCAGCGACCTGACCCGCACCATCGAAGCCTCCCGCGAACACGAAAACCTGATCGGCGCGTTGGTGCGTTCGACGGCGGTGATCGAGTTCGACCTCAATGGCAATGTGCTGAATGCCAACGAGCGCTTTCTGCAGGGCATGGGTTACAGCCTGGCGCAGATCAAAGGCAAACATCACCGGATGTTCTGCACCCCTGAGGAATACAACAGCGCCGAGTACCAGAATTTCTGGCGTCGCCTGAACAACGGCGAATTTGTCGCCAACCGCTTCAAGCGCGTCGACAGCCATGGTCGTACGGTGTGGCTGGAGGCGTCCTACAACCCGGTGGTCGATGCCAACAACAAACTGTACAAAGTGGTGAAGTTCGCCACGGTGATTACCGATCAGGTCAACCGCGAACAAGCGGTTGCCGACGCGGCCAGCATTGCCTACAGCACTTCGCAGCAAACCGACAGCACTGCGCAACGTGGCACTACGGTGGTCACCGAGGCAGTGAATGTGATGCGTGATCTGTCGCGCCACATGCAGGCGGCCGGTGAGGGCATCGAGGCGCTGAACGAGCAGTCGCAGGTGATCGGTACCATCGTCAAAACCATCAGCGGCATTGCCGAACAAACCAACCTGCTGGCGCTCAACGCCGCCATCGAGGCGGCTCGCGCTGGGGAACAGGGCCGGGGCTTTGCGGTGGTTGCCGACGAAGTGCGGCAACTGGCCTCGCGCACCAGTCAGGCGACCGAAGAGATCGTCACTGTGGTGCGGCAGAACCAGGAAATGGCGCGCAACGCCGTGGCCCTGATGACCGATGGCAAGCTGCAGGCCGAGCAGGGCCTGGCGCTGGCGGCGGAAGCGGGCACGGTGATCGTCGAGATCCAGGACGGCGCGCAGAAAGTGGTGGATGCGGTCGGCCAGTTTGCCAATCAACTCTCTAACTGACCTGTACTAAACCCTGTAGGAGTGAGCCTGCTCGCGATATCGGTCTGACATTCAACCTCCATGTTGATTGAACTACTGCGATCGCGAGCAGGCTCACTCCTACAGTTGAAGATGGCGCTACAATCTTCTCCTTTTTCCCCGGAGCAGATCCCCATGAGTGCTTCCCACCGCCGCCCGGTGCCCCTGAACAAAGCCTATCGTCTGCTCAATCACGGGCCGACCGTGCTGGTCAGCGCTGCCCATGACGGCCAGCGCAACATCATGGCCGCCGCCTGGGCGATGCCGCTGGATTTCGAACCGCCGAAAGTTGCGGTCGTCCTCGACAAGTCCACCTGGACCCGCCAGTTGCTCGAAGCGTCCGGCACTTTTGTGCTCAACGTGCCGTGCGTCAATCAGGCTGACATCGTGCAAACCGTCGGCAATACCTCGGGGCTGGAGATCCGGCAGAATCAGGGACAGGACAAGTTTCAGGCTTATGGCCTGCAAACCTTCGCCGGTGAAACCGTCGAGGCGCCTCTGCTCGAAGGCTGCGTGGCCTGGCTCGAATGCCGCTTGCTGCCGGAACCGCGCAACCACGAGCAGTACGACCTGTTCCTCGCCGAAGTCATCGCAGCCCAGGCCGATGAGCGGGTGTTCAGCGACGGGCGCTGGCATTTCGACGGGCATGATGGCTTGCGCACGCTGCACCACGTGGCCGGCGGGCATTTCCTGACGATTGGCGATGCGGTGGACGGTAAAACCCTGCCGCTGTGACCTGCATCTGATGGAAAACGCGCGCCGGATGTAGCAAGGTGTGGGGCATTGTCGAACCAATCAGGCGCTCGCCCCATGGACCTTTCGCTTTCCAGCTATCTCGCCCCGTTGCTGTCGCTGGCGCTGTTGTGGACGGTCGCGGTGGTCACCCCCGGCCCGAACTTTTTCAACATCGCCCAATTGGCGGTCAGCCGCTCGCGCCGTCATGGTGTGGTCGCGGCGCTCGGCGTCGCCAGCGGAACCGTGCTGTGGGGCCTGGCCGGCGGTTTGGGTATTCAGACCTTGTTCAGCGCGGCGCCAACCCTGTACCTGAGCTTCAAGATCGCCGGTGGCTGCTACCTGATCTGGCTCGGCCTCAAGCAGTTCAAACGCAAAGCGCCGATTGCCGCCGGTACGCTGGATGAGTCGCAACAGACCCTGCTCGGCGCCTACGGGCGAGGCTTTCTGGGCAACATGACCAACCCCAAGTCGGCACTGTTCGTCGCCACCATCTTCGCCACCGCGATGCCGGCCCACGTCCCGCCGCTACTGCTGACGCTGGCCGTGCTGACCATGGCCACGCTGTCGTTCAGTTGGTATTGCAGCGTCGCGCTGTTCTTCGCCAGCCGCCGGATCGCGAGTGTTTACGAACGGTCGCGGCAATGGCTGGATCGTTTGGCCGGTGGTTGTTATTTGCTGTTTGGGGCGCATTTGGTGGCTAATCGCTGAGCCGGGTGATATTGCGCGTTAAACCCGTTGCATAAAAAAGGCTTACCTCGCGGTAAGCCTTTTGTTTTTCCTGCGTAACCTCAATCCCCCAACGCTTCCCCCTCACGCCGTGGATCCGCGCCACCTTCCAGCGAGGCTTTCCCTTGCGCATCCTTGACCCGCACGATCGCCTGCGTGCCGCTGGTCATGTCGATTTCATTCACAACATGTCCCTTATCCTTCATCGCCTGAATCAACGCCGGGCTGAACTGGCCTTGTTCCAGTTCGGTCGGGCCGTTGCGGCTGCCGAAGTTGGGCAGGCTGATGGCGCTTTGCGGGTCGAGGTTCCAGTCGAGCAGGCCGACGGTGGTCTTGGCCACGTATTCGATGATCTGCGAACCGCCCGGCGAGCCGACGCTGGCGAGGAATTCGCCGCTGTTGCGGTCGAAGATCAGCGTCGGCGCCATCGACGAGCGTGGGCGTTTGCCGGGTTCGACGCGGTTGGCGACTTTCTGCCCGTTCTCTTCGGGGATGAACGAGAAGTCGGTCATCTGGTTGTTCAGCAAAAAGCCCTGCACCATCAGGTGCGAGCCGAACGCCGCTTCGATGGTGGTGGTCATCGACACCGCGCCGCCCAGATCATCCACGGCGACCACTTGCGAGGTGGAGATGCGCAGCGGCGAGCGATCCGGCGCGTAGGCCACCTGCACGCCTGGCGGTGTGCCCGGCTTGGCGCTGCCCATGCTGCGTTCGCCGATCAGGCTGGCGCGGCTGGCGAGATAATCAGGGTCGACCAGGCCTTTGATCGGCACCGGAACGAAATCGGTGTCGGCGACGTATTGCGCGCGGTCGGCGTAGGCCAGGCGTTCGGCTTCGGCGATCAGGTGCACGGCTTGTGGTGCCGGTTCGATGCCGGCGGGTTTGTCGGTTTTCAGCGGTTTGAGCGGCGTCAGCGACAGGCGCGGATCGCGGGTTTCCAGCGCCTGCAAAGTGCCGAGAATCTGCGCCACGGCGATCCCGCCCGACGACGGTGGCGGCATGCCGCAGACCTGCCAGCGCTTGTAGTCGGTGCACAGCGGTGCGCGTTCCTTGGCCTGATAGCGTTGAAGATCATTCAGCGACAGGCTGCCGGGGTTGGCGTGGCCCTGCACCTTGCCGACGATCTCTTCGGCGATCGGACCTTTGTACAGCGCGTCCGGACCTTCGGTGGCGATGCGCTTGAGCACGGCGGCCAATGCCGGGTTTTGCAGACGGGTGCCGACGGCTTTGACGCTGCCGTCGCGGTTGAGGAAGTAGGCGGCCATGTCCGGTGATTTACGGATCACCGGGTCGGATTCCAGCAGCGAATGCAGGCGCGGCGAAATCGCAAAGCCCTGCTCGGCGAGTTTGATCGCCGGCTCAAACAGCGTGGCCCATGGCAGGCGACCGTGTTGTTTGTGTGCCATTTCCAGCGCACGCAGCACGCCCGGAGTACCCACCGAGCGCCCGCCGATCTGCGCCTGCGGGAACGGCATCGGTTTGCCGTCGGCCTGCAGGAACAGCTTCTCGGTGGCACCCGCCGGGGCGGTTTCGCGTCCGTCGTAGGTGCGCACCTGTTTGCCGTCCCACAACACAATCATCGCGCCGCCACCGATCCCGGAGGATTGCGGTTCTACCAGAGTCAGCACTGCTTGCATGGCAATCGCCGCGTCGATGGCCGAACCACCCTTGCGCAGCATCTCGCGACCGGCCTCGGCGGCCAGCGGATTGGCGGCAGCGGCCATGTGTTTACTGGCGTGGCGAGTCTGCAGATCGGTGCGGTAACCGGAAGCGGCTTCCGGCGCCAGCGGCAAGGTCGAGGAGGGCGGGGCGTTGCACGCGGTGAGGGTCAGGGCGCTGATGATCAGCGTCAGGGCAGGCAGGCGAAAGCGGCTCAGGGGCAGGGCTGGAAACACGTGGGGCTCTCCGTCCGTGGGGTGAAAGGTCTGACGGACTTTATCGACCGCTCGGTCGCGACGCAAACCGGTGGGCATTTTTGTCTTTCTTTTCCGGGCGGATGTTCGCTAGGGTCAATCCCAAATTCATCGAACTGAAATACGCCCCTGTGGGAGCGAGCCTGCTCGCGAATACGGTGTATCAGCCAGCCTGAATATTGAATGAAAGACCGCTTCGCGAGCAGGCTCGCTCCCACAAATACAAAACCAACGTGAGGCCAGGAATGCACAGCGAGTTTCCCACCGAGTCCAGTTACCGCGATCAACGCGAACAGTTTCTGACCGCCGCCCAAACTGCCGGAGCCACGCTCACCTCCTACGCCCATCCGCGCTGTGGCCCTTTCGGCGAACCGCTGAGCACCGATGTCGCGGTGCTCGGTAATCCGCAGGCAAAGCGCCGGCTGGTGACGCTCAGCGGCACTCACGGAGTCGAGGGCTATTACGGCTCGGATTGCCAGATCGACTGGCTGAAGACTTTCGTGCCGGGCTCGCTGCCCAAGGATGTCGCGGTAGTGATGATCCACCTGATCAACCCGTGGGGCACCGCGTGGCTGCGGCGGGTCAACGAAGACAATATCGACCTCAACCGCAATCACCTGGATTTCGCAGGATCGCTACCGGACAACCGCGCCTACGCCACGCTGCACGAGATCTACGCCTGCACCGAGTTGCACGGCCCCGAGCGTCAGCGCACCGACGCTTTGCTCGACGCACAGATTGCCGAACACGGCTGGCCGGCGGTGATGTCGATTGTCGAGGGCGGTCAGCACAGTCATCCCGATGGACTGTTCTATGGCGGCCGCGCGCCGAGCTGGTCGAATCGCACCTTGCACCAGATCATCGATGCGCATCTGACCGGTGCGGAAGTCGTGATGTGTTTCGACCTGCACACCGGCGCCGGCGAATACGGTCATCCGATGTTGCTGACCATCACCCAGGTGCCTTACCCGGCGTTGGCGCAAGCACAGTCGATCTACGGCCCATGGTTGTACACCTTGCACACCGGCGCCGAAACGTTGAGCGAAACCGGTGTCGCCGCGACGGCTACCGGCTACACCTCACAGGCATTGCTCAATGCGTTGCCGGGCGTGCAACTGATGCCGTTCGTGATCGAATGCGGAACCTATCCGGGCCCGGAGGTGCATCGTTATTTGCGCGATGATCACTGGTTGCATCTGCATGGCGATCCGCTGGATGCGACGGGGCGGGCGATCAAGTTGAAACTGCTGGAGCAGTTCTATCCGGCCGATCCGGATTGGCGGGCGATGGTCGGGTTGCGTACTCGGCAGATCTGGGCGAAGGGGCTGATGGCCCTGTCGGCAGAGCAGACCTGAATAGGTCAGGATTGGCATTGTGGTGAGGGATTTATCTCCTCACCACAGAGGGCGGTTTTCTCGAGGCATAAAAAAACGGCCTACCTTTCGGTAAGCCGTTTTTAGTACTTGGTGGCTACACAGGGACTTGAACCCCGGACCCCAGCATTATGAATGCTATGCTCTAACCAACTGAGCTATGTAGCCAAGTGGCGCGCATTATTCCCCTGAAATGGAAAAGCGTCAAGCGTAAATTTAAAATATTTCTTCTTATTTTCAACCGCTTATCCTCCGACCCCGGAAATCGGGGCCGGGCAGGGTGTCAACGCAGCTGGAATCTCGCGGTATTGGCGCTCAACGCATGGCTGCCTTGGCTCAGCGTGTCCGCTGCGAGGTTCACCGCCCGCGCACCTTCAAGCAAACGCATCGCCGCCTGATCGACCTGCTGGATATTGCCGCTGACTTCATCGGCGGTGCTCGCCTGTTCCTCAACGGCGGTGGCGATCTGCGCCAGGGTGTCAGTGACACTTTGCACCGCGCTGGCGATTTCACCAAGACGTTCACCAAGACCGGTCACGGCTTCAGCATCCGATTGTGCCTGGCCGCACGCGGCCTCCATCAGGCTCACCGCTTCGTTGACCGTGGCGCGCAGGCTATCGACCGTGCCGGCAATCTGCGCGGTCGATGACTGGGTGCGCTGCGACAGGCTGCGAACTTCATCGGCGACCACGGCAAAGCCGCGTCCCTGTTCGCCGGCCCGTGCCGCCTCAATTGCGGCATTGAGCGCCAACAGATTGGTCTGCTCGGCGACGCCACGAATGGTGTCGACCACCAGTTGAATCTGCTGGCCCTGTTCGCTGACTCGACCGAGTGCCGCTGCGGTTTCGTTGAGGCGTTGATTGAGCTGCTGAATGCTCGCCGTGGTGCGCTGGCTGTCGCGGCTACTGTCGGCGGCGATGCGCCGGGTGTGCTGGGCGCTGCCGGAAGCCTGTTCGCAACTCTGCGCCACACCTTGCGAAGTGGCGGCCAGTTGCGTGGCAGCGGCGGCGATCTGGCTGATCTGCAATTGCTGCGCCTCGACTTCGCTCAGCGCGCCGCTGGAATGATCGTTGAGGCTGCGCACCGCGTGGCTCAGTTGTGAGGTTTCGTGATCGACCCCGAGCATGCTCGCGCGCAGTTGCACCACCGCGACGTTGAGCGCGGTGCTGATCGCCGCCAGCTCATCGCGGCCCACCACCGGCACTTGCAGGCTGAGATTGCCGTCACGCAGGGCCTCGGCCAGCAGAGTAATGCCGCTGGCGCTGCGGCGGATCGAAGCCTGCAAACCGACGAACAGGTACAGCGCCGCCAGCAACAGGCAACCGAACACGGCGGCGACCACGACGAACTGGCGAATCGCCGAAGCGTGGTAAGCATCCAGGCGCTGATCCAGCGACAGCAGCGATTGCTGGCGCAACGACGCAAGATCACCCAGCAGAGCATCGAGGCTGCGTTCGAAGTCTTCCGGTTTGAGGGTAATGCTGCCGCCGAACACGCTGTCATCCAGCACCTTCAGCCCAGCGTCCAGACGCTTGAGGCTGTCGTGGTATTGACCGGCCCAGGTTTGCAGATCGCTCGGCAGGCGCGCTTCGAGCAGGCCTGCCGTTTTGACAAGCTGCTCGCGGGCGTCGCCGATGCGGCCGCGCAGGTCGCGTAGCTGCAAGCGACTCTGCAGAGTGAACTGTCCCGAGACCACCGAAGCTTGGCCGACGGCGGCGAGTCGACCCACGCGCTCGATCAGATCCGGTGCGTGCTGCGTGGAGATCTGCGTCAGCAGATAGGTCTCCAGCCATGGCGCCAGCGTCAGGCGGTTGTCCATGACGATTTGCTCGCGCAAGGCTTGCAGGGCGCTGAGGGCGTTGGTGAAACGGTCGTAGCCGTCCGGCCACCAACCGACGCCGCTCAGGCTTTTCGAATCCAGACCGCCGAGCGCGGTTTGCAGGGCTTGATAGCGGGTGAGGGTTTCGCCTTCGGCACCTTCATTTTTCAGCGCGTTGCCCAAATCACTGGTGGCTTGCTGGACGGCTGGTTGCACCGCGTCAAACGCCGCCATGGCGGCGAGGGTCGCCGGGGTTGGCTGGCGATTGGTTTCGGTGGCGCGCCAACGGGCGGCGCGGTCACGCTGGGCGGCGAGCAGGTTGTCCAGCGCATCAAGGCTGAGCAACTGGCGTACGCCGGCGCGTTCGCCGGAAATCAGGTTGAGCCTGTCGCGATAGTCCTGGCCGATCATCAACAGGCTGCCGGCCAACGGCAGAATGAACAGTAGAAACAACAACTGGAATTTACGTGCGAAGCCAAACCGCCCCAGCAATTTGATCCCCGGTGACAAGAAAGCCTGCATGCCTCATGACTCCTCTGGACACCACGCACCAATGGCGTGCATCGCGGTCGTGTGACCTGGATGTCGTGCCCTGCTAAAAGGCCTCGAAAGTTCACTCTCGCCCGCTCTGTAGGCCGGCTCTGTAGCGAAACTTCCCATTCTCGGAGGCCTTTGTAAGGCCGCCGCGTTCGAGGGGAGAAGCAAGGCAAGATTCAGACCATGGCGTTGCGCTATCACTTTGCGTGCGACGGTCAGTCAGTTAGTTAGCTGGCTAAGGGGATGGCGCTGGCGCACCGAAAAATGGCACATTGACGCACCTGCCTGCGTGCACCCATCTGCTGTACGGAAACTTTCATGGCTATCAGCAACGTTCAGACCGCCGCTGCCTCGGCGTCCGCTCCTCCGCAAAGCAGCCCGTTGGTGATGCGTATCATCGGCGCAGTGGCGCTGGCGCATTTGATCAACGACCTGATTCAGTCGGTGCTGCCGTCGATCTATCCGATGCTCAAAGCCAACTATGGCTTGAGCTTCACCCAAGTCGGTTTGATTACCCTGACCTTTCAACTGACAGCATCGTTGCTGCAGCCGTGGGTCGGTTATCACACTGACCGCCATCCGAAACCGTGGCTGTTGCCGGCAGGTTCGATCTGCACGCTGATTGGCATCGTGATGATGTCGGTGGTCGGCAGTTTTCCATTGATTCTGTTGGCGGCGGCGCTGATCGGTATCGGCTCCTCGACTTTCCACCCCGAGGCTTCGCGGATCGCGCGGTTGGCCTCGGGCGGACGCTTTGGTCTGGCGCAATCGACCTTCCAGGTCGGTGGTAACGCCGGTTCTGCGTTCGGCCCGTTGCTGGCGGCGGCGATCATCATTCCGTTCGGTCAGGGCAACGTGGCGTGGTTCGGTCTGTTCGCAGTGTTTGCACTGTTCGTGCTGTATCGCATCAGCCGCTGGTACGCCCATCACCTGAACCTGTTCAAGCTCAAGGCTGGTCAGGCGGCGACTCACGGACTGTCGAAGGGCAGGGTGATCAGTGCGCTGGTAGTGCTCGGCCTGCTGGTGTTCTCCAAGTATTTCTACATGGCCAGCCTCACCAGCTATTTCACCTTCTACCTGATCGAGAAGTTCGACCTGTCGGTGGCCAGCTCGCAACTGCACCTGTTCCTGTTTCTCGGTGCGGTGGCAGCGGGGACGTTCTTTGGCGGGCCGATTGGCGACAAGATCGGGCGTAAGGCGGTGATCTGGTTTTCGATTCTCGGCGTGGCACCGTTTACCTTGCTGATGCCGCACGTCGATCTGTTCTGGACCACTGTCCTCAGCGTAGTGATCGGCTTCATTCTCGCCTCGGCGTTCTCGGCGATTGTGGTGTATGCGCAAGAGCTGGTGCCGGGTAACGTCGGGATGATTGCCGGGGTGTTCTTCGGCTTGATGTTTGGCTTCGGCGGGATTGGTGCGGCGTTGCTGGGGCATCTGGCGGATGTGCACGGTATCGAGTACGTGTATTTCCTGTGCTCTTTTTTGCCGTTGTTTGGCGTGCTGGCGATCTTCCTGCCACGCACCAAAAAAACCTGACCTACACAATTCCAACTGTGGGAGCGGGCTTGCTCGCGAAGGCGGTATATCAGTCGATATTAATGTGGCTGACCCACCGCCTTCGCGAGCAAGCCCGCTCCCACAGGGGGATTGGTGGTGTTGCAAACAAATCTGTCAGGCACAAAAAAGCCGCGTATCAAACGCGGCTTTTTCTTGGGCGTGTCGCTTACACGTTGAAGCGGAAGTGCATCACGTCGCCGTCTTTGACGATGTAGTCCTTGCCTTCCAGGCGCCATTTACCGGCTTCCTTGGTACCGGCTTCGCCCTTGTACTGGATGAAGTCGTTGTAGGCGATGACTTCGGCGCGGATGAAGCCTTTTTCGAAGTCGGTGTGGATCACGCCAGCAGCTTGTGGTGCGGTGGCACCGACGCGGACGGTCCAGGCGCGGACTTCTTCGACACCGGCGGTGAAGTAGGTCTGCAGGTGCAGCATTTCGTAGCCGGCGCGGATCACGCGGTTCAGGCCAGGCTCTTCCAGGCCCAAGGCCTCGAGGAACATGTCTTTCTCTTCGCCGTCATCGAGCTCGGCGATTTCCGCTTCGATCTTGTTGCACACCGGAACAACCATGGCGCCTTCTTCTTCGGCGATGGCCTTGACCACGTCCAGGTGCGGGTTGTTCTCGAAACCGTCTTCAGCGACGTTGGCGATGTACATGACCGGTTTGGTGGTCAGCAGGTGGAAGCCCTTGATCACCGACTTTTCATCAGCGCTCATGTTCTTCATCAGGCTGCGCGCAGGCTTGGCCTCGGTGAAGTGCGCGATCAGTTGCTCAAGCAGAGCTTTCTGAACCACGGCGTCCTTGTCACCGCCCTTGGCGTTGCGCGCGACTTTCTGCAGTTGCTTCTCGCAGCTGTCGAGGTCGGCGAAGATCAGTTCCAGGTCGATGATTTCGATGTCGCGCTTCGGGTCGACGCTGTTGGACACGTGGATCACGTTGTCGTCTTCGAAGCAGCGCACCACGTGAGCGATGGCGTCGGTTTCGCGGATGTTGGCCAGGAACTTGTTGCCCAGACCTTCACCTTTCGACGCGCCGGCCACCAGGCCAGCAATGTCGACGAATTCCATGGTGGTCGGCAGGATGCGCTTCGGATTGACGATGGCCGCCAGGGCTTCCAGGCGCGGATCCGGCATCGGCACGATGCCGCTGTTCGGCTCGATGGTGCAGAAGGGGAAGTTCTCGGCCGCGATACCGGATTTGGTCAGGGCGTTGAACAGGGTGGACTTGCCGACGTTAGGCAGGCCGACGATGCCGCAATTGAATCCCATGGTGTTTCCCCTCGGATTAGAGTCAGGCCTTCTGGCTGTGCAGGTTTTTCATCGCGCGGTTCCATTCACCGGCGAGGATATCCGGCAGCACGCCGAGGGCAAAGTCGATGCTGGCATCGAGTTTTTCCTGTTCGGCGCGTGGCGCACGACCCAGGACGAAATTTGAAACCATACTGGCGACGCCCGGGTGGCCGATGCCAAGCCGCAGGCGGTAGAAAGTATTCTGATTGCCCAGTTGCGCGATGATGTCGCGCAACCCGTTGTGACCGCCATGGCCGCCGCCCTGCTTGAGCTTGGCGACGCCCGGAGGCAGGTCGAGTTCGTCGTGCGCCACCAGGATTTCTTCAGGCTTGATGCGGAAGAAACCGGCGAGTGCCGCCACGGCCTGGCCGCTGCGGTTCATGTAGGTGGTGGGAATCAGCAGACGAACATCCTGACCCTGATGCGAGTAGCGTCCGGTCAGGCCGAAATATTTGCGATCGGCCACAAGGTTCACACCTTGCGTGGCAGCGATGCGCTCAACAAAAAGGGCCCCTGCGTTATGCCGGGTCTGTTCGTATTCAGCGCCTGGATTACCCAGGCCAACGATCAGTTTGATGGCAGTCACGATAGGGGCCCTTCCTTGGAGTGGTGGTTAACATCGCCGCGATCAGTGAAGGCGGCGAAAGTGGACGAAAATTGCTCATTTACCATGAATGTAAACTCCGCGTTCTCGCCCGCTTTCTCGCTACGTTCCAGTCCGCGATGTTTCACTCACTCCGACGAACAGAGTGAAATTACTCTGCTGCGCCTTCTTCGGTAGCTTCTGGAGCAACACGTGGAGCGTGGACGTTGGCTACTGCCTTGTCATCGCCGTGTGCCAGAGCAACGAACTCAACACCTTTAGGAGCTTTGAGGTCCGACAGGTGAACGATGGTGCCGATTTCAGCGTTAGCCAGGTCGACTTCGATGAACTCAGGCAGGTCTTTTGGCAGGCAGGAAACTTCGATCTCGGCAACAACGTGCGAGATTTCGCCGCCTTTCTTCACTGGAGCAGCTTCGTTGATGAAGTGCACAGGAACGATAGCGGTCAGTTTCTGGCCAGCTACAACGCGTACGAAGTCAGCGTGCATCACGTGGCCTTTGGCCGGGTGACGTTGCAGGGCTTTGATGACGACGTTTTGTTTCTTGCCACCAACGTTCAGCTCGATGATGTGGCTGTAAGCCGCTTCGTTTTCGAGCAGTTTGGCAACTTCTTTGGCCAGCATGCTGATGGATTCAGGGGCTTTGTCGCCACCGTAAACAACAGCTGGAACCAGAGCGGCGAGACGACGCAGGCGGCGGCTCGCACCTTTCCCCAGGTCGGAACGCACTTCAGCATTCAGAGTAAAATCGTTCATTTTGTATCTCCAAAATAGCCATGACCGAGTGGCGTTTGCGACCAGCGCCAAACACGGTATGGGCAAAAAAGCCCCGCCCCGACAGGAATGCCGGGGCGGGGCGCTTTTCGTCAACGAGACATTTCGAGAAGGGCAGGGCCCTTAACGGAACATCGCGCTGATCGATTCTTCATTGCTGATGCGGCGAACCGCTTCGGCAACAACCGGTGCGATATCCAGTTGACGGATACGTGCACAGGCTTGTGCTGCAGCGGACAGCGGGATGGTGTTAGTCACCACCAGCTCGTCCAGCACGGAATTTTCGATATTCTCGATGGCCCGACCCGACAGCACAGGGTGTGTGCAGTAGGCAAAGACCTTGGCTGCGCCATGCTCTTTCAGGGCCTTGGCCGCGTGGCACAGAGTGCCGGCGGTATCGACCATGTCATCGACCAGAATGCAGGTACGCCCTTCGACATCACCGATGATATGCATCACTTCAGAGTGATTGGCTTTCTCACGGCGTTTGTCGATGATCCCGAGATCCACGCCCAGGGATTTGGCAACAGCCCGTGCACGCACGACGCCACCAATGTCCGGGGACACGATCATCAGGTTTTCGAAGCGCTGATCTTCAATGTCATCCACCAGAACCGGGGAGCCGTAGATGTTATCTACCGGAATATCGAAGAAACCCTGAATCTGGTCAGCATGCAGATCAACCGTGAGAACACGGTCGATGCCGACTACGGTAAGCATGTCAGCAACGACTTTCGCGCTGATAGCCACACGTGCGGAACGCGGACGGCGATCCTGACGGGCATAACCAAAATAAGGAATAACAGCAGTAATACGAGTAGCCGAGGAGCGGCGGAAGGCATCAGCCATCACTACCAGTTCCATCAGGTTATCGTTGGTCGGAGCGCAAGTCGGCTGAATAATGAAAACGTCTTTACCGCGAACGTTTTCATTGATCTCGGCAGTAATTTCGCCGTCGGAGAATTTACCGACAGAGATGTCACCGAGAGGGATATGCAGCTGACGTACAACACGCCGAGCCAGATCGGGGTTAGCGTTCCCCGTAAAGACCATCATCTTGGACACGCGCAGTACCTAGAGGCTGAGGGTAACCTGGATGAGTATAGAAAATGGCAGGGGCGGCTGGATTCGAACCAACGCATGGCAGGATCAAAACCTGCTGCCTTACCGCTTGGCGACGCCCCTGTATCTGTTGCTTCAAGTGCCTGGCACTTGATTCCTTTTAGAGCAGACTTTGCAGCTTGCGATGCAACATCGAAACGTTGCTTCCTTTCGCTACAAACCCTGTAAGGGTCTCTGTCAGAAGGGCCGAGACTTTATCAGCTTCAGCTTTGCTTGGGAAGCCCCCAAACACACAACTTCCAGTTCCGGTGAGTTTTGCTTCGGTAAATTTACCTAACAAATCCAATGCGTTACGTACTTCTGGATAACGCCTTGCAACCACCGGCAAGCAGTCATTTCGACTGTTTCCCTCGGGAACGGGGCGCACTTTAATGGGCGGCGTGTTACGTGTCAACAAAGGATCGGAAAAAATTTCTGCCGTACTTACAGAGACTTGCGGCACAAGCACCAGATACCACGGTTCTTCGGGGTCGACCGGGGTCAGTTTCTCGCCCACGCCCTCGGCAAAAGCCGCGTGACCACGGACGAAAACCGGCACGTCGGCGCCGAGCGACAGGCCCAGCGCGGCGAGGCGATCTTCATCCCAGCCCAGTTGCCACAAGTGATTGAGGCCGAGCAGGGTGGTCGCCGCATTCGAGCTGCCGCCACCGATGCCGCCGCCCATGGGCAGCACCTTGTCGATCCAGATGTCGATGCCGAGTGTGCAGCCGGACTGTTGCTGCAGCATTTTCGCCGCGCGCACGATCAGGTTGCTGTCGTGGGGCACGCCAGCGAATTCGGTGTGCAGATGAATCACGCCGTCATCGCGCACGGCGAAGGTGATTTCGTCGCCGTAATCGACAAACTGAAACAGCGTCTGCAATTCGTGGTAGCCGTCCGCGCGGCGTCCGAGAATGTGCAGCATCAGGTTGAGCTTGGCCGGCGACGGCAGCGTCAGGCGTGGAGCGGTCATGCTTTATTGCCCCAATTTACGCGGTTGCCAGGTCTTGATCACCAGCGTCACGTCCAGATCGGTGCCATGCAGCTTGATCCGCTCGGGCAGCCAGTAACCGTTTTGCTCGGCGTAGCTGAGGTACTCGACTTTCCAGCCGTCCTGTTCCAGATTGGCCAGGCGACTGTCGTTATCGAGGGTCAGACGGCTTTTGCTGCTGGGGGCCGGCAGGCCACGGACCCACCAGGCCAGATTGGATACCGGCAGCTTCCAGCCGAGTTGCTCTTCGAGCAGCGCTTCCGGTGACTCGGAGTCATAGCGGCCCTGATTGGCGACTTCCAGCGAAACCTTGCCCGGGCGCCCGGTCAGACGTGCCGCGCCACGACCCAGCGGGCCGGACAGGCGAATGTCGTAGTAGTCCTGACGTTGCAGCCAGAACAGCGTGCCGCTGCCGGAGTCTTTCGGCGCGCGAATGCCGATCTTGCCGTCGATCTGCCAGCCGTCGAGGCCGGCCAGCTGTTGTTTGTTCGCGGCCCACTGAGCCGGACTGCCGTGGCCCTCGACCGATTCGCGAGCGCCGAAGCCCGCGCAACCGGCGAGCAGGGCTATGAAGCTGAAAACAATAACGTGGCGCAAAAACATGAGTTAAAGAGTCTCGGATCCGGTCAGGCGCTTGATGGTGCTGCGCAGGATGGTGCTGTCGGGCTGATCTTTGAGGTACTTGCCCCAGACTTGTTTGGCCTCGCGCTGATTGCCCTTGACCCACAACACTTCGCCCAGGTGCGCGGCGACTTCGTGGTCCGGGAAACGCTCGAGCGCCTGACGCAGATATTTCTCGGCGTCGTCCAGATTGCCCATGCGGAAATTCACCCAGCCGAGGCTGTCGAGTACCGCCGGGTCTTCCGGATTGATCTGGTGCGCCTGTTCGATCAGGGCCTTGGCTTCAGCGTAGCGGGTGGTGCGATCGGACAGGGTATAGCCCAGCGCATTGAGCGCCATGGCGTTGTCCGGGTCGCGCTTGATGATCAGGCGCAGGTCTTTTTCCATCTGTGCGAGATCATTGCGTTTTTCCGCGAGCATGGCCCGGGTGTAGAGCAGATTCAGATCGTCAGGGTATTGCTGCAAGGCTTTATCCAGGGTTTTCCAGGCCTTGTCGTCCTGTTTGTTGGCCGACAGGGTTTCGGATTCGATCAGATACAACTGGATAGCGTAATCCGGCTGGGCATCGCGTTCGGCCGCCAGTTTGCTCTGGGCTTCGGCGGTCTTGCCGTTGTTCATCAGAATATCGGCCTGACGCAGTTGTGCCGGCAGGTAGTCATTGCCAGGGCCGACCTGCGCGTATTCGATCAGCGCGCCCTGCGGGTCGTTGCGTTCTTCGGCGATGCGACCCAGGTTCAGGTGCGCCGAGTCAACGTGGCTTTCCCGGGCGATCAGGTCTTCCAGGTAACCCTTGGCCTCGTCCCAGGCCTTGGCTTCCAGGCACACCAGTGCCAGCGAATAACGCAGTTCGTCGTCTTCCGGGTATTGCTGAACGAGGGTGGAGAACTCGACCTTGGCGTCATCCATCCGGTCCTGTTCAACCAGCGTGCGCGCATAAGTCAGGCGCAGGCGCTTGTCGTCCGGGTATTTCTTGATGCTTTTCCGCAACAGCGGCAGGGCTTCGTCGCCACGATTCATGGTTTGCAGCAGACGCGCGCGCAGCAGGATCGGCGCAATCTCGCCTTCTTCCGGCGGATTGTCTTCGAGCAGGGTCAGAGCGGCTTTATTGTCGCCGTCCTGTTGCAGCAGCAGGGCCTTGCCGAAAATCAGCTGGCTGTTCTTCGGGTGGCGCTGTAGCAGACGGTCGAAACTTTTCATCAGGCCGTTGCGGGTTTCCTGATCGGTATCGGCGGCCGACAGCGCGAGGAAGTCGAAATGGGTGTCGCCCTTGCCCTGCAGGACTTTCTCCATATAAACCATGGAGTCGTCATAACGCCCGGCGCGGGCCAGTTGCACGGCGGCGGCGCGTTGCGCTTCGAGGTCGTCCGGAGCGTTTTTTGCCCAGATCAGGGCGGTGTCCAGCGCAGGCTGGTCGGCACCGAGGTATTCGGCGATGCGGAACGCACGCTCGGAAACCCCCGGGTCCTGAGTATTGATCGCCTGGGTCACGTAGTTGTCCAGGGCAATGTCGAAACGATTGCGCTGGCCGGCGAGTTCGGCGCTCAACAGGCTGAAAACGGTTTCCTCGCTGAACGAGCTGTAAACCTTGGGTTTTTCAGGCGCGGGCGTGGTGTCTTCGACCGGCGGGGTACCGTCCGGCGAAACGGGTGCCATGGCCTGGCAGCCGCTGAGGAAGACAAAAGCAAGGAGCAACGCGGAAGATCTATTCATATAGGAGAAGGACGACTAACCTGCGGTCGGATCATCATGACACAAGCCTTCGGCCAAACATAACCGAGTCTCGAATGTGGCCTTTATAGTGGCCGACAATTGGGACAATAGTCAGCGGTAGTTGTTCTGAATCTGACGAAGTAGGACAATTGCCGGCTTCACGTCACCATCAGCGACCTTGAATGGCCTTCCTTGCACTCGGTATTAACCACAAGACTGCTTCAGTAGACGTCCGCGAGCGCGTGGCCTTTACCCCTGAGCAGCTGGTGGAGGCCTTGCAGCAGCTCTGCCGACTCACCGACAGCCGCGAAGCTGCGATCCTCTCCACCTGCAATCGCAGTGAGCTGTATATAGAACAGGATCAGGTTTCGGCTGATCTGGTTCTGCGCTGGCTGGCCGATTATCACCATTTAAGCCTCGATGAGCTGCGCGCGAGTGCTTATGTGCATGAAGATGATGCGGCAGTTCGTCACATGATGCGCGTCGCCTCCGGGCTCGACTCGCTGGTGCTGGGCGAACCGCAGATTCTCGGCCAGATGAAATCGGCCTACGCCGTGGCTCGCGAGGCTGGGACCATCGGCCCGCTGCTGGGGCGGCTGTTTCAAGCGACGTTCAATGCCGCCAAGCAAGTGCGTACCGACACCGCCATCGGCGAAAACCCGGTGTCCGTGGCGTTTGCCGCCGTCAGCCTGGCCAAACAGATTTTCAGTGATTTGCAGCGCAGCCAGGCTCTGTTGATCGGCGCCGGCGAGACCATCACGCTGGTCGCCCGCCATTTGCACGAGCTGGGGGTCAAGCGCATCGTGGTCGCCAACCGTACGCTGGAGCGTGCCAGCCTGCTGGCCGAGCAGTTCGGCGCGCACGCGGTGCTGCTCTCGGACATTCCGGCGGAACTGGTGCGCAGCGATATCGTGATCAGTTCGACCGCCAGCCAGTTGCCGATCCTCGGCAAGGGCGCGGTGGAAAGCGCGCTGAAGCAGCGCAAGCACAAACCGATCTTCATGGTCGACATCGCCGTACCCCGCGACATCGAGCCGGAAGTCGGCGAACTCGACGACGTTTACCTGTACAGCGTCGATGATCTGCACGAAGTGGTTGCCGAGAACCTCAAAAGTCGTCAGGGCGCAGCCCAGGCGGCGGAAGAGATGGTCTCGGTCGGCGCCGACGATTTCATGGTGCGTCTGCGTGAGCTGGCGGCGGTCGATGTGCTCAAGGCTTATCGGCAACAAAGCGAACGCCTGCGCGACGAGGAGCTGCAAAAAGCCCTGCGTCTGCTGGCCAACGGCGGCAACGCCGAAGATGTGCTCGGGCAACTGGCCCGCGGCCTGACCAATAAACTGTTGCATGCGCCCAGCGTGCAATTGAAAAAGCTTTCTGCCGAAGGCCGCCTCGATGCGCTGGCCATGGCCCAGGAACTCTTTGCCCTCGAGGGCTCACCGGATAGTTTTTCGGATAAAAAACCGCAATGAAAGCGTCACTGCTCAACAAGCTGGACACCCTCCAGGACCGTTTCGAGGAACTGACCGCGCTGCTCGGCGACGGCGAAGTCATTGCCGATCAAGCCAAATTCCGCGCCTATTCCAAGGAATACGCCGAACTCGAGCCGGTGGTACAAGGCTACAAAAAGCTGCTCGGCGTACAAAGTGATCTTGAAGGCGCCCAGGCGCTGCTCAAGGACAGCGACCCGGACATGCGTGAAATGGCTGTGGAAGAAGTCCGCGAAGCCAAGGAATTGCTGATCAGGCTGGAAGATGATCTGCAGCGCATGTTGCTGCCCAAGGATCCCAATGACGGGCGTAACGTCTTTCTCGAAATTCGCGCCGGTACCGGTGGCGACGAGGCGGCGATCTTCTCCGGCGATCTGTTCCGCATGTACTCGCGTTACGCCGAACGACGTGGCTGGCGCGTGGAGATTCTTTCGGAAAACGAAGGCGAGCACGGTGGCTATAAAGAAGTCATCGCACGCATTGAAGGCGACAACGTTTACGGCAAGCTGAAATTCGAGTCCGGCGCGCACCGCGTACAGCGTGTACCCGCCACCGAATCCCAGGGCCGTATCCACACCTCGGCCTGCACCGTGGCGGTGTTGCCCGAGCCGGACGAACGGGAAGCCATCGAGATCAACCCGGCGGATCTGCGTGTCGACACTTACCGCTCCTCCGGGGCCGGTGGTCAGCACGTCAACACCACCGACTCGGCGATCCGCATCACGCACATACCGACCGGCACCGTCGTCGAGTGTCAGGAAGAACGTTCCCAGCACAAGAACCGTGCCCGGGCGATGGCCTGGCTGTCGGCCAAACTCAACGATCAGCAAACCGCAGCGGCGGCGAATGCGATTGCCAGCGAGCGTAAGTTGTTGGTCGGTTCCGGTGACCGTTCCGAGCGCATTCGCACGTACAACTTTGCCCAGGGCCGGGTCACTGACCATCGCGTCAACCTGACCCTGTACTCCCTCGATGAAATCCTCGCCGGTGGCGTTGAAGCGGTGATCGAGCCTTTGCTGGCCGAATACCAGGCCGACCAGCTTGCAGCGATAGGTGAATAAATGACCATCATTGCCAGTCTGTTGCGCGCTGCCGAATTGCCGGACTCGCCCACCGCGCGCCTGGATGCCGAATTGCTCCTGGCAGCGGCACTGGGCAAATCGCGAAGCTTCCTGCACACCTGGCCCGAGCGCATCGTACCCAGCGAAGCGGTGCTGATTTTTACCGAGTACCTGCAACGGCGTCGAAGTGGCGAGCCGGTGGCCTACATCCTTGGTCAGCAGGGGTTCTGGAAGCTCGATCTGGAAGTGGCGCCGCACACTCTGATCCCGCGCCCGGACACCGAATTGCTGGTCGAGGCCGCGTTGGAGCTGCTGGCGGCAACGCCGGCGAAAGTCCTCGATCTGGGCACCGGCAGCGGCGCGATTGCCCTGGCCTTGGCCAGCGAACGCCCGGCATGGAACGTCACGGCGGTGGACCGCGTGCTGGAAGCCGTGGCCCTTGCCGAACGCAACCGTCAGCGCTTGAACCTGAACAACGCCACGGTGCTGAGCAGCCACTGGTTCAGCGCCCTCGAAGGCCAGCGCTTCAATCTGATCATCAGCAACCCGCCGTACATCGCGGCTGCCGACCCGCATCTGGTCGAGGGCGACGTGCGCTTCGAACCGGCCAGTGCGCTGGTGGCCGGTGTCGACGGGCTCGACGATCTGCGCCTGATTGTCGCCCAGGCTCCGGATCATCTGGAAGCCGGCGGCTGGCTGATGCTCGAACACGGCTATGATCAAGCCCAAGCCGTGCGTGATCTGTTGCTCACTCGCGGTTTTGAACAAGTCCACAGCCGCACCGATCTGGGCGGCCATCAACGGATCAGCCTGGGGCGCCTGCCGTGCTGAATGATCAGGAATTGCTGCGCTACAGCCGGCAGATTCTGCTGCAACACATCGATATCGATGGGCAACTGAAGCTGAAAGACAGCCGTGTGCTGATTGTCGGCCTTGGCGGTCTCGGCGCGCCGGTGGCGCTGTACCTGGCGGCGGCGGGTGTCGGTGAGTTGCATCTGGCGGATTTCGACACGGTCGACCTGACCAACCTGCAGCGCCAGATCATTCATGACACCGACAGCGTCGGCATGAGCAAGGTCGACTCGGCGCTCAAGCGCCTGAGCGCGATCAATCCCGAGATTAAACTGGTGCCTCATCGTCAGGCGCTGGACGAGGATTCCCTGGCCGTCGCCGTGGTTGCGGTGGATCTGGTGCTCGACTGTTCCGATAACTTTTCCACCCGCGAAGCGGTCAACGCCGCGTGTGTGGCCGCGTGCAAGCCGCTGGTCAGCGGCGCGGCGATTCGTCTGGAAGGGCAGTTGTCGGTGTTCGACCCGCGCCGCCCGGAAAGTCCGTGCTACCACTGCCTGTACGGGCATGGCAGCGAAGCCGAACTGACGTGCAGCGAAGCCGGTGTGGTCGGGCCGCTGGTGGGGCTGGTCGGCAGCCTGCAAGCGCTTGAAGCGTTGAAAGTGCTGGTCGGTTTTGGCGAACCGTTGGTGGGGCGTTTGCTGTTGATCGATGCCTTGGGTTCGCGCTTCCGTGAATTGCGGGTCAAGCGTGATCCGGGGTGCAGCGTCTGTGGTTCGCAGCATGCGTGAGGCGCCGATCGCGGTGTTCGACTCCGGTGTTGGCGGCTTGTCGGTACTGGCTGAAATCCAGCATTTGCTGCCCCATGAATCACTGCTGTATTTCGCCGATTGCGGGCATATTCCCTACGGCGAGAAAACTCCGGAGTTCATCCGCCAGCGCTGCAATGTGATGGCCGGCTTTTTCCGGGAGCAGGGCGCCAAGGCCCTGGTGATCGCCTGCAACACGGCGACGGTGGCCGCGGTTGCCGATCTGCGCCGGGATTTCCCCGAGTGGCCGATCGTTGGCATGGAGCCAGCGGTCAAACCCGCAGCTGCCGCTACCCGCAGCGGTGTGGTTGGCGTACTCGCCACCACCGGCACGTTGCAGAGTGCCAAGTTCGCCGCGTTGCTCGACCGCTTCGCTGCTGACGTTCGCGTCATCACCCAGCCGTGCCCCGGCTTGGTGGAACTGATTGAAAGCGGTGATCTGCACAGCGCCGAGTTGCGCACGTTGCTGCAGCACTACGTCGACCCGCTGCTGGCCAACGGTTGCGACACGATCATTCTCGGTTGCACTCACTATCCGTTTCTCAAGCCGATGCTCAAGACGATGATTCCCGACAGCATCAGCCTGATTGACACTGGCGCAGCCGTAGCGCGGCAACTGCAACGGTTGCTGGCCGAACGTGATCTGCTCGCCAAGGGGCCGAACCGCCCGGTCAGATTCTGGACCAGTGCCGACCCCGCGTTCTTCCGCAAGACCCTGCCCCTGCTGGGTCAGGTTGCCGGCGACGTCGAAAAATTCAGCTTGTAAAAAAAATGTGAAATAACTAAAAAAACAGCTGAACTTCTAATCAGGCGCTAGCTTCTATAGCGATGAGTTATCTAGAAAACCAAACGATCGTTCCGGAAAAGGAAGTTTCAAAGTGAAGCGACTATTCTGCTTGGCCGCGATTGCGGCCGCACTGATGGGGCAAAGTATTACCGCGCAAGCTGCAGGTGTTGAATTTGCAGTGGGTGCGACCAGCGATTCGACCATGACTTATCGCCTGGGCATGAATTTCGATTGGGACAAGAGCTGGCTGCAAAGTGATGTCGGTCGCCTGACCGGTTACTGGAGCGGCGCTTACACTTACTGGGAAGGTGACAAGACTTCCAGCAACAACAGCCTGTCGTTCTCCCCGGTATTCGTTTACGAGTTTGCCGGTCAGTCGGTCAAACCGTACGTTGAGGCGGGTATTGGTGTCGCAGCGTTCTCCAACACCAAGTATGAAAGCAACAACATCGGCGGTTCTTTCCAGTTCGAAGACCGTATCGGTTTTGGTCTGCGCTTCAACGGTGGGCATGAAGTGGGGATTCGTGCGACGCACTACTCCAACGCCGGCCTGGCCAGCAGCAACGACGGTGTAGAAAGCTACGCGCTGCATTACACGATGCCGCTGTAAGCGCTACACATAACCTCTGTAGGAGTGAGCCTGCTCGCGATTGCGGAGTGTCAGCCAACATTTGTTTGACTGGTACCCCGCAAACGCGAGCAGG